>JAYTHX010000172.1:0-5357 GCA_043732195.1 Polyangiaceae bacterium
CCTTGCGTCGTCCAGCTGTCGGTGAAGCCATTGCACGTCCAGTCGCGATCGCACACCGCGCACGCGCCGCCGCCGCTCGTACCCGACCAACCGCTCGTACCCGACGAACCGCTCGTACCCGACGAACCGCTGGTACCCGAAGAGCCGCGGCCCTCCGCGCCGCCCCGTCTGCCGGCGGATCGAAGCCCGTGTCCTCGCCCGGCAGCAACGTCTTGGCCGGCGCTTCGGCGGGGCCTCCGGTCGCGTCGCTTCCCTGCACGTTGCTCCCGGGAGCACACGCCCCGCCCCCGACGACGCAGAGAGCCAGAGCCGCGTCGATGGCGAGTCGCTGCGCGCCTCCTCGTACGACGAGACGCTGCCGTATCTGCCTCGGACGCGTCGCGCGCCGGGATCGTTTCGTCGCGATCCCGGCGCACGCAGCGCTCCTCCCGCTCAGAAGCTCAGAAGCTCAGAAGCTCAGAAGGGGATGTCCACCGTCGCCGCGGCTGCGGGCGCACGCCCGAAGCTGCTGCCGTTGAGCGACGCCGGCGCGAACGGCGCCTCGGACCCCGGCCCTTCCGCATGGCTGCGGGTGGGCTCGTTCGGCGAGTGGACCGCGAACGCCACGATCTCGGTGCTGTAGTGCTTCTGTCCCTCCTTCTCGTAGGTCGACGTGCGGATCTGACCGCTGACCGTCACGCACATTCCTTTGCGGAGGAACTTCGCTAGGTTCTCGGCGTGCTTGCCGAACACCGTCACGCGATGCCACTCCGCGCGCTCCTGCCACTCTCCGTTCTTGTCTTGCCACCTGTCGTTCGTGGCCACCCTCAGCTTGAGGACAGCCTTGCCACCCGCCGCCATCCGGAGCTCCGGGTCGGCGCCGAGATTGCCCATGATGAGAACCTGGTTGAGTCCGTTCATGCCCCAGGCTTCAGCATGCCGCGCGCCAGGATCGCGACCGTGCAATCTCGCGCACTTGAATCGACGTAGGGCTGTCCTGGCCAGATCCCGGCCTGGCCCGGCCAGGCCCACCGCTATGCTGGCGGTCGTGAAGCGCCTCCTCTCTCTCCTCTTCGTCGCCGCGCTCTCCGCCTCCGCTGCCGGCTGCTACTCGAAGGCCACCGCGTACGACGCGAGATTCACGTTCGCCTACGCCGCGGGCGGCGACTTCGAGAATTTCCAGAAGCCGATCGCGCCCGGCGCGAAGCTCGATGTCGTCGTCTTCGCGAACGGCACCGAGGACAAGCTGGTGATCACGAGCGCGCGGTCGTCGAAGGCCGGGGTCATCGCCGTGGAGTCGGTGGGTGAGCGCACGCTCACGCTGAAGGGCATGGCTCCAGGCGTCGCCGACATCGAGGTCACCGCCCGCGACAGCAGCGGCAAGACGCTGGTCGACCGCGTGTACCTGCACGTCGAGAAGCCGACCGTGCACGGCATCTCTCACTCGTGCACCGACGGCGTCGAGGCGATCTACGTCGAGAACACCGACCTCTGGGTCTACCACGCGCTCGCCACCAGCGATGGCCGCCCGGTCATCGGGTACGACTACGTTCCGCTGCGCATCGAGCCCGCTTCCGGGCTCCGGCTCGTCTCCCACCCGCAAGGAAGCGCGGCCTACCTTTACCGCGCCCCCCAGGCGAGCCCGAAGATCTCGCTTCGCTCCACCATCGACGACAGCGCGATCTCCATGCGCATCGTGAAGCAAGGCGATCTCAAGACCGCGACGCTCGAGTGCGGTGGCGAGTGCGCCACGCTGGAGCGTCATGCCCGCTACGTCTTCGCGCACGTCAGCGCAGGCGAGACGCCCGTGTGCAGTCAGGGTGCGCTCACCAAGGCGCGCAGCCTCACCCCGGCCATCTGCTCGGTGAGTGCAGACCTCGAGGACGACGAGGGCGCCGACTCCAACCACGAGCAGCTCGCCGTCGTGATGGGCATCAAGCTGGGCATCTGCAAATACGAGATCACGCTCCCCGAGCTCGATGGTGGCAAGGGCCTCCGTCTCACCGGCGAGATGAAGGTCGGCCGGCTCCAGTTCCCCGGTGACCGCGCCGACGCGCCCGACGCGGACCGCCGCGCACTGGTGAAGAAGGTGTTCTCGGCGTGGTGGCTGATCGGCCTCGGCTGGCTCACCCCCAACGTGATCATCGTCGCGTGCCTGCTGTGGAAGCGACGCCGCACCTCGCCGGCAAAGAGCTCGTAAGGGCGGAAGCCAGGCGCGCTCCGCGGCGCGCAGCACCGCAGTGAGGGTCGCGGTGCGCTCAATTTCCACGGGTCTCGCCACGTCGAGTCTCGATGAAGACCAGTTCAGCGGCGGAAGACGTCGCGGTTCGTGAAGATGCTCGGACGGCGGCTCGCTTTGCGACGTCTTCCGAATCGCGAAGGAGCGCGATGGCGCCTGAGACGAGCGAAGCGAGGGGCGGAGCCCCCCCTACAGATAGCCTTCGGCCTGCATGCGGTAGAGGTGCGCGTAGGTCTGGTCGGCCGCGAGCAGCGTGGCGTGCGTGCCGTCCTCGAGGATGGCGCCCTTCTCCAGCACGAGGATGCGGTCGGCCATGCGCACCGTCGGGAACCGGTGCGAGATGATGATCGTGGTGCGCCCCTTCGCGAGGTGGCGAAAGCGTTCGAAGACCGCGTGCTCGGCCTCGGCATCGAGCGCAGCGGTCGGTTCGTCGAGCACGAGGATGTCCGCCTGCTCGCGCATGAAGCCACGCGCCAGCGCCACCTTCTGCCACTGCCCTCCCGAGAGCTCCACGCCGTCCTGGAACCAGCGGCCCATCTGCGTCTCGAGCCCCGACGTCATCCCCGACACCAGCGCCTCGGCGCCGCCCTGCGTGACCGCGCGCTCGATGCGCGGCACCTCCTCGAGATGCTCCACGCTGCCGACGCCCACGTTCTCGCGCAGCTTCAGCTGGTACTGGTTGAAGTCCTGGAACACGACGCCGAAGCGCGCGAGCAGCGCCGTGCGGTCCCACCGGCGGAGATCCTTGCCGTCGAGCAGGATGCGCCCCTCGGTGGGCTCGTAGAGCCGCGTGAGGAGCTTCACGAACGTGGTCTTGCCCGCACCGTTCTGCCCGACGAGCGCCACGCTCTGCCCGCGCGGAATGAAGAGGTCGACGTTGCGGAGGACCCACTTGTCGTCCTTCGCCTGGCCCGGATACTGGAAGCTCACGTTCTCGAGGCGGATGCCGAGCTCGGTCGCGTCCTCCTCATCGTCGGAGCCGTCCGCCTTCGCGGGCAGCTCAGGCAGCGCGGCCTTGGCCTCGTCCTCCGCGGCGACGGTCCCATCGAGGTAAGCAAACAGGTTCGACATGTAGAGGTTGTGCTCGTAGATGCTGCCGATCCCGCTGAGGATCGACTGGAACGACGACTGGCCGCTCCGGAACGCGAGCACGTACATCGTCATGTTGCCGAGCGTGAGCTTCGAGGTCGCCGCGAGGATCGCCATCGCGCCGTACGCCGCGTAGAACGCGCCGGTCGCGAGCAGGGCCAGCAGCGTCGTCACCAGCGAGCGCCGCGTCGCGAGCTTCGAATCCTCCTGGTGGAAGCGCTCAGCGAGCTCCTTGTAGCGCTCGAGGAACATCGGACCGAGCCCGAAGAGCTTCACCTCCTTCGCGTGCTCGTCGTTCGCGAGGACGTACTCCAGGTAAGCGAGCTTGCGCGCGTCGGGCGAGCGCCAGTTCCGCATGCGGAACGTCGCCTTCGAGAACTTCATCTCGGCGATGGTGGCGGGGATGGTCGCGACCATGAGCACGAGCACCACCCAGGGGCTGAACTGCAGGAGCAGCACCGCGTAGCCTGCGAGCGTGAGCAGGTTCTGCAGGAGCGCGAAGCTCTCCGTCACGAGCGACATCGGGCGGGACGACGCCTCGCGCCGCGCCCGGCTCAGGCGATCATAGAAGTCTGCGTCCTCGAAGTGCCGCAGCTCGAGCGCTGTCGCTCGCTCGAGGATGGCGACGTTCACGTCGGTCCCGAGCCGCGAGCCGAGGATGCTGCGGACGAGCCCGAGTCCGCGCGTCAGCGAAGCCTGGACCGCGACGAGCCCGAGCTCGACCGCCACCCAGCGCACCGTGCCGTCCAGCGAGCCCTTCAGGACCTCGTCGACGATGCGCTTGCCGGTATACGCGATCGACGGTGGCACCGCGGCGATCAGCAGCGTCGCCGCCCCGAGCGCGACCGTGAGCGCCGGCGAGGATCTCCAGACGAGGCCGAACGCCCGCCGGATGAAGGCGAAGCTCTCGCGCAGCGCCTTCGCGAGGTTCTTGCGGGTCAGCTTCTCGGGCGGCTCGTTGGCGCGCTTCGTTCGTAGGGGTGGGCTCAAGCTCTCCTGCTCGGTGGATCGAGCTTCGATGCCGGTCGGGCGGCGAGCGTAGCGCGCCTTCGCGCGGGGCTCAGCCGGCGCCGCAGCGGAGCAGGCCTTCGGGCCCGAAGACGTCGACCTTCATCACCGAGCGTCCGAGCAGCATCCGCGCGCACTCCTGGACGCCCTCGGTGATCGCCGGGTGAGGGTGGACGCAGTGGTCGATGTCCTCGAGCGTCGCCTCCTGGTCGATCAGGAACGCGATGCCCTGGATGGTGCTCGAGGCCTCCGGCCCCACCACCCGCAGGCCGAGGATGCGATGCGTGCCGGGCGAGGCGAGCACCTTGATGAAGCCGTGCGTCTCGCGCATGGCGATGTTGCGGCTGATCAAGCGGTTTGCCACCACCCCGACGCGGTACGGGATCTTCTGCTCGCGCGCCTTGATCTCGTTGAGCCCGACGCTCGCGACCTCGGGCTTCAGGAACATGATCGCGGAGAGCGCCTCGTAACGGATGGGCCGCGGCGCGAGCCCGAACATCGACTCCACCGCGTAGCGCCCCTCGATCTCGGCGACGTTGACGAGCGCGATATCCATGGTCGTGTCGCCGGCGGCGTAGATGTGCGGAACCGACGAGCGCGTGTTCTCGACGGTGATGCCCCCGCTCTTGTCGAGCTTCACCCCCGCCGCCTCGAGCCCGAGGTCCGCGGTGTTGGGAATGCGTCCCACCGAGACGAGCGCGCGCTCGACGCGGATGGTCTCGAGCTTGCCGTCCGCGTTCGTGATGACGTACTCGACCTTGCCGTCCGCCACCTTCAAGGTCTCCAGGCGGGAGGCGCGATGGATGACGACGCCCATCGACTCGAAGCTCGAGGCCACCTCCTCGGCGACGTCCTCGTCCTCGAACGGCAGGATGCGCGGCTGTCGGTCGATGATGTGGATCTTCGTCTTGCCGTAGTTCGCGAAGATGGTCGCGTACTCGCACCCAACGACGCCCGCGCCGACGATCACCATGCTCCCGGGAAACGAGGGGAACGACTCGATCTGATCGCTCGTCACCACGTACTCGCCGTCGACCGGGAT
>JAYTHX010000173.1:0-5353 GCA_043732195.1 Polyangiaceae bacterium
TTCCGCAGCGAGTTCACCGACGGCGGTGTTCCCGCCCAGCGCGTCATCGTCGTCCGCCAGCAGGGCGACGAGTCGATCCTTCCTTACAACAAGGATCGCTCGGCCATCCTCCAGGCGCGCGTCGCCGTGCGCTGGGACATCTCCGAGATGTTCGCGGTCGTCGGCTGGGTCCAGCTGATCCGCGACAACAACGGCACGCTCGTCGTCCGCGACCCGACCGAGGGCACGGCCTCGCTCCGCGTCTTCCAGAGCCCGAACCGCGTCGGCGCCTCGGTCGCCGTACAAGCGCGCTTCTAGCGAGGGCGGACTACAAGAAGATCGCGCGCAGGAATTCGTCCCAGTCGTCCGCGCGCGTGCGCCGGTGGCTCGTCTGCGCTTCCGTGACCGCGAGCTGCGCGTGGACCTCGGTGGCACGCTGGCGCTCCTCGCGTTTCGCCTGCGCGTCGCGTTCGCGCGTCTTCTCGAGGCCCCCCGCGGCGGCGAACGCGATCACCCGCGTGAGCTCGCCCGCGTCGAACCACGTTCCGTGCATCTTGCAAACATCGACGATGACCCCGGAGACGCGGCCGAAGTTCACGCGGTTCATGCTCGCGTGGCAGAGCGGGCAAGGAACGTAGCGCACCTCGTCGAGCGCCTTGGGCCGCAGGCCGCATCCGCGGAGACCGCCGCCCAGCTCGGCGTTGCAGAGCATCTCCGTCAGGTACTCGCGCCGCACGAACATGCCGCCGCAGCGCGGGCACTCGTGGAGGCGCGGATCCTCGCCCGGCGCGACCTCCAGCGGATGCTGGCAGCGAGGACACGGCGCGTCGGTCGCGTCGAGCATCGGCTCGAGCTCCAGCGGATGCGCGCAGCGGGCGCAGGTGAACGCGCCTGGTGCCTGGAGCGAGAAGCAGCGCTGACAGCGCACGTTGTCGAGGCGCACGTCGCAGTGCGGGCAGATGCGCACCATCGGCGGGCAGTCGTTCCCGCAGTACGGGCAAGGCACATCGGTGAGCGCGGCCTCGTGCGGCCCGCCGCTCGAGCGATACGGGCCGTCGGCCGACGGCGGCGCCGTCCCGCGGCGCGCGCTCCCGAGCGACGGTGGCCCCGAACCTCGCCCCGCCGGCAGATCGATCCGCTGCCCGCAGTCACACACCACGCTCGCGCCGGGAAATGCCGACGGCAGGTCACGATCGCAGCTCGGGCAGCTCGAACCGCCGGGCGCGTTCACGACGAGCGGCGACGACGCATGTTCCGCACGAGCGGTCCGAACCCGCCCACGGTCACGGCCGCGGCAATGCTCACGACGAACAGGAAGAGATCCCAGAAGCCGCTCGCGAGCCCGCGCGAGCTGCGCCACATCACCGTGTGGCCGATGCGCGCGACGATCGAGAGCCCTCCGTACGCGATGAGCGCGGCGGTCGCGGTGCGCTTGAGATCGCCTGCGAGCTGGAGCGCGCGCACGCTGTTCGGCCAGATCGTCCTGCGGACGTGCATCACGTAGAGCGCGATGGGCGTCGCTGCCGCGAAGAGGCAACCGACCACGAGCAGTACGCACTCGGTGAGCGTGATCTCGCCGTCATGCAGGACGCGGACGAGCCCGGCGAGCGCGGCGGTGGCGCCGCCCACGAGCCACAGGCCGAGCACCGTGCTCGCAAGCACGATCACGGGGCGCGCGACCCTGGCGAGCGTGTTCGACTGGCTCGAGCCCGAGGCCGAGGTGCTGCTGGAGAGGAAGATGCCCTTCGCCATCTCCAGCGCGCGCGTGGTGCCGCTCGACGGCGCCGAGATCTCGATCGGCGCCGACCGCTCGGCGGCGGTCTGGAGGACCATCGACGTGCCGCTGCTCTCGAACGCCGCGAGCGCGCGATCGAGGTCGCCCATGGTCTGGTAGCGATCGCGCGGCTCCTTGGCCATGGCGCGCTGCACGATGAGCTCGAGGGCCTCCGGGATGCGCTCGTCGATCGAGCGCGGTCGCGGAGGGTCCTGCGTCAGCACCATGGAGATGGTGGAGGTCGGGTCGTCGGCGTCGAACGGGCGCCGGCCCGTGAGCGCGTAGTAGAGCGTAGCGCCGGTGGAGTAGACGTCGGCGCGGAGGTCGACCGGCTTGCCGCGCGCCTGCTCGGGCGACATGTAGCTGGGCGTGCCCATGATCACCCCGGTGCGCGTGAGATGAGAGCGCTCGCTGTCGCCGGATTTGCTGATGCCGAAGTCGAGCACCTTGACCGTGACGGCGCTCACCTCGCCCGCCGCGAGCGCCTCGACCGAGGAGCGCAGCACGAAGACGTTCTCCGGCTTCATGTCGCGATGGACGATCCCGCGCGCGTGCGCCACCGCGAGCGCGCGGCAAACCTGGCGGCCAACGGCCGCCGCCATGCGCGGCTCGAGCGGCCCGCTGCGGCGCACGTGGTCCGCGAGCTCTTCGCCGTCGAGGAACTCGCCGACGAGGTAGGGCGTGCCGTCGGGCAGGTGGTGCACGTCGAACACGTCGACGACGTTGGGATGCGAGAGCGAGCTCGCGCTCTCCGCCTCGCGCATGAAGCGCGCGACGATCTCGTTGTTCTTGGCGAGGTCGCCGTGCAGGACCTTCACCGCGAAGCGGCGCTCCTTGAGGCGGAGGTGCCGAGCCTCGTAGACGCGGCCCATGCCGCCTTCGCCGACCAGGCGGATGATCTGGTAGGTCTCGCCGAGGAGCTTGTTGAGGAGCGGGTCGTCCGCGCCGTCGACTGCCTCGTCGACGAGCGGGCTGGCATCGCGCGGGCAGACCAGGAAGTCCGCGGGATAGCGCGTCTCGCAGGCCGTGCAGCGGCGCGTCAGCGGCACGTCCGGCGGCGAGGTCTCGCGCAGCGGCGGCGCGCCGGCGTGGATCATGGTGGCGGCGCGGTTGGGCTGCGGCGGCGCAGCCACCGGGGGCAGGCGCGCGGGCGGCGCGGCGACGAGCCGCGCGCTGGAAGGATCGCGCCCGCCGAGCGCCACGGTCTCGGCGCGCGGCAGGGCGGCGCGCAGGTTCGCCGAGCCCGGGCCGATCGCGGCCGCCATCGCGGGCGGCCTGACGGTCGGCCCCTCGCTCGGGTCGTCGGTCCTACCGAGCTGGGGCGGCCGCTCGGTGTCGTTCACCCCGGAGATCACGGGAGCCGGGCCGTCAGCGGAGCGGAGCGGGGTCGAGGGAGCCATGAGATGAGCCCGAGAAATCGTACCCGACCGACCCTTGTTGACGTGGGAAATCGCACGCCTATACTGCGCCGCTCGCGACGAACAAGGCTCCATCCGGTCGGTAGCTGCTTCTGGCTACGTGGAACTGGAGGACGCCCTTCATCTGGAGTTTCCAGCAGATGCCTCTTCATACCGAAAAGAAAGCGGAGCTTATCGACAAGTTCCGCACGCACGAAAGCGACACGGGCTCGCCCGAGGTCCAGATCGCCCTCCTCACGGAGCGCATCTCGTACCTCACCGAGCACTTCAAGACCCACCTCAAGGACCACCACTCGCGTCGTGGCCTCTTGAAGATGGTCTCGAAGCGTCGTCGGCTCCTCAGCTACCTCAAGAAGTCGAGCCTCGACCGCTATCGCAAGACGGTCCTCGCGCTCAACCTCCGCAAGTAACTAGCTTCCAGGTTCGAGGGGGCTCCGCCCCCTCTGACCCCGGGACTCTCCGGGGGGCGACGGTGCTCATCGGAGAGACTCAAACGCAGTCCCTTCCGGACCAACCTCTTCTCCTTGCTCTTCGATTCATGCGCCCGAGGCTGCTCGAGCCCGTGAACCGAGGCACAAGGAAGACCGAGCTGGCCGGCGTCGAGCCGCACGCACGCGGCGTACGCGCAGGAGCGCAAAGCACATGTCTTTCGTCCGTGAATCCGTCACGATCAACGGCCAGCCGCTGACCTTCGAGACCGGTCGTCTCGCCAAGCAGGCGCATGGGTCAATCCTCATCACGTACGGCGAGTCGGTCGTCCTCGTCACCGCCGTCAGCGGCGACGAGCGCCCCGGTCTCGACTTCTTCCCCCTCACCTGCGAGTACGTCGAGAAGACGTTCGCGGCCGGCAAGATCCCGGGCGGCTTCTTCAAGCGCGAGGCCCGCCAGCGCGACGAGGAGATCCTCACCTGTCGCCTGATGGATCGCCCGATGCGCCCCCTCTTCCCCGAGGGCTACCGCAACGACACGCAGGTCATCGCGACCGTCCTCTCGGCCGACAAGATCTACGGCACCGACATCCTCGCCCTGTGCGGCGCCAGCGCGGCGCTCCACATCTCGGACATCCCGTGGGACGGCCCGCTCGCCGGCGTCCGCGTCGCTCGCCTCAACGGCGAGTTCATCGTGTTCCCGACGTTCGAGCAGCAGGCCGCCGCCGACATCGACATGGTGGTCGCGTGTTCCAAGGACGCGATCGTGATGGTCGAGGGCGGCGCCGCCGAGGTCAGCGAGAAGGACCTCATCGACGCGCTCTTCTTCGCGTTCGAGGCCGCCCAGCCGATCATCGGCCTCATCGAGAAGCTCCGCGCCGCCGTCGGCAAGGAGAAGCGCGTCTTCGAGCCCAAGAAGCTCCCCGCCGAGGTCGCGGCGAAGATCCCCGCGCTCGTCGACAAGGCGATCGTCGAGTCCTCGCTCATCAAGGACAAGAAGAAGCGCTACGACGGCTACAAGGCCGCGAAGAACGTCATGGTCGAGGCCCTCACGAAGGACCTCGGCGCCGAGAAGTTCGCCGAGCTCGAGAAGCTGATCAAGGCGGAGTTCGAGGAGCGCAAGTACGTCGTCGTCCGCGAGTACGTGCTCACCGAGAACAAGCGCATCGACGGCCGCGCGATGAACACCATCCGCGCCATCGCGACCGAGGTCGGTCTCCTTCCCCGCGTCCACGGCTCCGCGATGTTCCAGCGCGGCGAGACGCAGGCGATGGTCACCGCGACCCTCGGCACGTCGAGCGACGAGCAGAAGATCGACGCTCTCACCGGCGAGCGCTGGAAGCGCTTCATGCTGCACTACAACTTCCCTCCCTTCTCGACGGGCGAGACCAAGCCGATGCGCGGCCCCGGCCGTCGTGAGATCGGCCACGGCGCGCTCGCCGAGCGCGCGATCCTGCGCATGATGCCGGAGCAGGAGAAGTTCCCCTACACCGTCCGCATCGTCAGCGAGACGCTCGAGTCGAACGGCTCGTCGTCGATGGCCGCGGTCTGTGGCGGCACGCTCGCGCTGATGGACGCCGGCGTCCCGATGAAGGCCCCCGTCGCCGGCATCGCGATGGGCCTCATCACCGACGGCAAGCGCAACGCCATCCTGAGCGACATCCTCGGCGACGAGGATCACCTCGGCGACATGGACTTCAAGGTCTGCGGAACGGCGAAGGGCATCACCGCCATCCAGATGGACATCAAGATCG
>JAYTHX010000174.1:0-5340 GCA_043732195.1 Polyangiaceae bacterium
GGGCGACGGCAACAGGCTCGGCGGCGGCGTCTGCATCGTGCGCTGCTCGGGGTGCGGCGCGATGATCGCGGCGTTCGAGCTCGTGTTGCGGGTCGAGTCGGCGCCCGCGAACGCGCGCATCGGCGCCATCGCGAGCGCGGTACGGAGCGCGTCCCAGAACTCGCCCGTGGACCGGAAGCGCTCGTCCGGCGCGACGGCGAGCGCGCGACGCAGCGCGGCCTCGAGCGCGTCCGAGATCTCGAAGCCGTACGCGCGAGGCGTGGGACGGCGCTTCGGATCCATCGAACAGAACGCGAGCTGCGTGAGGTCGTCACCGCGCAGCGGCGGCTCGTTCGTCATCAGCTCGGTGAAAATCAGCGCGAGCGCGAACACGTCGGTCCACGGCCCGGTCGCGCCGTGGGTGCGTGAGAACTGCTCGGGCGCGCCATACGCCGGCGTGAACGAGGAGACGACGCCCTGCGTCTGCTGGAAGCTGCCCGCCTGGCGCTGGACGTCCTGCACGACCTTCGCGATGCCGAAGTCGAGGATCTTCACGGTGTACTCACCGCGCGGGTCGCCGATGACGAAGATGTTCGCCGGCTTCACGTCCCGATGCGCGATGCCCTTCTTGTGCGCGAGCGCGAGGGCGAGCGCCGCGGGCTCGAGGATGTGGAGCGTCTCGGCGGGCGTGCGCGGCGGGAGGCGGCGCTGCTTCTCGTCCTCGATGACCTGCTCGAGCGAGCGACCCTCGAGCCACTCCAGCACCATGTAGGGCATCTCGCGGCCCTCGGCGGTGCGCAGCATGCCGACGTCGCGCGCCTGGCAGATCGCCGCCGAGCGTTCGGAGAGCTCCGCGAGGAGCGCGCCCTCCTGGATGAAGCTCTTCACGAGCTGGTCACGGCGATCGGCCGGGAGATCACCGAGCGCGCGAAACACCTTGATGGCGACGGGCCGCTGCCAGACATTGTGCGTCGCTCGGTAGACGATCGCGAAACCGCCTTCACCGACGACTTCCTCAATCTCGTATTTCTCCGAGACGATCGTGCCGACGAGGGCGAGCGGGTCGAGGGTAGGCATCGGCGAAGGAGGAGCGTAGCAAAGCTCCTGCGCGCGTACCCCCATTGCAGCTTCAGGGACTCTTCGCGCAGCGGAAGCCGAATCCGTAGCTGCGGGCGCTCGCAGCCGCGTGGAAGCGGAACGAAGGACGCACCCACGAGGGCATCGACCCGTTCCAAGCTCCGCCGCGGATGACGTGGTCCGAGCCGGTCTCCGGCCCCCTGGGATCGGACGTGGTGGTCGTGGCGCTGGCGGCCGGATACGCCGCGTAGCGATCTGCAACCCACTCCCAGACGTTGCCGACGACGTCCTGCAGCCCCCAGCGCGACTTGCCCTTCGGGAAGCTACCCACCGGCGACGTGTTCGCGAAGCCGTCGTCCTGGTCGTACATCAGCGTGGGCGTGGTCTGCGGATCGGGGTGCTTCTTCTGCCAGGCGACGCACTCCTTCCCGCAGGCGTTGAGCAGCTCGCCGCTCGGCGGATCATCCCCCCACGGATAGACGCGGCCGTCCGAGCCGCGCGCCGCGAACTCCCACTCCGCCTCGGTCGGGAGCCGCGCGCCGCGCGCGTCGCAGGCTTCGCGGGCCTGGTCCCAGTCGACGCAGTTGACCGGGTGCTTCGCCTTCCCGACCGGGTCGTTGATGTTGCAGAGCGGGTCGTAGATCTTCTGCTGCGCGGGGAGGATGTCGGGCCAGACGTTCTCCTTGCCCGCACGCCGACAGGCGCCGCGGTCGGAGCACTCCTTGTATTGTGCAACCGTCACCTCGAGCTCGTCGATGCAGTACGGCGAGAGCTTCACCTTGTGTGCGGGCCGCTCGGAATCGTCGGCGGTCCTCTCCTCGGAGCCCATGAAATACTCGCCGCCGGGGATCCCGAGCATCCCCGCAGGACACGCGGGCGCGGCGGGCGCGGCTCGCGCGGCTCGCGCGGACGCGGTGGCCGTCGCGGCGGGCACGCTGCTCCGCGACGCGGCGGAGGTGCTCGCCACCGGCGCAGCGCGGCCGCCGCCGCCGCCGCGTAGCGCATAGGCGCCGCCGCCCAGCACCACGACGGCGAACGCAGCCACGCCGGCGACGAGCGGGAGGCGGCTCTTCGGCGGCGGCGCGGCGACGGGGGCGATGGTGGCGGCGTCCCGGTCGTGGAGCGGCGCAGTGTGAGCGAGCGCGAGCGGCGGTCCCGTCTCCACGATGGTGTCGGTGGCGGGCATGCTCCCCGAAGCCGGCGCCGGTCGCGGCATCTGCAGGAGGCCAAGGCGATCGCTCCCGAGCTGCGTGCGGAGCGCGCTCCAGAACTCCGCGGCGCTCTGGAAGCGCGCCGCGGGCTTCACCGCGAGGGCCTTCTGGAAGATGGCCTCGATCGCGTCGGAGGTGGTGACGCCGTGGGTGCGAGGCGTGGGGCGGAGCGTCTCGTCGGACGTGGCGTGCGCGAGCTGCACGATGTTGTCGCCCGCCAGCGGCTCCTTGCCGGAGAGGAGCTCGCCGGCGACGAGCGCGAGCGCGAAGACGTCCGTCCACGGGCCGGTCGAGCCGTACGCGCGATTGAACTGCTCGGGGGCGCCGTAGAGCGGCGTGAACGAGGTGATGTGCCCGGCGGTCTTGCCGAAGCCCAGCTTCTGCGCGTCCTGCACGACCTTTGCGATGCCGAAGTCGAGGAGCTTCACCGCGCCGCCGCCGCTCTCGCCGAGCACGAAGATGTTTGCCGGCTTGATGTCGCGGTGCGCGATGCCCTTGGAGTGGGCGAGGGCGAGCGCATCGGCGACGGGATCGAGCAGGCGCACGGTCTCGGCGAGGCTACGGAGCGGGGCGTTCGCGGCGCGCTCGTCCTCGAGGATGGCGTCGAGCGGGCGTCCGTCGAGCCACTCGAGCACCATGTACGGGACGGTCTGGCCCTTCTTCGTGACGAGCATCCCCACGTCGCGCGCCTGGCAGATGGCCGCCGATCGCTCGGAGAGCTCGGCGAGGAGAGCCCCTTCCTGGATGAAGTCCTTGAGGAGCTGCTCGCGCTGATCCTCGGCGACCTCGCCGAGCGCGGTGAAGACCTTGACCGCGACCGGCCGCTTCCAGAGCAGGTGGGTCGCGCGGAAGACCGTGGCGAAGCCGCCCTGCCCGACAATCGACTCGATCGCGTACTTGTCGACGATGGTCGTTCCGACGAGTCCGAGCGGATCGAGGGCGGAGGTCACTGCGGGGCAGCCTATCAGCAGTGGTCGGAGAGGCCGATTCCTCGGCGCACCATAGGGGATGCGAAGGAAGGCGCGAGGAGGCGCGAGGAGGTGCTTGACAAAGCGCGCTGAATTTCAGATCTTCCGCGGGTTTCCGCCTCGAGCGGGGTCGACGCGGAATCTTTCGAGACCACTTGACGTCTGGCCCGCGAAAGAAGAAGTTCCCGTCTCCGAGAAGCCGCAACAGCCCGCCTGGTTAGCTCAGTTGGTAGAGCAGGGGATTGAAAATCCCCGTGTCCCTGGTTCGATTCCGGGACCAGGCACCATCCTCGTCGTACGCCCGGCTCGGCTCGACTCGGCGCTCTAGGATCGGCGGCGGCGGTCGCGACCTGGGTCCCGACGCGACCGGGATGACGGCCTAGTCGCGGAGGCACCCTGAGGGGTAGCCGGGCACGGTGAAGCAGGTGTAGCCCGCGGGGCACAGGCCGGCGTTCGCCTCGCCGGGTAAGCAGTGGATCTGCGTGCAGTAGGGCAGCTGCGGCGCAGCACAGATCGGCGCGTCGCCGCCGCAGTCGGTCATGGCGGCGCAGGGCTTGCCGAAGTTGCTGGGAGCCGCCGCCTCGGGTGGACCCATGGCTTCGCCATCGGCGCCCGCTTCGCCTGCGTCCGCGCCGGCTTCGGCCTTGCTGGCCGCTTCGGGCGCGGCGTCCGCCACGATCGCGGCCACGCACGTGCTCGTGCTCACCATGAAGACGAGCCCTTCGCCGCAGGGGTCCTTCGCCCAGCACCCCGGTCCAGCGACGCTCGCGAGGACAAGGGCCGCGGCTGCGAAGGTCAGGGTGCGTCGCTGTGCATTCATGACTCGGGATCCCTTCGACGCACTCATGGCGCCACCACCTTGCCGTGAGAGACCTTGGCGACGACCTTGACCGAGGGGCTCAGGTCGGCACGCAGGACGTAGGCGACGCCGCCTTTGTCGCCCGCGACGCTGCGGACTGCTGCGGAAGCGCTCGACACCTTGCGCGGCGGCCGCTCGCCGCCGCGAATCTTCCGATCGATCCAGTAGCGCGCGACGCGGTCGGGATCGAGGCCGAGCACGGCAGCGTCGAACGACCGCCGGACGGGGCTCTCGTCGGCGAGGTTGATGGGTTCGGCCTTCACTCCGTCAGGCCACTCCCCCTTGGTGGTCTGGAACAGCGGGCGGAGGTCCTCGCGTGTGAGCGCGGACGCAGGGTTCGATTTGTTGACGACGACGAAGAGGTCCTCGTCGTCGCCGGCGGACGACTGGCCCTCCCAGGAGAGAGCCGCGACAGCGAGCGCGAGGGCGGTGATGAGCTTGCGCATCAGAACACCAGCACCAGGCGAGAGGCGAGCAGCGTCGCGTTGTTCTGCGAGACCTCGTGCACCGACTGGTGCCCGCGTGAGTCGAGGAAGAGCGTCTCGGACACCTGCGTCTTGAACATGGTTGCCTTCGTGAAACGTATGTTCAAGCCCACCGACGGCGAGAGCATCGTATCGGACACCTGGATGAGCGGCCCGTAGATGAGGTCGGTCGTGGCGTAGAGCTCGACCGGTACCCATGGGAGCGTGTGCGCGACGAGCAGGAAGGCGGTCGTCTCGACCGAGCTCGCGCGGTACTGCGGGACGGGCGAGGGTGCCGTCATCACCTGGTGCTTGGCGTCGTCGTAACGGATGCTGCTCATGGCCGCTTCGGCCCTGATGCGGGTCCGCCCGACATCGACGGAGGCGTCGAGCCCTCCCACCACCTCCCGGTAATCGTAGTTGCTCTTCCGCTCCAGCGTCAGCGGGCTCAGCGAGGTGACATCGATCTCCTGGTCCTTCACGCGCCCCGTGTAGAACGAGGCGCCGAGCTTGATCATCGCCTCGCCCTTCTCGTTGTTCGCATGCAGACGGGCACCGAAGCCGCGGTTGTCGTCGAACGCGAAGTTCGAGAGCTCCTGGCGCCCGTTGGAGATCGTGGCGGTGTAGCCGAGCTCCCAGTCGCCCTTGAAGGCGCTGCCATACAGCTGCACGCCCGTCTGCCGGAGGGGCATCTGGCGGACCTGGATGACGCCGGGCAGCTGCAACGCGATCAGCGTGGGTGTCCCGTGGTCCACGTTCCAGATGCCGAACGGCGTGAAGAA
>JAYTHX010000175.1:0-15877 GCA_043732195.1 Polyangiaceae bacterium
GCGCGTGTATCGAGGCGCGCTCGCGGCAGCGGGGCTCCTCGATGGGCCGGTCGACGCGCCGCCTTCACTGGCGGAGCTGCGTGCCGCGGTGGTGACGCACCACCTCACGCACGACGACCTCGGCGACGCGTACCATTCCGCTCGCTCCGCCTAGTAGAGCTAGAGCTTGCAGCACAGCGCGCCGGCGCTCGTGTTGCCTTCGCACCCGCCGAAGTAATTGTTCTGCGTGTTGCCGAACCCGCAGCCGATCCAGCGGCAGGAGTTGCCGACCTGATCGGTGCGCTTGCCGCAGACGCGCATTGGCGTATCGGTGAAGCGGCCGCAGAGCGTGCCGGAGGTGTTGGAGGCGGAGCAGTTGCCGTCCGACCCGGCGTAGCGGAGGTCGTCGTTCGTCCAGTAGTTGAACGTCGGCACGGCGGTCCCGCGACGATCGACCCACTGCTGGCCGGAGCAGACATTGGTGCCGGCGGGGCACACGTTCCCGCGCTGCGCGAAGGACACGGTCGCGACGCAGCCCACCATCGTCGGCCCGAAGACGTCGCCGATGCGGGAATTCGTCACGCACGCCGGCGTGCAGATCCCGGCGCTGCAGACCTCGTTCTGGAGGCAGACGCGGCCACAGGCTCCGCAGTTGTTGCGGTCGTTCTTCTCGTCGGCGCAGTAGCCGCGGCCGGCGTCCGCCCCGCCGCAGAGCACGAGAGGAGAAACGCAGTCCTTCACGCACGTCTTGTCGGCGCAGAGCGGCTCCTCGGGAGCGCAGACCTTCCCGCACGCGCCGCAGTTCTGCGGGTCGGTGACGAGGTCGACGCACGTGTCGCGGCACTTCGTCTTGTCCGCGACGCAGAGGACGGTGCACCCGCCCTCCTCGCAGGTCTGACCGTCGGCGCACGTCCTTCCGCAGGCGCCGCAATTCAGCGGATCGGCCTTCAGGTCCGAGCACCGGACGCCGCAGACCTCCTCGCCCGCCGCGCAGCCGCCCTGCGCAGCGTCACCGCCGTCGTTGCGGGCAGCAGCGTCGGGCTGCGAGTGGCCGCCGGCATCGCCGAGGGTCGAGCCGTCGACCGCGTCGACCACGCCCGTCGCGCTCACGGAGAGACCGCACGCAGCGTAGACGAAGACCACGCCGGTCACGACGAGCGTGCCGGCGGCGGCGCGCATCGCGACGCGCGTGCGGGAGCGGGCGCGTTCACTCACACCTCGCAGAATAGGCCCACTCGCGCTCCGCTCAAAGGGCTCTGCGCCGCACCACCTGAGCGCCCGTCGTCACCGGGGCCGGAAACGCGGCCTCCTGGAGCAAGGTCGCGAGCAGCGTGCTTGGCGCGCAACGATGACTGATGCGAGCTCCTCCGTGCTACGAGTCGGGGGTGTCGTCCGCTCGCGCGCACGCGGTGCGCTTCTACGCCTCGGTGGCGATCGTCGGGGCCGGCGCGGCCCTCGGCATCGTCCTCGGCGCGCGCTCTCGCACGCCCAGCACGATGCCTGCGCGGGCGCGCGCCCCGGTGTCGCCGCTCGCAGCGGACGTAGCGGACTGGTGCCCGCCGGGCTTCGACCCGATCGCCGCCGGCGGCTGCTTCGCGCCCGCGCCCGCAACGACGCCCGCGCGCGGCCTCGTCGTCTACCTGCACGGGCGCCACGCGCCGGAGGGCGTGAACGAGGAGCGCGAGCGGCAGCAGCGCGTGGCGCGGCTCGGCGGAGCGCGCGGCTATGCCGTCCTCGCGCTACGCGGCGCGCAGGGGCAGTGCGCCGGTCCGCAGCTCGCGACCTGGTGGTGCTGGCCGAGCAACGAGCGCAACGCGGAGGACGGCCCGCGCTTCATCGCGCGCGCGGCGCCCGCGATCGCCGAGGCGCAGCGCCGGGCGGGCCCGGGCCGGCAGCTCCTCCTCGGCTTCTCGAACGGCGGCTACTTCGCGGCGCTGATCGCGAGCCGTGCGCTGCTCCCGCTCGACGCGGTGGCGATCGCGCATGCGGGACCGGTCGAGCCGATGCATCCCGCGGGCAAGCCGCCGCCGATGCTGCTCATCGACGCCGACGACGATCCTTCCGGCCCCGAGATGGACCACCTCGAGGCCGCGCTCACCCGCGAATCCTGGCCCCACGTGATGGTGGCGCGCGAGGGCGGACACGCCCTCCCCGACGGGGACGTGGAGGTGGCGCTGACCTTCTTCGACCGCACGCGCACCGAGACGCTCCCGCTGTCCCCGCCCCTCTCCTCGCGCGCCCGCCGAATCCATCCGCCCTCCGACGCCGACGCCGACGCCGACGCCGACGCCGACGCCGACGCCGACGCCGGCCTCCCGCCCGCGGAGGAGCCTGCTCACGAGCCGGATCCAGCGCCTTCCGAGTGATCCCGTGCTAAGCGATCGCTCGTCATGCCGCTGATGCCCCGCACCGTCGACCGCTCGATCGCCCGCATGATCGCCACGAAGCGCATCGTCACGGGCTCCCTCGGACTCGCCGCCGGCCTCGGCCTCACCATCTTCGCGGTCCAGCACGGAGGTCGTCCCACCCCGGGTCTCTTCCTCGCACTCCTCATCTTCTTCGGTGCGGGCGCCTGGACCCTGCGCGACGGCCTGCGCCTGCGCCGGGACCTCAAGTCCTCCTGACCGTCTTCCTCATCTCCCCTCATCTCCCTCTTCTCATCCCCCCTGGGGGGGATGACGGGCAGCCGCGTCATCGTGTCTCATCGTCGGGATGCACGAACGGGCAGCGAGAGCCGTGGTGGATGGCAGCGCTCCTATAGCGAGGGCCCCGAACCGTCAGGAGGTCGAGGATCTGCTCGTGTGCATGGCCGAGACCGCGCGTCCCGGCGAGGGCGCGACCCGCGCGCTCTCGCACGTGATCCGCGTCCTCCGTCGTTGCCCCTGGCTCGACGGCGAGCTGCGGATGGTGCTCGCGGCGGACGGCCCGTCGACCGACATCCATCTCTTCGCCGACCATCGCTACGGCAGCGAGCGCGTGCTCCGCACAGTGAGCATCGACGTCCCGCTCGATGAGATCGAGGAGGTCGTGCACCACGCCCCCGACTTCTTCGCGCCGCTGATGATGCGCCGCGGACCGGGAGGCCTGGTGTTCACGGCGCACGGCAGCGATGGCGCGATCGCGACAGACACATTCCCCCCGGAGCGCCCCACCCGGAAGCGAGCGCTGCTCCCGCAGGACGAGGCTGGCGGCTTCGAGGCCGGCGACGGCAGCGAACGCTGACCTTCAGTACAGAAGAAACCGCTGCCTCTTCGCGCCGAACGTGGCGAGCGCCTGCGCCCAGGTCGCGATCACCTCGTCTGCCGTTTTTCCCGACGTGATGGCGGCCATCGCCGGCTTGCTCTGGAGCATGCGGTCGACGTGCTCGAGATCCCACTCCGGCCACACGTCGTGGATCGCGAGGGCGAGCGTCACGGCGGCACGGACCGGCTCGAACAGCGCGCGGTCGGTGACGCGCAGGCGCAGACCTCCGCACTTCTTGCCCTGATGAACGCTGGTGGTCGGCGAGAAGGTGATGGGCAACACCGCGAGCCCGGGGATGCCGCGCGCCTCGACGTTCTTCGCCAGCGCCTCGCCGTCGATGCCGGGCGCGCCGAGGACCTCGAACGGGGTGTCGGTCCCGCGTCCCACGGAGAGGCTCGTGCTCTCGAGCAGGCCCACGGCGGGATAGAGCACCACCTCCTCGACGCTGCGGAGGTTGGGCGACGGGCTCACCCACGCGAGCCCGGTGTGATCGAAGTAGTCCTTCCTTCGCCAGCCCTGGAGCCGCACCACCTCGAGCTTCAGATCGAGGTGCTCGTCCTCGGCAAAGAGCCGCGCGAGCTCGCCCATCGTCATTCCGTGACGAACGGGCAGCGCGTGGTGGTTCACGAAGGAGCCAGGGGCATCGAGCACCGGCCCCGCCACCTCGACGCCGCCCAAGGGGTTTGGTCGATCGAGCACCACGAACCGCAGCTTGCGATCGGCGGCCACCTTCATCGCCGCCTTCATGGTCGACGCGTAGGTGTAGAAGCGCGCGCCAGCGTCCTGGAGGTCGAACACGAGCGTGTCGATGCCGTCGAGCGTGGTCCCGCTCGGCGACGAGCGCTCACCGTAGAGGCTGTAGACCGGGACGCCGTGGTACGTGCCGTCGCCGACCTTGCCCTCGCGGATCCCCAGGATGCCGTGCTCGGGCGAGAAGATCGCGGCGAGCGTCACCCCCGGCGCGCTGCGCAGGACATCGAGCGTGGCGGCGCCGTCGCGCGCGCGCGCGCTCGCGTTCGTGACCAGGCCGATCTTCGCCCCCTTCAGGCGCTCGAACGACTCGCTGCGCAGGACGTCGATGCCGGTGCGGGTCTCGCTCGCATCGACGGCGAGCGTCGCCACCTCGGCGACGAGCGGATTCACCGCGCCCTTCCCGTCGGGGTGCACGCGGTTCGAGAGGAACACGACATAGAGATCCTTTCCGGGATCGATCCACAGCGCCGTACCGGTGAAGCCCCCGTGCCCGAAGGCGCGCGGGGAGAGCAGCGCGCTGCGATGGGTCGCGAACTTGCTGTCCCGATCCCAGCCCAGGCCGCGACCGCCGCTGGTGGTCTCGTGCCGGGTGATCATCCGCTCGAAGGTGCGCTCGGCGAGGATGCGCTTGCCGTCGAGCGCGCCCTTGCCGAGCAGCGCGCGCGCGAAGCGCGAGAGATCGTCGGCGGTGGAGAACACGCCCGCGTGGCCAGCCACGCCGCCGAGCGCGAACGCCCGCGGGTCGTGCACGTCCCCTTTCATCCACTGGCCGTCGCGCTGTTCGGTCGGAGCCGCGCGCAGGCGCAGGGCCGGCGAGGGCAAGAAGCCGGTCTCGTCCATCCCGAGCGGCTCCCAGATCTCGTCGCGCGTGAAGGTCGCAAAGTCCTTGCCGCTCGTGCGCCGGACGATCTCCTCGAGGATCACGAAGCCCACGTCGGTGTAAAGGAACCGCTCGCCGGGCGCGGTCTTGAGCTTGCCCTCGAGGCTCTGGCCCAGCCGCCGCATGATCGCGGCGCGATCGGGCAGGGCGTAGTCGGAGATCGGCGTTGCGGCGGGCAGCCCGCTCGTGTGCAGCAGCAATTGCTCGACCGTGAACGCGGGCAGCCGCGCCAGCTCCGGCAGGTACTTCGCGGCTGGCGCCTCGAGCGCGATCTTCCCGCGCTCGACGAGGATCATCACGCTCGTCGCCGTGGCGAGCGGCTTCGTGAGCGACGCGAGATCGAACACCGTGTCGACGGTCATGGGCGTCGGCGCGGGGAGCACCGCACGCGATCCGTAGGCGCGGCGGACGAGCACCTCGTCGTGACGACCCACCAGCAGCACGCAGCCCGGCAGCTTGCCCGCCTCGATGGCGGCAGTGATGGGCCCGTCGAGGCCGGCGAACCGGAGATCGGGCGGCTCCCCGGCCGCGCTGGGATCGCGGACCACCACCGGCAGGACGACCGGCGGCGCGATCACCCCCGCGTCCGGCGCGTGGCTTGCGGCGGGGGGCGAGGTCCGGCGCGCGTGCGGGCTCGGGCTCGGACGCGCGCCAGAACAGGCGGACGCGAGGATCGCCAGAGCGACGATCTCCCTTCGCCCCCGGTGCTGCATGTCCGGAGCGTGCCCCTCTACTTGCGGCGCGCCGACGTGATCGTGACCGGCTCGAGCGGCGCGTCCTTCGCGAACGGGCCCTGGGAGCCGGTCGGAGCGGCCACCATCTTCTCCGCGACCTCCGTGCCCGACGTCACCTCGCCGAAGACCGTGTAGCCCCAGCCACTGCCGGACTTCGCGGTGTGATCGAGGAAGCCGTTGTCCGCGACGTTGATGAAGAACTGCGCGGTGGCCGAGTTCGGGTCGTTGGTGCGCGCCATGGCGACGGTGCCGCGCGTGTTCTTGCGGGTCTTGTCGGCCTCGTTCTCGACGGGGTCGTGCACGGACTTCTTCTCGTACTTCGCGTCGTAGCCTCCGCCCTGGGCCATGAAGCCGGGGATGACGCGGTGGAAGATGGTCCCGGTGTAGTGCCCTTCGTCGACGTAACGGAGGAAGTTCGCGACGCTCTTGGGGGCGCGCTCCTCGTCGAGGGCGATCTCGAAGGACCCGAGGTTGGTTTCGAACACGACGGTGGTGGCCATGGGGCGAAGCATACGGCTAGCGCGCGAGGTGCGCGATGCTCATGGTGTGCGTGCGCGACGCGCCGGGCGCCACGGTCAGGAGGTCCTCGCCGGTGTTGAGGGCGTTCGCGGCGGCGGTCCAGGGCTCGAGGCACACGAAGTCCTTGCTGGCGAGGGTCCAGACGACCCAGCGACCGAAGGCGGCATCGCCGGCCACGACGATGCGATCGCCGCTCGCGCGCTCCAGCGTGGCCTCGTGCGGCGTGTGGTTCGCGAGATGGAGGTCGACCTCCTTTCGCGCGAGGTCGAGGGGACTGACGACGTCGATCATGGTCTTCGTGACGTTGTCGAAGGCGCGGGTCGCGTCGGTGAGGATCCGGCAGCGCGCCTTGTCGGCGTCGGGGACGTGGAAGTACGGGTGGAAGCCGAGCGCGAAGGGCAGATCGGTCGCGCTGCGGTTCTCGACGGTGGTCGCGACGGTGAGCGTGCCTCCCGCGAGCGCGTAGCGGAGATGCAGCGCGAAGTCCCACGGAAACTGGGCGCGCGTCGCGTCGTTCGCGAGGAGCTCGAGGGTAACCGCGGCGTCCGTCTGCGCGACCACGGACCAGCGCTCCTGCCGTGCGAAGCCGTGCTGCTTCATGCTTCCGGTCTGACCGCCACGCTCGAAGCGCTCTCCTGCGAGCGGTCCCGGTGACGGGAAGAGGATGGGATTGCCGCCTCGTACGTTCTTCGAGAGGTCGAGCAGCGAGGCCTCGTCGAGGAACAGGACGGGCGCGCCGCCGACATCGAAGCGCGTCACCATCCCTCCCCGAGTCGGCGCCACGACCACCCGTGCCTCCCCGTCCGCGAGCACGACCGTCTCGAGTGCGTTGGGCATGCGGGTAGTCTACACGGGCAGCACCGGCGAGCTCCGCCGGACATTTCTACGGTGGGCGTAGCGTCGGAGCATGCGACGCCGTGGCCATCGGCAATCACGAGCGTGGCATATGCGAGTCCGCGGGCTTACCTTGCGTGCGTGCTCCAAGCCCCTCGGTCCATGGATCCGGCCGCCGCTGCGGATGTGCTCCGCCGGAAGCTCGTCGACCCGACGAAACCGATGACCGTCGCCGATGCGTCGGTGGCGAGCGGGCTCGCGCAGCGCGACGCAGAGTCCGGCCTGCACTGGCTCACCAGCGAGTACCGCGGGCACCTGCGTGTCACCGAGGACGGTGACCTCGTCCAGGTCTTTCCGAACGGCTTCACCAAGCCCTGGGAGACCCGCGAGAAGACCTGGGAGATGCTCTCGAAGCTCGGCCGCGGCCTCTTCGCTGCCGGTCGGTTCGTCGTTCGGGCCTGGCTGCTCATCGCGATGGTCGGCTACGCGCTGCTCTTCGTCGGCATCATCATCGCCCTCACCATGGCCCGCGGCTCGAACGACCGCGACAGCGGCTTCGGCACCGCGATGCTCGGCGGGCTCGTGCGCGCCATCGCCGATGCGCTCTTCTGGACCTTCCATCCGTGGTCACCGCTCTACGTCGGCAGCTACGGCGCCACAAACGACGGCCTCGCCGGACGCCGGTCGCGCGACCGCGATCCCGACGAGGTCCCCTTCTACGAGAAGGTAAACCGCTTCGTGTTCGGGCCGGCCCAGCCCGCGCCCGACCCGCAGGAGATGCGGCGCCGCATCCTCGACGAGATCCGCGTGCAGAAAGGGCGCATCGGCCTCGCCGACGTGATGCGCGTCACCGGCCTCCCCCGCGACGAGGCCGATCCCCTGATGGCGCGCCTGATGCTCGATCACGACGGCACCGTCGACGTCGCCGAGCAGGGCGGCATCATCTATCGCTTCGAGGCGCTGCGGCGCACCGCGGAGGCCGAGCCGGCGGCGCCGTTCGCGCCCGTGCCGCAACGCCGCGCCGCGTGGGACACGCCGGCCGTCCTCGCGCCGCTCACCGGCAATCCAGGTGGCTCGAACGTCGCCATCGCCGCGCTCAACGCGTTCAACCTCGTCGCCAGCAGCTGGGTGCTGAGCCACGACCTCACCATCTCGAACCTCTACACGCTGCTCACCACGCACGTGCCGAGGGGATCGCCGCCGCTCATCCTCCCCTACGACGGGGTACCGATCGTGCTCGGCATCGTGCCGCTGGTCTTCTCGCTGGCGCTCTTCGCGCTGCCGCTCGTGCGCGGGCTCGCGCAGCTCCGGCAGCAGAAGAAGGTGGCCGAGGAGAACGCGCGGCTCGCCATCCTGAAGGAGGTGCTCACGCGCGCCCCGAAGAAGGAGCCCGTGCCCGACGAGGCGCTGCGCGTCGCGTACCGCGTCGCCACCGGCGTCGACCCGACGTCGAAGGAGATCACGAAGCGCGTCGTCGATCTCGGTGGTGACGTCGACACCGGACCGAACGGCGAGGTGCGCTACCGGTTCGCCGACCTCGAGGCCGAGGCCGAGGCGCTCGAGGACGAGCGCGCGCATGCGTCGCCTGCGGAGGCCAAGCTGGGACGCGTCGTCTTCGCGAGCGACGAATGAGCGCGGGCGAGGCGGCCCTCGAGCGTGCGTGCTCGGACTCGCGAGCTACTACCGCGACTGCGTGCGCCCTCTTGTTCGCCAGCCCCGCGAGCAGTGACCGACGTGCGGCGACGGCGGCCGCGAGCCGTGCAGCCAGATCCTGGTGCTCGTCGCCGATCGCGTCCAGACGCTGCTGGGCGCGCCAGAATTGACATCGATGCCTTGACGCGCATATGCCTTCTTAGGCACATATAGGCATGCTCTCGCTGTTCGAGGTCGTGGCCGAGCCGAGCCGACGCAAGATCCTCGATCTGCTGCGCAAGAGCGACCGCGCGGTCAACGATCTCGCCGAGACGCTCGGCCTGGCGCAGCCTGCGGTCTCCAAGCACCTCAAGGTGCTGCGCGACGCGGGGCTCGTCACCGCCGCGGTCGATGCCCAGCGGCGGATGTACCGCCTGCACGCCGAGCCGCTGCGCGAGCTCGATGCGTGGGTGGCGCCGTATCGCCGCCACTGGGCGCGCCACCTCGACGCGCTCGAGGCCCAGCTCGCGACGATGCCCGACGAACCCACGCCGACACCGACACCGAAGGCCGCGCCGACCAAAAGGAAGAAGCGATGACGACGTGCAAGCCGCAGGACGTCGTCACGCTCGACATGGACCGCGACAACGCGCATGAGCGCGGCGACCGCCAAGGCCGCCTGACCGCGACGGGCGCGCCTACGCGCGCTTCGTCGCCACCACGACGATCGCGCTGTCGTACAGCGTGGCGGCGAGGCCACGCTTCGCCTCCGCCTGCAGGCCGTGCCGCGCCAGCAGGGAGCGCACCTCCGGCCACTGGAACGTCAGGTAGTACATGATGAACTCCGGCTTCAAGAGCGCGTTGCGCACGCGCATCACGCCGTTGAACGTGCGCGCCACCCACCACCACGGGGACGTGACCTTCGGGTTCTCGCCCGTGGCGAAGACGAAGCGCCCGCCCGGCTTCAGCGCCCGCGCGATGCCGGCGATGAAGCGGTCCTCGTTCTCCGGTACGATGTGGCCGAACGCGCCCACCGAGGTCACGACGTCGAACTCGCCATCGAACGGCAGCGCCAGCGCATCGCCGCGCCGCAGCTCCACCGCGGCCGTTCCCGGGCCGGCGGCCACGCGGCGCGCCGCCTCGTCGAGCATTCCCTGGCTGAAATCCAGCCCCACCACCCGTTCCGTGCAGAGCGCACGCAGGTGCTGCATCGCGGCGCCGGTCCCGCAGCAGACGTCGAGCGCGGCTCGGACGGGCGCAGGCCCGATCGCCTTCACCATCGCCTCGAGCACGCACTCCGGCGTGCGGAACGGCGTGCGATCGAACTTCGGCGCGAGCAGATCGTAGCCGCGCTCCGTGGACGCGAGGGCCTGGCGCATCAGCTCGAGGAAGGTGGGCCCTTCGGGGTGGTACACGGGAGCGAGCTTAGCAACGCGCCGCGTAGCAGCGTAGGATGGCTGCATCATGCGCGGAACGACGGCCGCGAGGTACCTGTTCGCGGCTTGCCTCTCGGCAAGCACGGTGGCCCTGCTCGTCGTGAATCTCGTGCTGGGGCCGATGGCGTTCGGCGCCGCGGGGAGCGGTGGGGCCGAGGCCTACCCCCTGGTAGCGCTCGCGCCGGACGCCGAGGCGGCCTCCCCACCGCCGGCGCGTCCGACGCGCGCAGCCGCAGGGGCAAGTGCGGGCGCCGTCGAGAGCGTGGCGCCGATGGTGGTGGCGCGCTTCGAGATCGATCAGCCCAACGCGAGCTGGGACGATCTCGCGTTCCTCGCCGCGACCATGAGGGCCGATCCGCAGCGGCGCGTCGTGCTGGAAGGGCACGCCGACCGCAAGGGTGACCGCGTCTACAACCGCACGCTGAGCTTCGAGCGCGCGCGCTGGGCGCAGAGCCGGCTCGCCGAGCTGGGGGTTGACGCCAGGCGCATCGAGGTCATCGCCCACGGCGCCGACCGACCCCTGAGCGACGGCCCTGAAGACGCCGCGGTCGCGAGCAATCGGCGCGTGGAGGCCCGCTGGCTTCCGAACGCTCCTGACGACGGAGATCGGTGACATGGACGCACTCGTTGCACTCGGCTTCACCTCGGTCCTCGGCGCCGCGGGCTTCACCGCGACGGGCTACTTCCTGGCGCGCAGCGGGATCCTCGGGAAGGAGGCGCCGGCCGAGACGTCGGGCGCACCGCCGCCCCCCGCGCCAGCGCCCACGCCGCTCGGGACGATCGAGATCGAGATGGTCACGCCCGAACAGCCGCGCGTCCACCACGTGACGCCCGCGCCGCGTCACGTCACGCCCGCGCCGCCCGGGTCCGTCTCACCCTCTCAGGCGCCGAAGCGCGATCCGCGACGCGAGGACGACTCGGATCCCCGGATCTCCGCCGCCGCGGCGACCGTTCCGCCGCCCGACGACGAGCTCGAACGTCAGCTCGGCGCGCTCCGCTCCGCGCTCAGCACCGAGGCTCGCGCCCGCGATCTCGCCGAGGCCCACATGAAGGAGCTCGAGGTGCGGCTCGGCACGATGACGGAGCGCGTCCTCACGCTCGACGCGCGGGCCCGCGACTCGGTGCGCCCACGCCGCGACACGCCGCGCTCCTTCGCGCCACCCCGCAACAGCAGCGGACCGAGCCAGCCGCCGGGCCGTGATCGCCTCGCGAGCCTCGCGCCGGGGCTCTTCGCGGAGCTCGAGGAGCTCAGGGCCAAGGTCGCAAGGCTGACCGCCGAGAACGAGGAGCTGCGCGGCTCGGGCGAGTAGCGCGCTTCCGAGCTACGTCACTTCGCGCGGAGCGTGACCGCGCCGCGCAGCAGCGCGACCGCCACGACGTCGTTGCCGCGCAGGCCCGCGGTCTCGGGGAGCGCGCTCTCCACCGCGGCGGCGATCGTCACGCGGTCATCGGAGAGGCCACTCGCGAGCTCGGGGAGCAGCGTCCCCAGCGCCGGCACGGCCAGCGGCAAGGGGATCGGCGCGCGCTCGATCCCCGCCGCGAGGCGCGCGCCGTCGATCCCCGCGGCCGCGAGGCGCTCGGCCTCCTCGAGCAGCGGCGTGACCCCGGTGAGATGCAGCGACTGCGGGTCGTTCCAGGTGACGCCCGCCGCCCTCATCGTCACCGCTCCGCAGATCTCGCCGCCGAGCTCGAGGTCGAGGCCCGCCATTGGCTCGCCCCCGGCCCTCCGCACCTGCGTGCGCTGCGCCCCGAGCTCGAAGGGATCGCTGCCCTCCAGCGCGCGCGCCGTCGCCTCGGGCGCGAGCACGATCGCGAGATGCACGGCGCCCCGCGTGGGTAGCGCGCGATCGTCGCGCAGCGGCGGCAGCGGCCGCGCCTTCGACGGCGCCGCTCCCTCCAGGCCGCACTTCATGCGGATCTCGGGCCGCGCGAGGAGCCCGAAGCGCAGGTGCGCGAGCTCCACGGTGCCGCTCGCCGGCCCCTGCACGATCTCCTCGGGCTCGAGCAGCACGCACGCGCCGAGCGGCAGCGCCTTCGGCTTCTCGAGCTCGCCCCACAGGCGCGTCGCCTCACCCCGCAGGTCCGGTAGCTCGCGATCGATCGAGGCCTGGATCATCCGCGACTGACCGTCGAGCGCGCCGCGCAGGATGGGCGTCACGTCGATGGTGAGGAAACCGCCCAGCGCCTTCACCTCGCAGCCGCGCGTGACCTCGACCCGCACGTCCGACGCGTGGAGCTTGTAGTCTGCACCGAGATGCAGCGGCACGCGCGCCGTCGCCCGCGCCTCGGGCGCGCATCCCGCGTAGCAGCGGCCCTTGGCGCACGCCTGGGCGTGGCCCTGGAGGTTCGACTCGACGACCAGCGTGTCGTTCTCGATGCGCAAGGCGAACGGCCCGCGATCGACCGTGTACTCGAGGTGCCCGGCGACCCCGAGATCGTGATCGCGCTCCTCGGCGAGGCGGCGCGGCACCTTCGCCTCGATCGCCTGGCGAACGCCGGCGAGCGGGAGGTCGACGTTCACGATCAGCTGCGAGCGCAGCGCGAGCGGCGTCCCCGCGGGCCCGGGCAGCGGCGGGAGCGCCGGCGGCGCGGCGGCAGCGGCGAAGGCGCGCGGCGGCAAGCGGATCGCGCAGGTCTCGGCCACCGGCGGCGGGCGCGCGGGCGGCACGGGCCGCGGCGGTGGTGAAGGACCGCACGCGCTCGTGAAGAGCGAGGCAACGAGGAGGGCGCAACGCATCCGGGGGCGAGCATAGGCCGAGTACCGCGGCGAGTACGAGCCCGAGTACGAGTGATACCGTGCGCGCCCATGAGAGCTCTCCTTCGTCTCGTCGCCTGTAGCGCCCTCCTCGCGTGCTCCCCCGCCGCCGAGCCCCCGGCCGCCGCGCCCGCGCCCACCGCCGCTGCGCCCGCCGCCGCTGCCGTCGACCTCGACCACCAGGTCCCCGACATCGAGTACGTGCCCACGCCGCAGAACGTGGTCGACAAGCTGCTCGACGCCGCGAAGATCCAGAAGACCGACGTACTCTACGATCTCGGCTGCGGCGACGGCCGCATCGTCATCAACGCCGCCAAGCGCTTCGGCATCAAGGCCGTCGGCTACGACATCGACCCGAAGCGGGTCGCCGAGTCGAAGGAGAACGTGAAGCGCAACAAGGTGGAGCACCTCGTCACCATCGAGCAGAAGGACATCTTCACGGTCGATCTCTCGCCGGCCTCGGTGGTCACGCTCTACCTCCTGCCCGAGCTGAACGTGCGCCTCATCCCGCAGCTGGAGAAGCTGAAGCCGGGCTCGCGCGTCGTCTCGCACGACTTCGACATGGAGGGCGTCGAGCCGGAGACCACCTGGACGGTCATCGCCCGCGACCACCGCGAGCCGAAGAACCGCGAGCACTACGTCTACCTGTGGAAGACGCCCCTCAAGAAGACCGCGCCTGCGCCTGCGCCTGCGCCTGCGCCGAAGAAGTAGCGCTCAGGCGGGGACGATGACGTAGTGCGGGCGTGACGTGCGGACCACGACGCCGCCCATCGCCTTCAGCGTCGTCTGGAGATCCTGGAGCTGGTCGCTCGCGAGCGCGAGCTCGTGCTCGCGAGGATGCGCCACCGCCTGGTCGGGGAACTCCACGCCGTCGGCGGTGATCTCGATGTGCGAGCCGAGCACGTGGCTGACGGGATGACCCGCCTTCACGAACGCCACGAGGCGATCGATGCTCTCGCGGAATGCCGGCAGATCACGCACGTAGATGCGCCCCGGATACAGCGAGTCACCCGTGAGCAGGAGGCCCGTCCGGCGATCGTAGAAGGCGACGTGCAGGGCCTCGTGCCCGGGGATCGGCAGCACGTCGACGAGGCGACCGCCGAGATCGATCACTGACTTGCCCGCAGGGTCCAGCAGCTTGGTGCGCGGCCGCTCCGCCAGCTGCGCCGCGCCGCCGATGTGATCCGAGTGCCCGTGGGTGTGCGTCACGAGGAGCTGCACGTCGCGATCGAGGAGCGCAGTATCGATCACCGCACGCAGGTCGGCGTCGCCGGTCCCGCTGTCCACGAGCAGCGCGTGCGTCGAGCCGACGAGCAGATAGACGAATGGCCCCTCGAAGTGCGTCTGGAGAGACTGCCGGAAGACGTGGGTCTGCGGCTCGTAGGCCCAGGCCTGCACCTTGGGCTCGGGCCCGCCGGTCCCGTCGATCCATGAACGCGGCAGCTTCCCGGGAGTGAGCGATGGCAAGCGAGCAGCATGCGCTCATCGCGCTTGCACTACAATCGAACCATGAGCGAGCGCCTGCTCTCCGTCGAGGACGCCTTCGTCGCCAAGGGTCACGGCGTCATGGTGATGCCCCGTTTCACGGCCGCCAGCCCGCCCCGCGGGAAGTTCGCGGTCGAGCTCCACCTCCCAGACGGCACGCGCCGCGAGGTGCAGGCGGAGGTGGAGGTCGCGCACATGCGCGGGCCGCTCCCGCCGTTCGCGATGTACCGGTTGCACGGCGTGACGCCGGAGGACGTCCCCGCGGGGACCGAGATCTGGAGCGTCGGGTGAAGCTCGCGCGCGCCGTCTCGATCGTCGATCGCCTGGGCATCGCGCTCGTTTACCCGATCGACAACAAACCCGAGCCGCCCTCGCTGTGGTCTGCGGCGTACCCGCGCAGCGAGATGTCGTGGTCGTGGAACGAGGACTCCGATCCGCGCGTCGCCGAGGTCTGGCACCTGCGAGCGCGCCTCGCGAGCTCGAGCGAGGTGGCGTATGCGAAGTGGTTCCGCGGACGCGCGACGTTCTTCTCGCTGCCCGTCTTCCAGGCGGTGCTGGGGCGCCTGGCGAAGGCCGGCAACCCGATGGTGGGCTTGCCTCCGGAGTCGACCGAGCTGCTGGAGCGCCTGCGCGAGATCTCGCCGCGCAGCACGAAGGAGCTGCGCGCCGAGGTCGGCCTGAAGGGCAAGCCGTTCGAGAGCACGTTCACGCACGCCATGAAGGCGCTGTGGGCGCGGCTGCTCATCGTCGGCACCGGCGAGGTGGCGGACGGCGCCTTCCCGTCCCTCGCGGTCTCGGCGACCGAGATGATGTTCGAGGATCTCTGGAACGGCCGCAGCGACGTCCCGCGCGAGGCGGACGCCGCGCTCGACGAGGTCCTGGCGCGCTCACCGCTCTTCGCCAAGGAGCTCGCACGCAGCGTGAAGTCGGTCCACGACGCAGCCGCTCTCACGCGGCGCGCGTTCGACGACGACGAGCTCTGAGTCACCCACCGCGGAGGAGCGCGACCGCCAGAGCGGCGCTCGCGGCCAGCACCACGACCGCCACCATGCCCCAGGAGCGGCGCGGCGGCTCCGGGGCGCCGAGCGAGGGGAACGTGATCGCGTGCACGACCCCCGTTTCTCCGTCGACCAGGAGCACCCCATCGACCTCGAACGCGACGCGGTACTCCAGCATCTGGCGGCGCGTCGCGCTCGTCTCGATCTTCGGAGCCAGCGCGCCCGTCTTAACCTCGACCACGTAGCGCGCGCCCTCGCGCTCCACGAGGTAGTCGGCCCGCAAGGTGACGTTCACGACGCGATCGTCGACGTGCACCTCGTGCACCGCCTCGACCTGCGCGCCCAGGACCGCGTAGCCGAGCGCCTCGAGCTGCGCAGCGGCGCGCGCCTCTCCGCGCTGCGCGCGCTGCATGCGCACCGTCATCCGCCGGCGTCGCAGCCAGCGCCGCGAGGCGAGCACGAGCGTCTGGAGGAGCAGGCCCGACACCGCCGCCACGGTCAGGAGCGCGAGCGTCTCGCGCGGGATCGAGGCGAGGTCCACGGGAACTCATCGCATCCCCGACGGCGCGCGGGCAACCTTCGGGTACTTTCGAGGCGATGCGCGTGCTCGTTCCCGCCCTCGCTGCATC
>JAYTHX010000176.1:0-5281 GCA_043732195.1 Polyangiaceae bacterium
CCACTCAGGAGAGGTGACCGAGTGGCCGAAGGTACCCGCTTGCTAAGCGGGCGTCCGTCAAAAGCGGACCGCGGGTTCGAATCCCGCCCTCTCCGCTGAACAGCCGCAGGGTTGGCGTACCGGGCGGCGCCAGCCGACGTGCTCGGCGCCGAGCGCGAGCTGGCCAAGGCGCGTGGGCAGGAGCGCGCCGTGCCTCGCGCCGGGTTTCCGCGGTGGGACGGCGGGGCTCGGTGCAGCCGCCATCTCCTGTCCTTCCACGACGAGACCCTCGAGTGTGTCGCCGATGGCCTCGTCGCCGAGACGAAACGCACGACGCTCGCGAGGGCTTGCCGCGAGGCTCTCGAAGGGGTGATGGGGTTGGCGGAGCTCGCCCGAGCGCGCGACGTCACCCGATCGGCGACGTCTCCGCCGGCTGTATCCGCCAGCGCGCCGACTGTATCGGGGTGTATCGCGATACACCCCTCGATCCTGCGGCGATTCGTGGGGAAAACGCGCGCGCAGGGCTGGCACTCCGTTCGCATTAGCTACCGAACACAGGCCGCGAATCACCGCGGTCCACTTCCTCTCGGAAAGGTTCGGCCAGTTCCATGCGCACGTCGTTCAAGCTCGCCTCGGTCTCGCTGCTCGCTCTCGTGGTCGCGTGCGGGAGCTCGGCTTCCGAGACGGACCCGGTGCAGGAGCCCGGCGCCGGCGGCGGGGCTCCCGCATCAGCGCCGGGCGCGGCCTCGGCGGGATCGGGGGTCGACCAGGCGGGTCGCATCAACGCGCTCGTCGCGGCGGCGGGGCATCTCATCACCGACAAGAAGGCCGACGCCGCGCCGGTCGAGAAGAGCGCACCGAAGACGCTGACCGTCCCCGGCGAAGGCGGCACGACGTACCGGTGCAAGTACACCGACTACAGCCTCACCAAGGTCCCCGAGAAGTTCGTCGCGCTGAACCCGAACGCCGACGTCCTCTGGCCCGGCTCGCTCGTCCAGGGCAAGTCGATGGCAGGCGGCATCCTCGACCCGGTCCCCGTGAAGCGCGCGCCGGGGACGATCACGCTCACGCTCGCCTCGGGTGGCGGCGGGCCGTTCTTCAAGACGATGCCCGAGCCTTCGCTCTCCGCGGCGACGCAGGCGCAGAACGAGATCCTCGCGGCGTACTCCGGCAAGACGCCGGCGAAATTCTCGTACAGCTTCGAATCGATCTACTCGTCGGAGCAGCTCGCGGTCGCGGTCGACGCCAACGTCGAGGGCACCAACTGGTCGGCCGCAGCATCGCTCTCGGTCGACAAGAATGACGAGAAGAGCCGCTTCCTCATCCAGTTCTCGCAGGAGTACTTCACGATGGCGTTCGATCCGCCGCAGGGCGCAGCGGGCGTCTTCGCGAAGGGCGTCACCGCCGAGGACCTCATGCCGTACGCCGGCGCCGGTAACCCGCCGGTCTACGTCTCCGGCGTCACGTACGGCCGCATCTTTTACATCCTGTTCGAGTCGAAGTCGTCGTCGATCGATCTCGCTGGGGCCGTCAAGGGCTCGTACAGCGGCGGCACCATCGGCGGCACCGCCTCCGCCTCGGCGGCGTGGAAGAAGACGATCAACGAGTCCACGGTGAAGGCGTTCGGCCTCGGCGGCAACGCGGAGCTCGCCATCAACGCGGTCACCGGCAACGATCAGTTCGAGAAGATCCGCACGTTCCTCGTGAGCGGCGCGAACTTCGACAGCAACAACCCCGGCGTCCCGATCTCGTACACGATCCGGCACCTCACGGACGCCTCGCAGGTGAAGCTCGCCCTCACCACCGACTACACCGCGAAGGACTGCGTCCCACAGACGACCGGCTGCGACAACGTCCTCGGCTCCGGCAAGGTGCTCGACAAGTGCGGCGTGTGCGGCGGCAACGGCACCACCTGCGATGCGTGCGGCACCGGAACGATCCAGTACCTGGCCGGCAACGGCGCGTACGTCAACTTCAACCTCGGCACCGGCAACCACGGCGACGAGGTCGTGTTCCCCGACGGCACGTACTACTCCGGCTTTCCTTGCCACCGCATCTTCTGGGGCAACGTGCGCGTCTCCTGCAACGACGGCACGTGGCGCGCCTCGGGGCAGCAGTCGGTGAAGGGCGACGCGAACTGCTTCGCGGACAGCAACGCCTCGTGGAGCAACGACGACAACTCGATCTCGACGGGCTACTCCCCCTGATCGGTCGGAGCGACGCAGCGCAATGAACGGATCGAACGCCCTTCTCGCAAGAGGAGGGCGTTCGTCATTTTGCGCCGCTACCGCTACCGCTCGCGGCGCAGAGGGCGGCGTACTCGCCCGGGGTGCGTCCGGTCTGCGCCTTGAATTCCCGGATGAAGTGCGCCTGATCGAAGTAGCCGAGCTCGCACGCGAGCGCGGACCAGTCCGTGACCTCGCCGCGGGCCACGCGCTCGGCCGCCTCGTGCACGCGAAAGCGGCGCAGCACCCAGCGCGGTGACACGCCGACGTGGGACGCGAAGAGGCGCTGGAGCTTCCGCACCGTCAGCCCCGTGCGCTCGGCGAGATCGGTGACGCGCGCGATCGCCGGATCGCGCTCGGCCAGCGCCACGACCCTGGCCGCGAGCGCCACGTCGTCGTCGGGCTCGGGCGCGCGCGCGCGGAGGAACGCCTCGATGAGCGCGATGCAGTGCTCGGGCGGCGCGTCGCTCGCGCGCGCGGCGTGGACCGCAGCCTCCACCTCGGCGCCCGGCGCGCCGAACGCTTCGGTGACGGAGATGCTCCGATCGGTCAGCTCCGAGACGGAGCCGCGCCAGAACGGGCGAAAGCCGCCCGGGCGGAACTTCGCGCCGATAACCCAGCCTTCGCCTTCGAGCATGGCGACGAAGCGCTTCGTGCCCGCGCCGAACACGCCAGGTCGATGCGTTCCGAAGACCAGGTTGACCTGAGGGTACGTGAGCGTCTCCTGGGCGTACGGCGGCTGCCCGCGGAGATCCCAGCGCACGAACCAGTAGCGGTCGACCAGCCCCGCGAGACCCGGCGACGGGTCGAACCGCGTGAGCGTGAAGCGTGTGTCACCGCGCCGCGGGTCCAGGATACCGCGCCGGCTCTCTGCGGCGCGCGCGTCCATGTCGTGTTTCTACAATACGAACGCTCCGCCGGCGATCACAATGGCGCCATGAGCGAGACGACCTATCAGGGTGGATGTCACTGTGGCGCCGTGAAGTACGAGGTCACGATGGAGCGTCCCTCCAAGGCCTTCGCGTGCAATTGCTCGATCTGCTCGCGCGCCGGCTGGCTGCTCGCGTTCACACCGAAGACGGCGTTCCGCCTCGTCGCGGGCGAGGACGCGCAGCGCGACTACCAGTTCGGCAAGAAGAACACGCACCACCTCTTCTGCAGCACGTGCGGCATCCGCTCGTGGTCCCACGGCGCCGGCCAGGACAGCACCGAGTCGGTGGCGATCAACCTGCGCTGCCTCGTGGGCCTCGAATGGAAGGACCTCCCGGTCGAGACCTTCGACGGCGCCTCCCTCTGACCCACCCCGCGGATAGCGACTAGAAGAACGTGTATCCCAGCGCGCCGCCGATGATGTTCGTGGAGTCGCCCGCGAAGAAGTGGTCGTAGCGGAAGGTCAGCGTGAAGTAGCTCGAGTCGCAGCAGTGGCCGAACTGGATGACCACCTCGGCGCTCACCGAGGGGCGGACCGGCGGCTCGCGGTTGCCCGCGAGCTCGATGGTCGAGCCCACGCCCGCGCCGACGCCCACCACCCACTCGCTCGGGTGATAGAGGAAGCGATAGCCCGGGCGCACGTACACGCCCGTGCCGCGGTTGCTCGACACGAGGCCCGGCTCGAGGAGGAGGCGGTTCGAACGGAGCTCGCGCACCGTGAACGTGCCCTGCTTGCGCGAGCATGTGAACGCCGGACCGATCGGGATCGACCACGGCCACGTCACCACCGCCGCCGGGTTCTGGCCGCGCAGCTGCGCGCCGAAGTGCGGGATGATGCTCGCGAGCACGAGCTCCGGCGCCGAGCCGAGGCCGCTCGTGATCGGACCCCACGGCGCGCCGAGGACGTTGTCGTCACGCGGGTACTGGTACGGGATCGCCGGCTGCGTCTTCGCCCACGCAGCGAGCTCGCGCTCGTTCTTTGCGTCGAAGTCCGCGCAGGCCTTCATGCCGTCCGCGTAATCGTACTTGGGATCCTCCGCAGCGGCCCTCTGCTCGCCGCCGACGAGCGCGAGCAGCGCCAGCAGCGTGAGCACGAGGATGCGGAGCACGATGCGCGCGCCTGGCACGCGTTCACGCTATCCGGTTGCTACTCGAAGCGGAACGACTTCCCGACCTGGACCACTTCGCCCTTGAAGGCGGGGACCACCGCCTCGGCGGCGCTGCCGGCGGGCATGAACTTCACCGTGATGTGACCCTCACCGCGCGGGGCGTTGGTGCTCTTGCACTTGACGAGGTCGACGGAGGAGAGCGCGGCCGAGGCCGCCTGGCGGTCGAAGGTCGCAGCGTCGTCGGTGGTGCTGGCCGGGGCCGGGACCGACGTGGGCTTCGGCGCCTTCGGCTTCTTCGGACCGGCCCAACCGTCGCCCACGACCGTCACGCAGGCGAGCAGAGAGGCCAACGTCAGCAGAGCCTGCAGGCGGGTCATGCCTCCTCCGTAGCAAGGCAGGTGCCGACAGCTGCACCATGCAAGCAACACCGTTTGTTCCGAGGATCGCGCTGGCAATCGTCCGGTCCATGGCGCGTTCAGGCGCCGATCGTGGATCCGTTGCGAACCACGCGGAGCCTTGTGCCCTCATGCAGAGCGCGTCACGCTGGAGCTCCGCGCTATGTTGCGATCCGCAGTTACTCTCTCGTTTGCGTGCCTGCTCGCGTGCTCCGGCGCGCGCGTGACGGACGAGAGACCCGCGCAGAGCCCGGTGCGACCGCTCGCTCCCGCCGCGCCCCTGCCCTCCACCGCGTTCCGCTCCGACCAGGAAATTCGCGCTCCGCAAGGCGACGCGCGCGCGCCCATCGCCCGGTTCGAGACGCGCCGGATCGGCGAGCCAAGCGACGCCCTCGAAGGTCGGCCGCGCTACCACGGCGCGACCGTCGATCTCGATCTGAAGAACGCCGACCTCGCGGACGTGTTCCGCCTCCTCGCCGACGTGGGCCACGTCGACATCGTCGTCGACGGCGACGTGCACGGCACCATCACGCTCCGGCTTCGCCATGTGCCCTGGGATCAGGCGCTCGACGTGATCGCACGAGCCAAGGGACTGGGCCTCGAACGCGAGGGCAACGTGACGACCGTGCGTCCTGCTATCCTC
>JAYTHX010000177.1:0-15806 GCA_043732195.1 Polyangiaceae bacterium
GCCGGCGCCGACCTCACCGCCGTGCGCGTGACGATGGACGGCCAGCCCTTCGTCACCGAGCTCGACGGACGCCCGCGCGGTCTCGACCCCGGCGCTCACCACTTCCGCTTCGAGGACCGCGGCGGATGGATCACCACCGCCGACGTCGTGGTCCGCGCCGGCGAGAGCGCCCGCGTGGTCGTCGCGACGTTCGCCGACGCCGCGCCCGCGCCCGCGCCCGCGCCCGCGCCCGCGCCGAGCGCTCCGTCATCCTCCGAGGCCCGCTCCACCGTGCCGCTCTGGATCGCGGGCGGGCTCACGCTCGCCGCGGCCGGCCTCGCCACCGCCATGGTGTTCTACGCGCACGGCGAGGACGACGTCGTGCGCGGCTCCTGCTCTCCGCGATGCAGCGACGGCGCGCTGCGCCCGCTTCGTACGAGCCTCGCGGTGGCGAACGTCGCGATGGTGACGTCGGTCCTTTCGCTCGGCGCGTTCGGCTATTTCGTCTGGCGCTACTGATCCTCGCCCTTCGTGCGGTTGCGGATCCGCTGGAAATAGCGCCTTCCCATGCCCGAGGCCTCGGCGGCATTGCCGACGTGGCCGCCGTGCTGCGCGAGGACACGCGCCACGTAGCGCTGCTCGAACGCCAGCATCACGGCGTCACGCGCTGCGAAGAACGGGAGGTCGCGCGCCACGATCGTGTCGAGCGCATCGAGCTCGGGCGCGCCTCCGGGCTCGTGGTCGTCGGCGCGGCCCGGGCCGTGGCGCACCGACGGCGCATCGAGCGCGGGCATCTCGCCGAGCGCGAAGTGCTGCGTCACCACGTTGCGGAGCTGCCGCACGTTGCCCGGCCAGTCGTAGTCCTCGAGCTTGCGCAGGAAGTCGCCGGAGAGCGCGTCCTTCGCGCCGCCGAGCGCGCGCCAGAACGTCTGCGCCAGCAGGCTGACGTCGCCCGTGCGCTTGCGCAGCGGCGGCAGCTCGATGCGACTGACCGCCAGGCGGAAGAAGAGATCGTCGCGGAAGCGACCGGCCTGGACCTCGCGATCGAGGTCGCGGCGCGTCGCAGACAGGATGCGCACGTCGACCTTGGTGAGCTTCGTTCCGCCGACGCGGCGCACCTCGCTGCGCTCGATGGCGCGCAGGAGCTTGGCCTGGAGCGCGACGTCGAGATCGCCGATCTCGTCGAGGAACAGCGTGCCGCCGTGGGCCTCCTCGAAGATGCCGGTGTGGCTCGCCACCGCGCCCGTGAACGCGCCGCGCTCGTGGCCGAAGAGCGTGGCCTCGACGAGGCCGGGCACGATGGTCGTGCAGTCGAAGACCACGAACGGGCCATCGCGGCGGGGGCTCGCATCATGAAGGGACTCCGCGAGCACCTCCTTGCCGGTGCCCGTCTCGCCCTCGATGAGCACCGGGACCGGCGCGCTGGCGAGCCGCTCGCACGCTGGATAGATGCGCCGCATCGCGAGGCTCGCGCCGCGCGTCTTGCCGAAGCGGTCGGCCTCGCTGGTGGGGACGGCGGCCTTCTGCAGGCTGTCGACGCGCAGCAGCGTGTCTCCGATCGCGAGCAGCTCACCGCCCGCGAGCTGCACGTCGAAGGCGCGGAGGCCCGAGACGTACGTGCCGTTCGTGGAGCCGAGATCGACGAGGCGGATGCCGTCCTGTCCGAGATCGAGCGCGGCATGACGGCGCGACACCCGCTGATCCCTCAGGCGCACCTCGCACGACGGGCTCTGCCCGATGAGCACGCGCGGGCCGCTCTGCCCGTCGACCGCGAAGCGCGCCCCCGCATCCGGCCCCTCGATCACCGTGATCACGCAGCCGGTCGCGAGCTGGCTGGGCGCACGGGAGGCGGGGCTGATCGCGGTCGGGTCGTCGGAGCTCGGCGGCATCGCGAGCACCCTAGCCTGACCGCGCGGCGAGGATCACGATCAGACCTGCGCGGTCCGATCGTCGGCACCACGCGGTCCGACGCGATCGGCGGGACGCCGCAAGTGACGGATACTCCACGGCTCCGCATCGGGCACGCGCGTTGCTGTATGGACGCCCATGAAGCACTCCCTCCTGCTCGCCCTGCTGAGCGTCGCCGCGTGTAGCGCGGCGCAAGGCGCGCCGCCCGCGGACGATCCGACCACGACGCCGACCGCCGGCCCCGATGCGTCCACGCTGCCCGACGGCGGCGCGAGCACCGACAGCGGCGGGCTGCCCACCGATGGCTGGAAGATGGGCGCGCCGTTCGCCACCGAGGCGCCGCCGTTCGCGAAGGCCACGCACGCGCTCCAGCCGACCGCGCTCTGGGGCGCCGGAGCGAAGGCGCCGTTTCCCACGAACTCGGTGTGGATGGACCTCACGCTCGCCGCCGGCATCCAGCGCGTGAACGTGCTGCCGTACGAGCTCAAGGCGCTGCCCGCCGGGCTCGAGGTGAGCATTCCCAAGCGCATCACCACCGCCGACCACGTGGTGTCGGTCTTCGCCCAGGACGTCACCCTCCAGACGACCGAGGCGCTGACCGGCCGCGCGCTCACCGCGCACGACGCGCTCTCCGCCACGATGCGCTGGACCAGCGCCGGCGCCGGCACCATGACCGCGCCGATCGTGCGCGGGATGCCCTACGTGACCGCAAAGCTCGACGCGCTCACGCCGAAGATCGGCACCGTCCACGCCATCCTCACCGTGAACGGCGCCGCGCCGGCGGGCGCGATCACCGGCGACCGGTTCGATCTCACCACGAACGACGGGCTCCGCTGGATCGTCTACGCGTCGAAGCCGCTGACCTTCAACGCGTCGGGCTCGCAGCTCGTCGCCAGCGCGCCGTTCACCGGCGCCCTGCGCGTGGCGAACGTGCCGAGCGCCGATGCCGTGGCGGTGCTCGATGCCCACCGCGGCGCGATTCCGGTCGCAGGCGCCATCGGCGCGACGGTCTCCGGCGACGTCGCCGCGGTGCGCTTCACCTGGAAGAAGGAGGGGAGCGGGCCGCTCGCCATGGCGGCGATGCTGCACCAGCGAGACAAGCTCGTGGGCGCGACCAAGCTCACCACCACCTACGGCTCGCTGCGCGGACCGATGACGCTCGTGGAGGGCGACGAATGGGCGATGCGCGAGCCGCTCTCGCCGATCACCTGGGACGCGCCCAAGGCCATTCCCGCGGACAAGCTGCCCGCCATCAAGCAGGCGCTCGCGGCCGATGCCGCGGTGCTGCCGGTGGCGGAAGACCCCTACTTCTACGGCAAGCAGGTGGCGCGGCTCGGACGCCTGGCGCTCATCGCCGACCAGGTCGGAGACGCCGCCACCGCCACGAGCGTGCGTAACAGCATGAAGGCCTCGCTCGAGCCGTGGCTCACGGGCACGAACCCCGACGCCCTGAAGTACGACGCGACGTGGGGCGGCCTGTGCTCCACCAGGGGCCTCTCCGGAGCCAGCGAGGATTTCGGCAACGGCTGGTACAACGACCACCACTTCCATTACGGCTACTTTCTCTACGCCGCAGCCGCGCTCGCCAAGGGCGATCCGGCCTGGCTCACCGCCCACAAGAGCGCGGTCTACGGCATCGCGCGGGAGTTCGCGAATCCTTCCAGCGCGGACACCGCATTCACGACGTTCCGCAACAAGGACTGGTTCGGCGGGCATTCGTCGGCCGCCGGGATATTCGAGTTTGCCGATGGTCGTAATCAGGAGTCCTCGTCGGAAGCGGTGAATGCCTATTATGGGCTCCAGCTCCTCGGGCTGGCCGCGAAGGACGAGAACCTCACGAACGTCGGTCGGGTGCTGCTCGCCACCGAGATCGCCTCGGTGCAGGCCTACTGGCAGATCAAGACCGGCAACCAGGTCTACGAGGCGCCGTTCGCGGCGCGCAAGGTGGTGGGGATCGTGTGGGGCACCAAGGTCGATCACGCGACGTTCTTCGGCGCGAACCTCGAGTTCATCCACGGGATACAGCTCATTCCGTTCACGCCCATCAGCGAGACGCTGCTGGCCAAGGACTGGGTGGCCGAGGAGTATCCCGTGCTCGCGCCGGCGGCGGCGACGGCGACGGCGGGCTGGCGGGGCTTCATCGCGATGGACCACGCGATCGTCGCGCCCGAGGCGGCGTGGACCGAGATCCAGGCGCTCGCCTCCTTCGATGACGGCAACAGCCGCGCGAATGCCCTCTACTGGGCGGCGACGCGTCCATGAGGCGCGCCCTCGGATACCTCGGCGCCTGCGCCCTCGCGGTGGCGTGCGGCAGCAACGACGGCGATGCGCCCGGCCCGGGAGCGGCCAGCGTGGCGCCCGACGGGCCGGATCCCGGCGGGAGCAGCTCTGGCTTCCAGGGCGGCTCGCCCGATGCCTCGCCCGACGGCGGCGGCGGCTTCGTGCTCCCGGCCAACCGTACACGTTCGAGAGCAACTTCTACTTCCCGCTCGACGGCGCCGGCTGGAACGATCACGGCATGGGCCAGGACGGCAAGGCGCACAACTTCGCCTTCACCACCGAGGTCATCGCGGCGGTGTTCTTCATCACCGCGGGCGCGTTCGCCGGCCTCTCCGCGGTCGGCTACTTCACGAAGACCGACCTCAGCGCGGTCGGGCGCTTCGCGATCTTCGCGCTGATCGGGCTCATCATCGCGTCGGTCGTGAACCTGTTTCTCCAGAGCAGCGGGCTGCAATGGCTCGTGAGCGTGGTCGGTGTGCTGCTGTTCGGCGCGCTCACGGCCTACGACACGCAGAAGCTGAAGGCCGTCTTCGCGAGCGGCGAGGCGCACGCCAACATGCCCCTGGTCGGCGCGCTGACGCTCTACCTCGACTTCGTGAACATGTTCCTCTTCCTGCTGCGCCTCTTCGGCGGCCGCAGCCGCGACTGACCCACGCCTCGACGTCCCGCGCGCGGCCGGTCTCTACTGGCCTCACGAGCGCGGCATTCCACTACCGAGCTACCGAGGTCGCGGCGGCCCTAGATCTTCGGTGGCGGCTTGCCGCCGGGCCGCGGGTCGTCCTGGTCTTCTTCGGCGCCTTTTTCGGCCGGGCCTTGCTCGAGCCGCAGCGCCTCTGCCAGGTGGCTCTGCATGCCCTCGAACATGCGGCCGATGTCGAACGACGTCGCGCCGCCCGGACCGCCAGGGACGCCCGCGCCTCCGAGGAGCTGACTCGCCAGCGCGTGGAGCGCGTTCATGTCGATGCCGCCGTCGAGCGGGACCCACAGCGCATCGTCCGCGACCTCCTCGACCACGCCATCGTACGTCGTCGACTCCGGGTCGAGATCGTCCGGGAAGAACAAGAGGCCGCGCGGATCGCCGTGGATCTCGCCCAGCGACTCGCCGAACTGCGCGAGCCACGCGTGCGCCACCGCGGGATCCTCCGCGAACGCCTCGAAGGGCTGGAACGTGAAGAGGAGGAACGAGCCATCCTCGAGCGCCTCGGCGTAGATGCCCCTGCTCTCCTCGCTCTCCTCGTCGAGATCGAGGAACGGCGTGAGCGCCTCGGGGCGCACCGGCCGGAAGAGGGCCACCGCGTCGGGCGAGGCGTCTGCGAGATCCTGCTGCGGGGTTTCGATCGCCGTCATCGGTGGTCGGTCGTAGCACGCTCGGGCGAGCTGCGCTCCGCCGCGACGCCATGTTACCATCCAGCGCACCGATTCGTGTATTCTGCACGGGATTCTTCCTTTGGAGTCGCTCATGAAGCTGCACCGACGCGAAGAAGTGCGCGAAGCGCGGCGCCGCGAGCGCCTCGTGCGACAACGGCAGCGCCTGCGAGGTGGGCCTCTCCTGCATCGACGGCAAGTGCGGCAAGGGCCTCGCCGCGGGCGCCGCGTGCAAGACCACCCCGAGCGCGAAGGACCCGCCGTGCGACACGCTCAGCGGGCTCTTCTGCAAGGCGCCGAGCGTCAGCTCCCTGGACGGCGCCTGCACCGCGTTCACCACCGTCGCCGCGGGGCAGGCCTGCGGCGTCAGCCTCACGCCGTCCGTCGACTACGCGTTCTGCACGGGCAGCCGGTGCGTGGGCGCCAAGGGCACGACGAAGGGGACCTGCCAGGTCTACCTCGCGGATGGCGCCGTCTGCACGAGCGGCGGCGCGCCCGATTGCCAGTTCCCCGCGAAGTGCCGGAACGGCAAGTGCGCGACGCTCGATCCGGTCGCCTGCAAGTAGCTTGACGCGGCAATCCTCCGCGGCTTGGCCGCGGAGCTCGGTGCCATACTCCCGGTATGACCGATCTCTCCTGTGACGTCGCCATCATCGGTGCCGGCACCGCGGGCCTGGCCGCCGAGCGCACCGCGCGGCATCACGGGGCGAAGACGCTGCTCATCGATCCTCGGTTCGCCGGCACCACGTGCGCCACCGACGGATGCATGCCATCGAAGCTCCTCATCGCCGCGGGCGACGCGGCGTACGCCGTGCGGCGCGCCGGGATCTTTGGCATCGAGGTGCCCGCCCCCGTGGTCGACGGCGCGGCGGTGATGGCGCGCGTGCGCCGCGAGCGCGACGCATTCGTCGCGGGCGCGAAGAAGATCATCGCCGCGCTGCCCGAGGGCATCCGGATCCGATCGCACGCCCGCTTCGTCGACTCCAGCACGCTGCAGCTCGACGACGGTCGCCGCCTCACGGCGCGCGCCATCGTCATCGCCACCGGCTCGGTCAGCGCCGTTCCGGAGGCGTTCGCGGCGGTGCGGGATCGCGTGCTCACGAACGAGTCGATCTTCGAGCTCGAGACGCTCCCGCGGTCGATCGGCGTGGTCGGCGGCGGGCCCCTCGGGCTCGAGCTCGCGCAGGCGCTCGCGCGGCTCGGCGTCGAGACGCACGTCCTCGAGCAGGGCCACACGCTGGCCGCGGTCCCCGACCCGGCGATCTCCGCGAGCCTGCATGCCATCCTCGCGTGCGAATTCCCGATCACGCTCGGCGCCGAGGTCACTGCCGCGCCCGACGGCGACGGTGTTCGCCTGTCGTGGAAGGGTGAACGGAGCGGCGAGCAGCGCTTCGACCGCGTCCTCGTGGCGGCGGGACGCCCGCCGAACCTGGATGCCCTCGATCTCGCGAGCTCCGGGCTCGCGCTCGACGAGCACGGCACCCCTCATTTCGATCGCGAGACGCTCCAGTGCGGCCGCTCCTCGATCTTCATCGCGGGGGATGCCGATCACGATCGCGCCGTGCTCCACGAGGCCGCGGTCGAGGGCGTGATCGCCGGGCGGAACGCGGCGTCATACCCCGAGGTCACACCGAGCAGACGCGGCGTGCCGCTGGCGATCGTGTTCACCGATCCGCCGGTCGCCGTGGTCGGGAGCGTTCCGAAGAAGGGCGAGCCGCACGTCGTCGGCGCTGCTTCGTACGAGGATCAAGGTCGCGCCAAGGTGTTTGCGCGAAACGTCGGGCTCGCGCACCTGTATGCCAATCGCGAGAGCGGTCGCCTCCTCGGCGCGACCATGACCGGGCCTGGGGTCGAGCACACCGCGCATCTCATCGCGTGGGCGATCCAGAACGGGCTCACCGCGACCGAGATGCTCGACCGCCCGATCTACCACCCGACCTACGAGGAGGGCTTGAAGCCCGCGCTCCGCGCGATCTGCGCAGAGGTCCACGCGCCCGAGCGCGACGACGGTTTCACGGCCGGCGCCTGAGAGGCCCGTCCTGACCGAACCGTGACGGAGCGCTGACCGTTTGCCTACCGGACGGCCGGGCGCAGACGCACTAGTCTGCTTCGGCCTTGCTCCACAAGATCGCCGATCACGCCTTGACCTACGCGCTCAACGTCGGGCTCCTCTACCGCAGCGGCTTCGGCGATCGCGCGACGCTCGCGCGCATCGTCGATTCGATCGCCACCTTCACGCCCGCGCGCGACGCCGGCCAGGTGGTCATGCGCTACCAGGGGCGCGCGAAGGCGGTCGAAGGCGGGCAGCGCCAGTGGGCGACCTTCGAGAGTCCCGCGCCGACACCCATGCCCGCCGAGTGCCGAACGGCGCGCGTGCAGATCTGGACGCCCCAGCGGCAGGCCGGCGCGATGTGCATCCTGCTCGCGTCGACCGGCGAGGAGGGCTTCTGGAGCCGTCAACCCATGGCGAAGCGGCTGCTCGCCGAGGGCATCGGTTCGATCCTCCTCGAGAACCCGTACTACGGCTCGCGGCGCCCGACCGGACAGCGCGGCCCCGTGCTGCGCACGGTGGTCGATCAGTTCGCGATGAACACCGCGACCGTCGACGAAGCGCGCGCGCTGCTCGGCTGGATCCGTGACCGCGGCTTCGTCGCCGGTGTGACCGGCTACAGCCAGGGCGGCTTCATGGCCGCGTTCGCGGCGGCGTTCGTCGACTTCCCGGTGGTGGTGGTGCCGCGCGGCGCGGGCACGCAGGCCGCGCCGGTGCTCACGGAGTGGGCGCTCAGCCGCGCCGTGCACTGGCCGACGCTCGCGCGCGAGGCCGGCGGCGTCCGCGAGGCCCGCGCCGAGCTCGCGAAGCACCTCTCGGTCGTCGATCTCACGCGTCACCCCGCGCCGGTCGCGCCCGAGCTCGCCACCGTGATGGTGGCGCGGCACGACCGCATCTTCCCGTTCCGCACCGGGCTCGCGCTGCACGCGCACTGGGCGGGCTCGAAGCTCGTGGTCTCGGACGCGGGCCACGTGACGTCGGTGTTCCTCGACGACGAGGCGCACGCCGCGGCGCTGCTTGCCGCCTTCGGTCGTGCCGGGCTCGTGCGTCAGCCGGCGCGCAGTCGCCGCGAGGAGGCCTGCTCGGCGGCCTGGTTGACGACGTCCCAGCAGTAGAGAGTCTTCTGCTCGAAGAGGCACCGAGCGGATCGCGCTCTTCCCTCAGCGGATGCCGGGCTGGACCGCTTCGAAGATCACGCGCGCCCGCTCCGCGCAGCCGTCCCAGTCGACGTTCCGCTTGTCGGCCACGTTGTAGTCGGGCTTCGCGATCTTCTCGGGCGCGAGGCGGAAGAGCGGCGCGAGCAGGCCCTCGAGGAGCATGACCGTCACCTCCTCGTTGTCGCTCTCGGCGTCCGTCACCCTGGTGGGGCCTGGGCCGAGCCCGAAGTTCATGCGCCCGCGCCGCTCCCGGGGCGCGACCAGCCAGTGACAGACATCGTGCAGCAGCTTCTCGGTGTCACAGCCGTGATCGAAGCCGAGCTGGAACGCGCGTCCGTCGTAGCCGACCGGCTGCGCGAAGAACGGCGCCTGGCCCTGCTCGCTGCCCTGGAGGTTGACGACCCGCACGCCTTTTCCCGTGGTGGCGCACGCCCACTTCCGGAGCTCGCTCCAGCGGGTGCCGCAGGGGACCCGGCGACTTTCATCGAGACAGCAGGGGCGACGATTCGTATCCACGCGGAGATTGTCGTAGAAGGCAGCATGGCTCGCAAGCTCGCGGTCGCATCGGCGATCACTTCGGTGGACATCATGCTCTCGCCGCGCAAAGCGACCTCCGAGAACGAGGTGCGCGTCGCCGCCGCCCGCGCCGCCGACATCACGCTCGGGGACGTGCTGGGGGTGCGCGTCGTGAAGCGCTCGATCGACGCCCGCGGCCGCGGTCCGCGCGTGCAGCTGCGCGTCGAGCTCTCCACCGACGCGCCGTTCCCGCCGCCGGTGACCACGCCACCCGAGCTCAAGAACGTGAGCAAGAAGCCCACGGTGGTGATCGTGGGCGCGGGGCCGGGTGGCCTCTTCGCGGCGCTGCGCTGCATCGAGCTGGGGCTCCGTCCGGTGATCGTCGAGCGCGGGAAGGACGTGCGCGCGCGCCGCCTCGATCTCGCGGCGATCACCCAGCGCGGCGAGGTCGATCGCGACAGCAACTACTGCTTCGGCGAGGGCGGCGCCGGCACGTACAGCGACGGCAAGCTCTACACGCGCAGCGGCAAGCGCGAGGAGATCACGCGCATCCTCGAGACGTTCGTGGCCTACGGCGCCAGCCCCGACATCCTCGTCGACGCGCATCCGCACATCGGCACGAACAAGCTGCCCGAGATCATCGCCGCGATGCGCGAGGGCATCCTGCGGGCGGGCGGCGAGGTGCGCTTCGACGCGCGCGTCACCGGTTTGATGGTCGAGAGCGACGGGATCCGCGGCGTGACGCTGCACGACGGCACCACCGTCGACGCGACGCGCGTGGTGCTCGCCACCGGCCACTCCGCGCGCGACGTGTTCGAGCTCCTCGCCGCGCAGGGCATCGCCATCGAGCGCAAGGACTTCGCGATCGGCGTGCGCGTCGAGCATCCCCAGGCCTTCGTCGACGAGATGCGCTACCGCACGAAGGTGCGCGGCCCGTACCTCCCGCCCGCGAGCTACTCGGAGGTGGTGCAGGTCGACGGGCTCGGCGTCTACTCGTTCTGCATGTGCCCCGGCGGCATCGTCGCGCCGTGCGCGACTGCGCCCGGTGAGATCGTCACGAACGGGTGGAGCCCGAGCAAGCGCAACAACCCGTTCGCGAACTCGGGCGTGGTGGTGGAGGTGCGCGGGCCCAAGGGCGATGGCGGGCCGCTCTCGGGCGTCGAGTACCAGCGCGTCGTCGAGCGCGCGGCGTTCGAGGCGGGCGGAGGCGGGCAGGTGGCGCCGGGACAGCGGCTCGTGGACTTCTGCGAGGGGAGGCTCTCCGCCGATCTGCCGACCTGCAGCTATCCGCCGGGGCTGGCGACGGCGCGCGTCGACCAGGTGCTGCCGCCGGAGATCGGCGAGCGCCTCCAGCAGGGCCTCCGCCTCTTCGGCAAGCGGATGCGCGGCTATTACTCGAACGACGCGGTGGTGGTCGGGGTCGAGTCGCGTACGTCCTCTCCCGTCCGCATCCCGCGCGACGTGGAGACGCTCGAGCACCCGACCGTGCGCGGCCTCTTCCCGTGCGGCGAAGGCGCCGGGTATGCGGGCGGCATCGTGTCGGCGGCGATGGACGGCGAGCGCGTGGCCGAGCGCATCGCCGCGCTTTACCCGCCCTCCACGCGCTGACGAGCTGGTGGCCTCCCGAGGTCGCGCGGGGCCCGCCGATGACGGGCGGTGCGCGCCCGCCCGGGGTCGTGCTAGCGATGGGGCATGGTCGACGTCACCCGCATCGCGCTCGCTGCTGAACATGCCGTCGAGGGCTCCTTCGCGCGCCTCGGTCGCTACCTCGCGTTCGCTCCCATCTCGAGCGATCCGGAGGCCACGCCCCGGGTCGCCGAGCTCGCCGAGGTGCTCCGCGCCGATCTGGCGGCGCTCGGTCTCTCCCGCGCGCGCGTCCTCACGCTGCCCGGCGCCCTCCCGTGCGTCGCCGCGGAGTGGCTGAACGCGGGGCCGGCCGCGCCCACCGTCCTCGTCTACGGCCACTTCGACGTGCAGCCGGTGAAGGGCGAGGCCTGGAGCACCGAGCCCCACGCGCTGGTGCGCAAGGGCGACCGCCTCTACGGCCGCGGCTCGGCGGACGACATGGGCGGCTGGCTCAGTCACCTCGTGGCGATCGAGGCGTGGCTGAAGGAGACCGGCTCGCTCCCCTGCAACCTGAAGCTCCTGCTCGAAGGGGAAGAGGAGATCGGCAGCCCGAACCTCGCGCGCTACATGGACGCCTTCCCGGACGCGTTCGACTCCGACGCGATGGTCCTCACGGACTGCGAGAACCCGGGGGTCGACATCCCCGGGCTCACCGTGAGCCTGCGCGGGCTGCTCGAGGTCGAGGTGTCGGTCACGAGCGCTCGCAGCGACGTGCACTCGGGCCTCTGGGGCAACGTCGCGCCCGACCCGGCGATGACGCTCATCGCGCTGCTCGCGCGCCTCGTCGACGAGGACGGTCGCCTCAAGCTCGCGCGCCGCGCGATCGAGCCGGCCTGGCTCGCGAGCTCGCGCGAGGTCCCGCTGAACGCCGAGGTGATCCGGAGCGGCGCGCGCCTGCTCGACGGCGTGGACCCGCTGCCCGATCGCGACCTCTCACCGGCGGCGTGGGCCTGGCGTGAGCCCGCGGTGACCGTGCTCTCGACCACGTTCCCGGCGCCGGGGACGGAGAAGAACGCGATCCGCAAGTCGTCTTCGGCGAAGCTGAGCCTTCGCATCGCGCCCGGCCAGACCGCGGCCGAGCTCTTCGACGCGGTCTCCGCCGAGCTCCGGCGCGACGTGCCGGGCGGCCTCGCGGTCACGCTCACGAGCCTCCCGGGCGCAGCGTCGTCATGGGACTACGTCGCCGCGGGGCCCGCGTTCGACGCCGCCGATCGCGCCTACCAGATCGCGTGGGGGCGCGCGCCGCTGCGCGTGGGGCTCGGCGGCTCGATCCCGTTCGTGGCGCTCTTCGGGAGCCGTTTCTCCCGGCTCCCGCTGATCCTCAACGGCGTCATCGACCCGGACACCGGCGCCCACGGCCCGGACGAGTCGATGCACGTGGGCGTCTACACGCGGACGGTGAAGGCCAACGTGCACCTCTACGCGGAGCTGGCGACCGCGCTCGCGAAAACGCCCGTCGTGGATTGAACGAACGCACCGGTCTGCGTCGACCCTTCGCGGATGACGGGTCACGAGGTCCACGGCGCCAAGGTCGAGGGGCCCTGGCCGAACGGCAACGAGCTCATCGTCCGCTTGTAACAATTCGCGCGCTGGCCCGCGTGTGGTCGCGTGTCCGGGCAGGTCCTGCCTCATTTCATGCCCGCGCTTGCTTGGCCTGCGCATGCCTGGCACCTTCGCTGCCCTCGCGGGGACGTCCAATCCCCCGCATCACATCTTACGGGAGTCGACGTTTGCTCAACTCGATGAAGGCGCGGATCCGCGTCCTGGGTGCACTGGTTTGTTTCAGCGGGCCCACGCTCTCCGGCTGCGCGCTGGAGGATGGAAGTAGCCCCGATGCGGTCGCCGATGCGGTCGCGCAGGCGCTATCGGCCGATATTGCAGTCTACACGAATGCGTCGCTGGCTGCGCCGTGGCGTGACTGGAGCTGGTCCACCACGGTCGCGCTGACCAACGCCGACGCGCCGCTGGCGTCGGGGAGCGCGAGCCAGATCAGGGTCACCTCGAGCACGGCGGGTGGCGCGCTGGCGCTCGCGTACGCGTCGGGTGACCTGACCGCGAGTGACTACGATGCCATCGCGTTCGATGTTCGCGGTCCCGCCTCGGGCAGTGTGCGCCTCGCTGTCGAGACGCTCGCGGGCGCCGGTGGCGGCGCGCAGGCGACCATCCCGGTGACGACGGCGTGGACGCGGCAGACCATCAAGCTCGCGGCGCTCCGCGGCACGCTCACGAAATTCGGCAAGGTCCAGTGGATCTCCGCGCAGAGCGGACAGACGTTCTATCTCGACAACGTGAAGCTGGTCGCGCCCCTCGGCGCGTCCAGCCCGCCGCCGCCGGCGACGACCGTCCCGCCGGCTCCGATTGTCCCGCCGGCTCCGATTGTCCCGCCGAGCCCCACCTTCCCGACCGTGCCGCTCGCGGTCACGAGGAGCACCGTGGTCGCGGTGAGCAGCGCGGCCACTCGTTACTCGCTGTACGTACCGGCGACCTACGACGCGACCCACCGCACGCCGACGAAGGTCCTGCTGTGGCTCCACGGCTGCGGCGGTAACGCCTACGGCGATGCCTGGACGGTCTCGCCAGGCGGGGGCCAGAGCTGGGTCACCGTCAGCGTGGGCGGTCGTGACGGTGGTTGCTGGAACGTGGACACGGACGTCCCCCTCGCGCTCGCTGCGCTCGACGACGTCGAGCGGCGGCTCAACGTCGATCGGCGCCGCGTCGTCATCGGCGGCTACAGCTCCGGCGGAGACATGGCGTATCGAACCGCGTTCTTCAACGCGCGAAGATTTGCCGGTGTCGTCGCCGAGAACACGAGCCCGTTCCAGGACAGCGGCTCGTCGCAGACGTCGTCCATCGCGGCGGCGGCGTGGAAGCTGAACGTCGCGCACCTCGCGCACGTGGGCGATGCGCTCTATCGCATCGACGCGGTCCGCGCCGAGACGGACGCGCTGAAGAACGCGGGGTTCCCCGTGATCCGCATCGAGCGGCCGGGCACGCACTGGGACGCGGACACCGCGACCTCCGGCACGGCCCGCGACCTGCGCGCATATCTCCTCGGCTACCTCGACGCCGGCTGGCTCACGCCGCCGTGAGCGTGCGGCTCACGGCGCCTGACGCAAGGCGATCGACGAGACACGTAGCATCGCGCCGTCCTTGACACCGATCGACGTCATCTCGGAGAGGAGCTGCTTGCCGCTCTCGGTGACGCTCGGGCCGAGGACGAGCGTGAGGCAGGTGTTCGGGCCGAGCGACATCGTCGGATCGGTGTGCGGGGGAGCCGGGCGGATCGCGGGGAGGGCCCGTCAGGTCGACCGGCGGCGTCGGATCGCCGCCGCCCGCGCCCTCCGTCGCGTCTGACCACCGCAGGCCACCAGGAGGCCCACCCCGGACACCAAGAGCCTCACGCGAAGGGTCGTCATCGTCGTCCACCTCCCACGAGAGAAGCACAGCCAGGCGCACGCGCAGGCGCGGGCGCAGGTTCAGGCGCTCGCGCTGCGAGATTCACGGGAGCATCGGTGACCCGGGGCGTTTTCGAACGACGTCGTGCCGAGCTGGTTACTCGCCCTTCGGCGTGTCGCTGCCATGACCGCGGTGCTGAGGCCGCGGCGCGTCGGATCCGCTGTCGCGTGGGGCCGGCGCTGGCTGCTGCGAGGAAGGGGAGGGGGCGGGGCGTCGCCGCTCCCACGGCGTGTGCTGCGGCTGCGGGCGCTGCGGCTGCGGGCGCTGCGGCTGCGGGCGGTCCCCCTGCGGCCGCTGTCCCTGGGGTCGCGGCCCTTGCGGTCGCTGCTCTCCTTGCGGTCGCTGCTGCTGCGGCGGTCGTTGGCCGTCCGCGTGCGAGCGTTGCTGCTGCGGCGGGCGCTGGCCGTCCGCGTGCGAGCGTTGCTGCTGCGGCGGTCGCTCCCCTTGCGGGTGAGGTCGCTGCTGCTGCTGCTGTCCCTGCTGCTGCTGCTGTCCCTGCGGCCGCTGCCCCTGCTGCTGCCCTTGCGAGCGGTGCTGCTGCTGCGGACCGCCCCGCGGTGGTGGCGCGCCGCGCGGCTTGTCGCGGAGGTGCCGGAAGAACTTGAGCCCCTCGTCCTTGAGGCCCTGGTAGACGGGCACTTCCTTCTTCGGAGCGCCGCTCCGGCTCTGCTGCGGCGGCGCCGAGCGCGGCCCGTGGCTGGTCTCGGGAGGTCCGCCGCGGAGGCCGAGCGCATCGCGCCGCCTTCGCTCGTCGTGGTTGGCATCGCCGATGAGCTCCAGCACCGACGCCGTGTTCGCGACGCGCTCGATCACGCGGAAGTCGCCGCGCAGCCGCGTGTCGGGGGTGAGGAGGTTCTGCTCGTGGAGGTTCCACATCTCCTCCGCCAGCGGGAGGCGTCGCCCGGCGGGGACATGGCGTGCGAGGAAGCGATGCAGGTTATCGACGTCGCGGATCAGGAGCTTGCGGGCATTCGTGTTGTGCGCGCTGTCGATCGACTGCGGAAAATCGATGATGACCGGCCCATCCGCCGCGATGAGCACGTTGAACTCGGAGAGATCGCCGTGCACCACGCCGGCGCACAGCATCTGGACGGCCGCGCGGACGAGGCGGTCGTACATCGCGCGCGCGCCCTCGGCATCGAACGGGAGATCGCCGAGGCGCGGGGCGGGGTTGCCGTCGGCGTCGGTGACGAGCTCCATGAGCAGGACGCCCTCGATGAAGTGATACGGCACCGGCACGCGCACGCCCGCGGCGTGCAGGCGATGGATCATGTCCACCTCGGTCGAGCGCCAGGCGGCCTCGTCCTTCTCGCGACCGTGCTTGGACCGGTTGGCGATGGCTCGCTGGTCACGCGTGTTCCGGACCTTGCGGCCCTCGGTGTACTCGGCGCGGTGCTTGAAGGAGCGGTTCTGCGCGTCCTTGTAGATCTTCGCCACCGCGTACCGGCCGCCGGAGACGACGAGGTACA
>JAYTHX010000178.1:0-5271 GCA_043732195.1 Polyangiaceae bacterium
GGAGCTCTTCGTCGAGCAGCACGATCGCCGCGCGGCCGCGCAGGATCCCCACGAAGCCTCCCGCGACGCGCCGCACGGCCCACGGATCGGCGCCGAGGCCCGTCTCCGCGCTGGGGGGCTTCGCGAGATCGAACGCCCGCCTCGTCTCGGCCTCGTAGGGCTGGAGCAGCGCGATGGGATCGGCCGGCGGGACCGCAGCCCCGGCGTCGGGCGGTGACGCCTCCGCGTTCGTCCGCGAGCTGCACGCCGCGCCCATCGCGCTGCACGCGAGGAGACCCAGCAGCACGCGGACGCAGCGGAGCTGGCGGATCAGCGCGAGACCACTACCAGCCGGAGCCACTCTTCGCGGGCGCCGCCGCCGAGCCGCCGGGCGCGGTGGTGGCGGGCTTCGCAGAGGCCACCGCAGGATCGGGCCTGGTCTCCGGCGCTTTGTCCGGACAGCCGAGGAGCGCGAACGGGAACACCGCGCCGATGACGAGGCGAACAACGTTTCGCGCGAAGAGCTTCTTGGTCTGCATGGTCCGATCCTTTAAAAAAGAGGCGCAACGCGGAAGATACGTGGTTTTCCTCAGCGAGCGAAGGTTCCCGTCACGCGCGCCATCTCCACCGTCTGGAGGTTCGGCACGAGCACGTCGAGACGCGGCCCGTCGGCGGTGCCGGGCTTCTGCTCCTTGCCCATCGCGCGCACCCAGTAGGGCGGGAGGTTGCGGAAGAGGAGGCGCGCGTTGAACGTGCCGGTCTTCACCGGCTTGGGCAGCGGGATGACGTACTGGTACGTCTTGCGCTGGAGCGGGCGCAGCGGGCCCATGCTCGCCTTGTCGCTCGGGCGCTGGCGCGCGACGCCGCCGCCGGTGAAGTACTGGAGGTACGTCTCGTTGCCCTGTGCCGACTGGATGAGGACGTTGTCGCCGCCCTCGTCCTTCACGGGCTGACCGTCGGGCCCGGCGAGCACCGCGATCTTGTCGACGAGCTTCAGCTGGACGTTCACGAGCTGCGGATCGACCTGCGTGCAGCCCACCACCGAGCTGCGGAGCGGGTTCGTGAGCTCGCCGAACGTGCCGTTGTCGCAGAGGTCATCGTCGCTCCTGGCGAGCACGCCGGAGGTGAAGATCGTCGAGGAGCCGCCGTCCTTCACGACGAGCTCGATCCACATCTGGCGAGCGAAGGCGAAGCCGGTGGGCAGGTTGTGCCCGGTGCGGTTGTCGATGGCGAGCTTCAGCGTGAGGCTGTTGGCGTCGGCCTTCTCGGTGTCGAGCGTGAGCCCCGCGGCGCTGGCGAGGAGCGCGGCGCGCTTTGCCTTCTGCGGATCGCGCTTGGCCACGGTGTCGAGCGGGTAGTCGACGCCCACGAAGCCGTGATCGTGGACCTGCCGCGTGGGCGGCGTGTAGTCGACGGTGAACGGCGGCGACGCGCCGTCGGCGGCCTGCTTCACGCCGGGCATGATCGGCATGTGGCAGCTCACGCAGTTGCCGGTGCCGCCGCCGCGCTGGTACTCGCGATACTCGTCGAACGTGGTCTGGAGGACGAGGTCGACGCCCTTCACGATCTTGCCGTCGTTGTTGCGGTCGAGATTCACGTTGTGGCACGTGGCGCACAGCTTCTCGGGCGTGTCGTAGAGCGGGCTCTTGCTGCTGCGGTGGTAGGAGTTGCCGACGGGCCCGTCGAGCCGGGCGAAGTAGCGCTCCCCCTTCACGAGCTTGTCCTGGTAAGCCTTCGCGCTGCCGCCGCCGCCCGGCACCACCGGCTCGCTGAGCTGATGGCACGCCACGCACTCGATGCCCTCGAGCGCGCGCGGGCTGCGGAGCGGCAGCAGGTCTCCGTCGGTGACGGCGGCGACCGCGGGCCCGTGGCAGTTGATGCACATGCGCCGCGGGTCGGGCGAGGCCGACCCGGCGAGCGAGTGCCGCATGTCGAGGTTGTTCTGCACGATGGTGAGCGGGCTGGTGAGCGCGTGCGCGTGCATCGAGTCCGCCCAGGTCGCGTAGATCGCCTTGTGGCACTCCTTGCACTCCTGCGAGGGCTTGAAGGCCGCCAGCGGCCCGTCCTCCGCGAGCGCCGTGGGCATCGCCTTGTGATGAAAGTCGAATGCGCCGAGCACGTGCACGAAGAGCGCGAAGAGGAAGACGAACGCCAGCGGCACGTGGACGACGCGCCAGAACTGGAGGCTCTTCGTGAAGCCCTGCTGCGCGGCGGGGCGCGCGAGCGCACGGCGCCGGCTCGCGGCGATCTGGACGATCTCGTCCATCAGCGCGCGATCTTCGGGCGAGAGCGTAGCCACCATCTGGTGGAGCTCGTGGAGCGGGACGTCGCGCGCGAGCAACGCGTCCTTCACGCGCGCGAGCTCCGGCGAGCGGCCAGCGGTGAGCTTCTCGATCTCGAGCGTCTGCTCCTCGGCCCGCTTCAGCGCGCCAGCCTTCGAGTAGTTGAGCGTCTCCTTGGCCGCCTTGGGCGGCACGATCACGTAGGCGAGGCGCCAGAAGATGCCCGAGCCGGCGATGACCGAGAAGAGCAGGAAGAGCAACTTGCCGCTCGTGAGCGAGGCGCTGAGCAGGCCCGAGCCGGCGTGGAGCACCGCGGCGAGGACCGCGAGCAGACCGAAGTACACGTGGGCCCAGAGCCACGTCATCATCGTCGCGCCGGTGACGTTGCGCCGCTTCCGCGCCGAGTACCACATCGTCAGGATGACGAAGAACAGCGAGAGCAGCCCCATCAGGATGCCGGTCGCCGTGTAGCCGCGCAGGTTCGGGCCGAAGCGCAGGTCGTTGACCGACGACATGAAACCGGTCGCGAAGACGAGCGAGAGCAACGTGAGGATCAGCGCGATCGAGCCGCCGAGGACGGCCCACGGCCACTGGCGCTCGAAGAAGACGACGGGGCGTTCCAGACGCGGCCTGTTCACGCGACGCTCAACGGCCGTGCTGCGGGAAGGTCATGTTCTGCGTCTCGAGCGACTTCATGGGATCGATGCGGAACATCGCGCCCACCGGGCACGCGGTGACGCAAGCGTAGTCGGGATAGCCGGCACAGAGGTCGCACTTCACGGCGATGCGCGCGGTGCCGGGCTTCAGCTCGTCGAGCGCCTCGCGCCGTGCCTTGAGGCCGAGCACGCCGAGGAGCTTCACCAGGAAGCTCTCCTGCGGCGGCGAGACGGCGTGCATGCGGATGTTGCCGTACGGGCAGCGCTCGGCGCACGCGCCGCAGCCGATGCAGTTGTCCTCGACGATGGTGATCTCGCCGCTCGGGAGCCGCACGATCCCGTTCACGCTGCACAGCAGGCAGACCGGATCCTCGCAATGGCGGCAGGCCGTCGGGAAGAGGAAGGTGTCGACCTGGAGGCCCTGGAGGTCGAGGCGGCTGTACTTGTGGCGGCGCCCGCAGGCGTCGACGCAGTTCTTGCAGTTTACACACTTCGTCTGATCGACGACGAGCACCTCGTTGCCGCAGGCGAGGCCCTTCTCGACGAGGACCTCCGCCGACATCGCCAGCGCCGTGCCGGGCTTGCGGCCGCCCGCGGCGGGCGCGGGCATGAAGGTGTTGTCGCGCGCGACGCGCTCGGCGGTCTGCGCGCCGCCCTCGAGGACCTGGCGCGCCTGCGGGTAACGGCCGAGGATCTGGAAGAGGTGGGCGCCGGGGATGCGGATCAGCTCCGAGCGCGTGGTGGCGCTCACCGAGAAGGGCGACTGCTTCTCGCCCATCAGGAGGCCGGTGAGCCCGAACAGATCACCCTCGCGAAAGTAGACGAGCGCGCGGTCGGCCTGGCCAGGCACCTTGCGGCTCACGCGCAGGAAGCCGGTCTTCACGACGTACGCGTCGGTGGGCTGTGCGCCTTCGCGCAGGATGGTCTCGCCGCTCTTCATCGTGCGCAGCTCCGCATTGTCGAGCAGCTCGGTGATGGCCTGCTCGGGCAGCGCGCTGAGCACGGTGGGCGTGCGCGCGTAGGTCCAGAGCGCGCGGCGGCGATACAGCTCGTCCATCGTGCCCTTGAAGGACTCGGAGGTGGACATGAGGCGCGCGACGGCGGCCTTGGGCAGCTCGAGGACCAGCGACGGCATCATCGCCCGCACGGTGTAGGGCTCGGGCTGATCGGCCATGACCGCCATCTCGCCGAAGAACGAGCCCTCGCCGAGCACCAGGATCTGCACGGGGCGCCCGTTGGGGCCGCGCAGCGACTGCTCGAGCGCGCCGCCCAGCAGCACGCACAGGCGATCGTAGAACTCGCTCTCCTTGCAGAGGATCTCGTTCGGTCCGAGCTGGCGGAGCGTGGCCTTGAGGAGCAGCGCGCGGAGGTCGGTGCGCCCTGCGCTCGCGAAGAGGGGCACCTCGCCGACGCGCGCGGCGAGCGCATCGAGCGTCCAGCCGGAGGGCAGCACGCGCTGCCCGACCTGGAGCATCAGGGCGAAGTTCGGGACGCGGTCCTCGACCTTCATCTTGTTGTAGAGGACCATGTCGGCCCGGCTGAGGTCCGCAGGGCACGCGGGCACGCACTGGCGGCACTGCGTGCACGCGGTGACGAACTCGGCGACGCGCGGGTTCGTGATCACGGGCAGGTGCACGCCCGCGTTCAGCTCGGCGATGGTGACGAGCTTCGCCTGCGGGAGCGGGCACGCGAGCATGCAATCGTTGCAGCCGATGCAGGCCATGACGTCGCTCTCGGCCTTGAAGGCGAGCGCCTCACGAGACTCGGTGCGACTCTCGGTCATTGAGCGGCCTCGAAGAGCAGGGCAACCACGTTCTGTCCGAGGACGATCACGTCACCATTATGCAGCTTGAAGGGCTGGGGACCGAGCTGCTGGCCACGGCACGACGTGCCGCGTTGCGAGCCGAGGTCGCGGGCGTAGAAGCCGTCGGCGTGCCTGAGGATCTCGACGTGGCGCGGGCCGATCCGCGGATCGGCGAGCAAAAGCGTGGCCTGGCCGGGCTGGTTGCCGATCACCGTGATGTCGGTGAGCTCAGCCACGCTGCCCTGTCCGGGTCCCTGCCGGATCGAGATGCGGCCGCGCGCGGGGCGGTGGGGGCCGGTCTGCGGCGGGCCCGAAGGCGAGTGCTGCATCACCGGAGCGGCCGGCGCGTACTGCGGTGGCTGCCCCGGCGCGCCCGGCGGCGCCGACGCGTGATGCTCCGCCATCGAGCGCGGACCGTACGCGACGCTCGCCGGCGCGAGCAGCGCCGACAGGAGGTCGGAGGGCCGCACGGTGTAGACCATCGAGACCTCACCGAGCTCGATCGCGTCGCCGGGCTGCATCGGCACCCACTGGTTCGGCTGCAGCACCT
>JAYTHX010000179.1:0-15748 GCA_043732195.1 Polyangiaceae bacterium
GATGCCTTCGTTCACGGCCGCGGACATCAGCGACGCCGACCTCCGCTCCGACTTCGCTTACCTCTCCGGAAAGTAGGCGATCCGGTCCATCGTGGTCGCGCGACGCGTCTTCTACGGCAGCGCCGGCAGCGAGCCTGGCGCGGGCGGGGCGCCGAGGGGCGGCGTGGGCTGCGGGATCGCGCCCGTCGCGCGCAGCGGTGCGTCGTTGGAGGCCTGCGCGTTCGGGCTCGTCGCCGCGCCGTTGCCCGGGATCCACACCACCACACGATCGCCTTCGGCGAGCACCTCGGAGCGGCCGCGGCGGTTGATGCGCTCCATCAGGTTCGTGGTGACGCCGTGCTTCTTGCCCATCGACTCGAGCGTGTCGCCGGCGTGCGCGATGACGACCAGGCGCCTCCGCCCTTTCTCGTCCCAGTTGTGGAAGAAGTCGTCGGTGCCGGCGACCACGGTGCGGACGTCGCCCTCGCCGAGCACGACCGTCTTCGAGAGATCGGCCGAGGTGGGCGCGAAGATCTGCATCGTCATGCCCTCGACGAGGCGCGCGGACGGATCGATGTCGTTCCACCGGCGCAGCTCGTCGGGCGTGACCTTGAACGACGTGCAGACGTCGCGCACGGTGTCACCGACCTGCACGCGGTAGAAGACGCGGCGGCGATCGGGGTACACGAACACGTCCTGCGGGACCACGACCACCGGCTTCTCGGCCTTCTTCGCGGGGTCGGGCGCAGACCTGTCGTTCGGGTCGGTCTTCGGCACGAGGAGCGTCATGCCGCCCTTCAGGATCTCGCCAGGCGCGAGCGCGTTGAGCTCGACGAGCTTACCAACCGATACCCGGCGGGCCTGCGCGATCTGCTCGATCGACTCGCCGAAGCGCACCACGTAGCGTTCCATCGCGGGCTGGTCCTTGCGGACCTTCGCGAGGTTCTGGTTGCAGCCGCTCGCCTTGCCGGCCGGCACCAGCACGCGCCAGTCCTCCTGGGTGGGCGGCGTACGCGAGGCGCGGAGATCGGGGTTCAGCTGCTCGACCTCCTTGGTGGTGACGCCGCACGCCGTCGCGACGGCAGAGAGCGCGGTGCCGGGCGCGACGGGCACGTCCTCGCCGTCGAGCGGCGCCTCGACGTTGACGTCCTGGTAGCCGAACGCTGCGAGGTTCCTCGAGACGATCGCCGCCGCGAGGATCTTCGGGACGTAGAGCGTCGTCTCCCAGGGAAAGCTGCCTTCGAGCTTGGCGAGCGCCCAGTAGTCGTTCGTGTTGTAGCGGCGCACCGCGGAGAGCACGCCGCCGTAGCCCATGTTGTAGGCGGCCATCGCGAGGTCCCAGCTTCCGAAGCGGCGGTGCAGGTCCGCGAGGAAGTCCGCGGCGGCCTCGGTCGCGGCGGTGAGGCTCATGCGCGTGTCCGACCAGCGATCCTGGGAGAGGCCGTAGATCTTCCCGGTCTCGGGCATGAACTGCCACAGGCCGACGGCGCCGACCGGCGATCGTGCGGTGGGCTCGAAGCCGCTCTCGATCATCGCGAGCCAGATCAGGTCCTCCGGCAGGCCCTTCTTGCGGAACGCCTTGCGGATCGAATCACGGTAGCGCCCCGAACGACGCAGCCAGGTCGAGAGCGTGGCGCGGCCGCGCGGATCGTCCTTGAAGAACTCGAGGTACTTCACGACGCGGGCGTCCCAGCGAACCGGGAGATCCGGCAGATCGAGCTTGCCGAGCCACGCGAGATCCTTGCCGCCTTCGGCGCTCGGCGGGCTGCTCGACGGCGGCACTGGCGAGAGACCCGAGGCGTGCACACGCGGGCGATCATCGGCGGTCGCGACCGGGAACGGCAGCTCGGACGGCCACGGTGAGCCGATCGCCGGTGAGGCCGGCGGGAAGAGCTCCCGCTCCGCGGCGTGCAGCGCACGCAGCTCCGGCGTATCGGCGCCGACCGACGTGTCGTCGAGCGTGGGGCCGCCCGCGACCGAGCGACGGACGTTCGTGTCCTGCGCCCTGCTCGTCTTCGAGCTCGTCGAGCTCGTCGAGGCCGGGCCGCTCGCGCCCTTCGCCGGGGTCGACGGCGCATGCGGCTTCGCCGTCGCCGGTTTCGCGACGGGAGGCGCCGCGTCCGCCGGGTGATCGGAGAACAGCAGCGCTGCCGCGCAGAGCGGCAGGAGGAAGCGTCGGCTCGACCCCATGTAGGGAGTGTGCCCACTTCAGGAAGCGCCCGTCAACTTCCGCACAAACCCCGGGTGGGCCGGGCCGAACGGCTCACGGCGCGAGGGACGTCACGCTCGTCGACGACCGCATCAGATCGGCGACGTGATGGAGCTCACCGCGTAGATGACGTCGACCTGCAGGTCGGCACCAAGGCTCTCGACCCGCACCGAGCCGCCAGCGATCGCCACGCGCGTCGTCCACGCGTGCTCCTCATGGTGGTGAACAGTGATGCGACGTTCACGGTGGGACACGACGATGTAATCGCGAAGGGAGGGGATCGTCCGATACGCATCGAGCTTCAGCCCACAGTCGTAGTCCTCTGACGAATCGCTCGTGACCTCCACCAGAATGGTCGGGTTGAGCGCGGTGGTCTTCGGGCTCGCCGCGTGCTGCAGCAGAGGCCCGCAGACGACGGAGCCGTCGGGAAACGTCGCGAGGCCGACCGCCTCGACGTAGATGCGCAGGTCCGACGAGTGAACGCGACACTCGCCGCCTGCCGCAGCGCGGAGGAGGGCCGCGGTGACGGCAACGGAGAGCGCCGAATGGTCCTCCGTCCCGCCCGCCATCGCGTAGATCTCGCCGTCGAAGAACTCGTGCTTCCCCGAGCTGCCGACCTCGATTCCGACGTAGTCGGCGTACGTGTAGCGATGGAGACGAGTGGTCTGCGCCATGCCCGCCCATGGTAGCAGCGCCGAGGGAGCGGATCTTCTAACGCTTGAGGAACACGCTCTTCGACGGATCGCGCTGCGCGGCCGTCGGGGCGTGCGCGCCGGGCGCGTCCACGAACTCGATCGCGTCCGCCGGTTTGTCGGACGCAGAAGCCGTGGCGTTCGCGGTCGAAGACGGAGGGGACGGGGCGCGGACCGAGGCGGGGGTGGCCGACGGCACCTCGGAGTCCTCGCCTTCGCCGCCCGGGAGCGCCGGGAGGAGCGAGACATCGAAGCCCACGGGCACATGGTAGATCTCGACGGTCGGCGGGTAGAAGTCCGTCGCCTCCTCGAGCTTCTTCGTGCCGTCCGGATACTTGAGGAGGCGCGAGCGCTTCACGCGAAAGCCCTTGATGCCGTGCTGCTTGACCAGCACCTTCTTGCCCGAGAGCGTCGGCTCCTCGATCACCTTGCGCTTGAAGGAGATGGTGGAGACGAGCTCGCGGCCGAAGCTCACCTCCACGGGGCGCATCTTGCCGAGCAGCTCGATCCGCAGCTTGCTGCCGTCGCCTTTACCGGTCGACGCGTGGACGACGACCGGGAACGGGTGCGGGTTGCGGACCTTGAGGTCGACGCTCGGGTACACGACCGTGGAGTCGAGCCCCATCGGGATGTACGCGCTGGGCCGCGAATGCGGGAGGCGCTCGAGGAGATCGAGCCCACCGAAGAAGGCCGCGGCGTGGAACGTGGAGGCCACCTGGCAGGTGCCGCCGCCCACGCCCTCGACCATCTCGCCCTTGAAGATCTCCCAGCTCTTGGCAAAGCCGTTCGCCTCGCTGCGCTCGCCGACGACGGTGTTGAAGCTCACCATCTCGCCGGGCGAGATGACGAGGCCGTCGAGCTTCTGCGCGGCGTTGTCGATGTTCTTGCCGCGGCGCTTCTGCTCGCCGCCGCGCGAGAACGAGGTCTCGTACTCGGCGATGACCGTGGAGATGTCGAGGTTCTTCAGGAACGCCGCCGAGATGCGCGGCGCGAAGCTCGCGACCGGCAGCTCGATGCGCGTGGTCTCGCGCCGGACGTCGGTCGGCGGCGTCTTGGCCGCGTTCTCGAGCAGCGCGACGGTGCCGTCCTGATCGACGTAGCGACCATCCTTCTCGGGGATGGTGGCGTGCTTGTCGAGGTCGAGCCGCGCGGACACGGCCTCGCTGTCGGTCAGCTCCTTCACGCTCTCGAGCTTCGCGAACGTGACCTCGCGCTCGACGTGGAGACGGAGCGGCACGTCGAGCTGCCCGGCGCGCGCCTGACGGACGGTCTGCACGCGACCCCACACGTCCTCGGTCTGGCCGACGCGCGTGGCGAGGGCAATGGTCTCGTCGACGTCGACCTTGACGCCCAGCTCCCCGAGCGTCCCCTCGAGCACCGGCGCCTCGGTGCCGGGCATCGCGAGCGCGACATTGCGCGCGGCGAGGGTGGCGGCATGGGCCTCGACGACGGCGCGGAGGCTCGTCGCGTCGGTCCCGGCGGCCAGCTTCTCCCCGTCGACCAGCAGACCGGGGACCACGTACGCGGTCGGCAGGTAATGGGCCCGGAGCCCCGCACCCACCCCGGCGGCGACCGCGAGGAGACCGCCCACGAGCCCGAGCCGCAGGCCCCAACGCTTCCCCCCGCGCGGCGGTTCCGGCGCCCTTTTCACGTGGATCGCCGCGGGAGGCCCGGACGGGACCTGGACCGAGCGCACATGTGGGCTGGGGGGCGGCGGGAACGACATGATGGGGAAACGCTCGCCCGAGTATCGGTCATCCAGGATGAAATCCCAAGAGTCGGGTGAACTCGTGCTCACCGGAGTCGCCTGCGGTCGTGCTCCGCTTCTCCGCGTGTATGATCCGGTCCACGAGCCGCCGTCTTGAAGACCTGCACGCAGTGCAAGATGCGCTACCCGAACGAGGCAGAATACTGTTTCGTCGAGGGCGCCGAGCTCGTCGAGCTGCCTGATCCCAGGATAGGCACGCTCCTCGCGGGCCGTTACGTCGTCGAGGAGGTCATCGGCGAGGGCGGGATGGCCACGGTCTATCGCGCGCGGCACAAGCTCGTCGAGCGGCCGGTCGCGGTGAAGATCATGAACCCGATGCTGGCGAGCGACCCCATCGTCCGCGAGCGGTTCCGGCGCGAGGCGCGCAGCGCGCAGAAGCTCGCGCACCCGAACATCATCGAGATCTTCGACCAGGGCGATACCGAGGACGGCACCTGTTACATCGTCATGGAGCTGCTGCGCGGTGAGTCGCTCGCCGCCGTCGTGCACAAGAAGCGGCTCGAGGTCGACCGCGCGGTCCACATCATGATCCAGATCGCCCGCGGGATCGCGCGCGCGCACGACCTCGAGGTCATCCACCGCGACCTCAAGCCCGAGAACATCTTTCTGTGCCGCCGCGACGACGGCTCCGACCTCGTCAAGCTCCTCGATTTCGGCATCGCGAAGAGCCGCCACGACTCGCGTCTCACCGGGCAAGGCGAGCTCTTCGGGACGCCCCAGTACATGGCCCCGGAGCGCATCCTCGGCAACGATACGGGCGGCTCGAGCGACCTCTACGCGCTCGGCGTCGTGTTCTTCGAGATGCTCACCGGCCAGCTGCCGTTCACCGCGCCCGACGTGGCGACCTTCTTCGTCAAGCACATGAACGAGCCGCCGCCCTCGCTGCGCTCGCTCAACCCACGCGTGCCCCAGGCGCTCGACGAGCTCGTCGTGAAGATGCTCGGCAAGGATCCGAAGGATCGCCCCGTCGATGCGCACCGCATCCACGCCGACCTCCTCGAGATCCTCAAGGAGCGCGAGGTCGCGGGGCCGCCCGCCGCCGATGCGGAGCCGCTCAGCATCGCCGCGCCCATCACCATCGCCGCGGGCGCCGCCGACCAGTGGGCGCGCCGCATCTTCGTGCTCGAGCAGATGCTCTCGCGCGCGTTCGGCGCGAAGCAGCGCGCGCCCGGCGACCTCACGCACCTCCTCGAGGAGGTGAACCAGCTCGTGCGCCAGGTCGTCTCGCTGCGCGGCGAGAGCATGGACGCGCAGCGCACGCTCGAGGAGATCGATCTGCGCGGGCGCGAGAAGCGCGCGCAGCTCGGCTTCGCGGTCGACCAGCTCGGCCTCGACGGCTCCAAGTCGAAGGAGGAGCTACGCGCCGCGCGTGACGCGCAGAAGCGCAGCGAGGACGACTGCAAGGCGGCGCGCGAGCGCTTCGGGCTCGCGCACAAGGAGGTCGTGATCTGGGAGGGCCGCTCCGGCTTCCTCGAGCCGTGGTCCGATCTCGCGCAGGCGTACCGCGCCGTCGCCGACGTCGTCGACGAGTGGAACGCCTACCGCGGCGAGGAGCGCCGCGCAGGGGAGGCCTCGGAGACCGCCGAGCGCCTCGCCAACGACCTCGATTTCCAGATCCGCGAGCTCCGCTCCGCGCTCGCGAAGGCGGAGGAGGAGCTCGATGCCGAGCGCGAGAAGTGCCGCGGGGCCATCCACCGCAACGGCAACGAGGCCGACGTCCTCGAGAGCCAGCTGCTCGACCTCACGACGCGCTTCTGCCAGCCCCTCCGCGCGCGCCCCGAGCTCGCGCCGCTCTTCAAGGAGCTGGAGATCGAAGCAGGGGCGGCGGCCTAGCGCCCGCCTCGAACGACACGTCCGCCCCGGCGAAGCGCCGCTTCATCGTGGCGATCGCCACCTCGCTCGCATCGACGAGCACGAAGCGCCGCTCCGATTCGAGCGCCGCCGCGCCGGTGGTCCCGCTGCCGGCGAAGAAGTCGAGCACGAGCCCCCCCTTCGGGCACGACGCGCGGACGATGCGCTTGAGGATGCCGATCGGCTTCTGGGTCGGGTAGCCGAGCTTCTCCTTGCCCGTGGGGCTCACGATGGTGTGCCACCACGTGTCGGTGGGGAGCTTGCCGCGCGCCGTCTTCTCCTCGCCCACGAGGTCGGGCGCCATGTACGGGATGCGGTCGACCTCGTCGGTGTCGAAGTGGTACTTCGCCGGGTTCTTCACGTAGAAGAGAATGTTGTCGTGCTTCGCGGGCCAGCGGCTCTTGCTGCGCGCGCCGTAGTCGTAGGCCCAGATGATCTCGTTGAGAAACGAGGCGCGGCCGAAGATGCCGTCCAGCATCACCTTGCAGTAGTGCACCTCGCGGTAGTCGATGTGGAAGTAGAAGCTGCCGGTGGGCGAGAGCACGCGATGAGCCTCGCGGAGGCGGGGCTCGAGGAACGCGAGGTAGTCGTCGAACGTGTCGGCGAAGCCAGCGTCCTGCGAGACGCGCTCGGTGGCGTAGCGGCGGCCCGCGAAGCCCGTGCGGTCGCCCTCGCTGCCCTCGGCGACCTGCACTGTCTTCAGGCGATCACGCCGCTGCACGCGGCCGGTGTTGAAGGGCGGATCGACGTAGACGAGGTCCACGGAGCCTCCCGGCATCGTGCGGAGGACGTCCAGGCAATCGCCGTGGATGACGCGGCCGATCACGTCTGCACGACGCCGGGTGGGCGCCGTTGCACGCCGCGTTGACCTTGTATTGCCGATCCACGACGCCGTCGCAGTTTCAGTCGCCCGACGTCACCTTGGTCGGCGTAGCTGCCACACGCGTAGGCGACCGGCACCACCAGGATCAACGAGAGCAGCCAACGCCTCTGCATTCCCTGTATCCATAGCGCGCGCTGCGCCTCATGCCCACCACCCTCCTTTCCGCCCACGTCGCCGCCATCCTCGCGGAGCTCGCGCAGCACGCCTCCGCCACCGTCTTGCCGCGCTCGGGGCGAGGCGTCGTGCACGTGCTCTACGGGGGCGCGCACCTCTACCGGCCCGGGAGCGCCGCGAAGCTGGGCGCGCTGGCGCGCGCGTCGATGACCGCCTTCGGCAAGGACGACCGCGCGTTTGCGCGCGTGGTGGGCCTCGCCGACGACGCGCTCGCCGCCGAGGTCGCGCGGCGGGTCCGCGAGAAGCTCGAACGCGAGCCGATCGAGAAGACGTGCATCGACTTCGAGGACGGCTACGGCCCGCGGCCCGACGCCGAGGAGGACGCCGACGCCGAGCGCGCCGCGGCGACGCTCGCGCGCGAGCCACGAGGTGTCGCGCCGATCGTCGGGATCCGCATCAAGGCGCTCGCGCCCGAGTCGGCACGCCGCGCGGTCCGCACGCTCGACCTCTTCGTGACCACCCTCGCGCGGAGCACGAACGGTGCGCTGCCCGAGGGCTTCACCGTCACGCTCCCCAAGGTGTCGAGCGCGCAGGAGGTGAAGGCGCTCGTCACGCTGCTCTCCTCGCTGGAGGAGCGCCTCGGGATCGCCGCCCCGATCGGCATCGAGCTCATGGTCGAGGCGCCGCGCGCGCTGCTCGACGCGGAGGGGCGGGTCGCGGTGCCCGGCCTCGTCGCGGCGGCCGGCGGGCGGTGCGGCGCGGTGCACCTCGGCGCGTACGATCTGACGGCGAGCCTCGGCGTCACGGCGGGCGAGCAGCGCCTCGATCATCCGGCATGCGAAGCGGCACGCGTGCTCATGCAGCTCGCGCTCGCGGGCACGGGCACGGACGTGGTCGACGGCGCCACCACGCGCTTGCCCACCGGCAAGGACGAGGCGGCGGTGCACAGCGCGTGGGCGCTGCACGCGAAGGGCATCCGCAGCGCGCTCGCGCTCGGCATCCACCAGGGCTGGGATCTCCATCCCGCGCAGCTGCCGGCCCGTTACGGCACGGTCTACGCGTTCTTCCTCGCCGACCGCGCCGCGATGACCGCCCGGCTGCGCGCGTTCGTCGAGAAGGCAACGAAGGCCACGCTCTCCGGTCAGATCTTCGACGACGCCGCCACCGGCCAGGGGCTCCTCGAGCACTTCGTGCGCGGGGCCGCGTGCGGGGCGCTCTCCGAGGAGGACGTCGCGGCCACCGGGCTCACGCTGGACGAGATGCGCGCCCGGTCGTTCGCGAAGATCGTCGAAGCCCGCGCGGTATACTCGGGGCATGGGTCGACCCGCTAGCGCCATCGTTCTCTCGCTCGTCGTCGTCGCCTGTCGGCCGCACGACGAAGGGGCGGCCGCGCCGAGCGGAGGCGGCGGGCAGGCCACGCAGGAGGTCACCTACGAGCGCATGCCCGACGGCTCGGTGCGCAAAACCACCATCACGCGCCGCACCGCGCCGGCGCCGGAGCCAGCGGCCCGGCCTGCCGATCCGTACCCGGCCGATCCGCTCGTCCGCTACAACGTCGAGCGCGTGAACGGCTACCGGGCGCAGGGCGGCCTTCCTCCCCTCCTCCACGACGCACGGATCAGCGCCTTCGCCGTCGCCGGCTCGCAGCGCCTCGCGCGCGATCACGTCCCGCACGCGAACTTCGCCGACAACGCGCAGGCGCAGCACTTCGGCTCGCGCAGCGCGGAGAACCAGGGCGATCCGCGCGGGGTGCCCACCATGGATGCCGACCCCTGGCGCAACGCGCAGAAGCAGGTCGACATCATGCTCAAGCTGATGATGGACGAGGGCCCGGGCGGCGGGCACTACGACAACATCATGAACCCCAAGCTGCGCCGGATCGGCGTCGGAAACATCTATTCCGGCGGGCGTTTCTACCTGACGAACGATTTCTCTGACTGATGTCACGGGGTCGGCGTCGGGGTCGAACCGCGCGACGAACGCTTGCCCGTGACCCGCAGGAGCCGGCACTGCGCTCAGAAAAGCGCAGCTCACTCCGCGCGGAAGGTGAAGGCCGTCGTCGCGGTCTTGCGCCCTTCGATCTTCACCTTCTGCGACTGGCGACCGTACGCCTCGTGCCACGCCTCGATCTCGTAGTCGCCCTCGGGCACGTTCCGGAGCGTGAACTCGCCAGTGTCGCTCGAGACGGCGAAGAACGGATGCGCGACGACGCCGACGAACGACGCCATCCACGGATGTACGTCGCACTTCGCGCGGATCATGACCTCCTGCTTGTCGAAGGTCTTGGCGAGGCGCATGTCCTTCGTCGGCATCATGTCGTTGAAGGGCGCGTTGATCTCGGCGGTGCTCCGCACGTTGTGCAGCACGGGGTCGCTGTTGAGGAACACGACCTTCTGGCCGACCTGCGCGCCGATGACGTGCGGGTGGTAGATGCAGCCCTTCTGGTCCATCACGATCGGCTCGGCCGGAGCCTCCGCGCCCTTGTAGGACTCGAGCCCGCTCTTCACCCAGACGAATGCATTCTGCAGCTTTCCGTCCTTCGTGAGGACGGTCTCCGAGAACACGGGACCGTTCGAGTCGGTGGTGCAGGTGCCGAGGTTCAGCTCCCTGGCGGGCGGCGGCTTGCCGTCGAGCTTCACGGTGCCGACCACGGTGCCGACCACGGACTCGTTCGCGACCTGCTTGGGGCCACCGACGTTCGTGGGCACGCTCGCGGAGAGCGGACCGGTCGCGGTGTCGGCGGCGGTGGACGGCGCCGAGGACGTCAGCGCGGAGTGGCCGATCGTGAACGCCACCGCGAGGATCCCGATGAGGATGCCGGGCGACAGCTCCTTGGTGACGTTCTGGAGATGCCGGATGGCCGCGCCCAACACGATCAGGCCGGCGAGGATCACCGAGCTGTACTTGCTGCCGTAGGCACCCGGGAAGTGGTTGCTGAGCATGATGATGACGACCGGGTAGGTCAGGTAGTTGTTGTGCCGCGAGCGGGTCTTCGCGTGCTTCGCGAACTTCGGATCCGGCTTGGTGCGCGCGTTCACCGAGGCGACGAGCGCCTTCTGCGCCGGGATGATGTGCACCCAGACGTTGGTGGCCATCCACGTGCCGATCATCGCGCCCGTCATGAGGTACGCCGCGCGGCCGCTGATCACCTTCGTGAGGTGGAAGTTCACCGCCATGATCAGCACGTAGGTGAGGAGCGCGCCGACGTAGACGTTCTTGACGAGCGGCGAGCGCCACAGCAGGTCGTAGACGAACCACGAGCCGATGAGACCGACCACGCACACGATCGAGGCGACGGTCGGGCTGATCGACGAGACGTTCGGGTCCACCAGGGTGACGCCGCCGCCCTGGAAGAACACGATGTCCATGAGGACCCAGCCGGTGAGCAGCGTGAAGCCCGCCTCCCACTTGAACCAGTGCAAACGCTTCGGCATGGCCTCGGGCGCGATGAGCTTCTTCTCCACCTGGTAGAAGCCGCCCGAGTGCACCATGTAGAGCTCGCCCTCGACGCCCTTGCGCGACTGGTCCTCCACCTTGTCGAGGTGGGAGTCGAGCCAGTTGAAGAAGAGCGAGCTGCCGATCCACATGATCCCGCTGATGACATGCGCCCAGCGGATGAAGAGATTGAGCCACTCGGTGACGGTCGCAGCAGACATCGCGGTGATTCCTCAGCTCCCCCGATACGTCGAATAGCCAAATGCACTGAGCAAGAGCGGTACGTGGTAATGCGCGTCCAGCTCGCGGATCACGAAGACGATGCTGGCCTCGGGATAGAAGCCCTCCACCTTCTGCGCGGCGAAGTAGGCGCCGGTGTCGAACGTGATGCGGTACGTGCCGAGCTCGAGCCGCCCCTCCGGGACGAGCTCCTTCACCCGGCCGTCGACGTCGGTGGTGCCGGCGTTCAGGTGCAGGTAGCCCGTGTCGTCCTTCTTCTCGATGGTGACCGGGACGCCCGCCGCGGGGCGACCGCGCGTGATGTCGAGGACGTGAGTGGAGACGGATCTCATCGCAGCACCAGCTTCTCGAGCCTCAGGTCGGTGATCTTCCGCTGCTCCTCAGCGGCGCGGCGGAGCTCGGTGGAGGGGTTGTTGTGCATGCGTTCCTGCGCGATGGCCAGCATTTCCTCGGGCGTCTTGCCGGTCGCGCACACGATGTAGATGCGCGCGAACTTCTCCTCGTAGGCGAGGTTCATCTTGCTGAGCTCGGCCCGGGTCTTTGCGGTCGCGCTGTCGACGCTCGCCTGCTCGTTCTTGCTCCATGCCGAGGCGGCGGCGCTCTGCGTGGCCTCCGCCTTCTGCTCGCCGATGCGCGGATGGGCGCGGAACGCCTCGTCCCAGTCGGTCGGCCCGAGCGCGCTCCACAGCTCCGCGCCGCGCTTCTTCAGCGCGGCGAGGCTCGCGACGGCGGCGGGGTTCTTCTGCCGCTCGGCGCTCATGGCCGCGACCCACCCGTCGGAGCCGCAGCACGACTTCAGCGCCGCCGCGAGCTCGGGCTCGGGCATCGCGCGCAGGTAGCGAAGGCCCGCGGCCTCGCGGCCCTCGGGGCTCACGACGCCGAGGAGGCGCAGGCGGCTGATGCCGCCGTCCGGCCAGATGCGCATCCGCACGTGCGAGGCTTCGATGCGCGCGCCCGGGCTGCCGGCGAGCTCGCTCTCGAACGCGTGCGGGGTGTGCGGCTGGAGGCTCGTCTTCGCGAGGAGCGGGACCCAGCCGTCGTCCTTGCTGCCCTCGGGGTCGGGCTGGCCGGCCGCCACGTGCGCGACGTCGAGCGAGGCCCAGTCCGGCGCGTTGCCCTTGAAGTGCAGCGTGTCGACGATCGCGCGCTCGATGAACCCCTCGGTCGCGAGGCGCAGCACCACCCAGTCGGGCCCGGGGCGGCGACCGCGCTTGGTCTCCCAGCCGTCGCCCATGTTCACGCCGCGGCCGGGCATGATCAGGTTGTGGCGCGAGCCGAAGAACATGTCGTTGCAGGCGACGACCAGCGCGCCGTTCTCGGCGGCCGCGAGGTCGACGAGCTGCGGGCGCGCGCGGGAGCTCATCCAGCGGGCCTCCGGCATCACGTCGCCGTGGACGCGCAGGCGCGCCACGCCGCCGTCCGGGTGGATGTGGAAGCGCAGGTGCGTGAAGCGCTGTCCCGACGAGGCGATCTCGAAGTAGTTCTTCGAGCCGCCCTTCAGGGTCGCCTGCGCGCGGGGCAAGATCTCCGTCCACGGGATCGCGTCGGACAGGAGCGTGGCGAGCGAGGGATGACCCTCGATGCTCGCGCCCTCGATGGCGCACGACGCGGGGTAGTTGCCGGTGAAGAACGCGGTGTCGACGACCACCGCGCGCACGGCGCCAGGCAGCCCGAGGCGGATGATCGCGGAGTCGAAGTCGGGATGCGGGCCGGGCGTCGTGTACGCGTGGTCGCGGCGACGGCGCGACTCCCAGCCGTCCATCCACTTGCCGCGGTCCGTGTACTTTCCCTCGATGAACATCGCCTCCTGCGGCTTCAAGAGGTTGTCCTTGCTCGCGAAGAACTCGTCCGTCGCGTGCAGGACGGAGCCGCCGAGGCGCTCCGCCGCGAGATCGACGAGATGCGTCAGATCACTCATTCCTTCAGGCTCTCCTCGTCCAGCGCCCCTTCGGGCTGCCGATGAATCCACTGCCGCGCTCGTAGATGGTCTCGCCGCGCAGGATGGTGCGCATCACCGCGCCGCGCAGGCTGCGCCCCTGGTAGGGCGTGATCTTGTGGCGGTGCTCGAGCGTCGCGGCGTCGATGGTGTGCTCGGCGTCGGGATTCCAGAACACGAGATCGGCATCGCAGCCCACGGCGATCGCGCCTTTTCGACCCGAGAGGCCGGCGAGGCGCGCCGGGGCGGCGCTCATCCATTCCACGAGGTCGCGCACGCCGTGGCCGCGCGCCTGCGCGGCCGTCCACACGGCGGAGAGGCCGATCTGGAGCGACGAGATCCCGCCCCACGCCGCCATGAAATCGCCGGAGCCCGAGCACTTCATGGCCGCCGACGACGGCGAGTGATCGGTGACGATCTGATTGATCATGCCCTCGCGCAGCGCGTCCCACAGCATCTCGCGGTTGTTCCTCTCGCGGATGGGCGGCGCGCACTTGAAGGCCGTGGCGCCGTCCGGGATCTCCTCGGACGCGAACGTGAGGTAGTGCGGGCACGTCTCCACGGTGAGCGGCACGCGGGCATCACGTGCGCGGCGGAACGTGGTGAGCGCATCCGACGAGGAGAGGTGCACGATGTGCGCGCGCGCGCCGGTCTCCTGCGCGAGGCGCAGCACGAGATCGACGGCCGCGTTCTCCGCCGAGCGCGGGCGTGACTTCAGGTACGTGTCGTAGCGGCGTGGATCGAGGCCGAGCGCGGCCTTCTCCCCCTCCGAGAGCGGCTCGGGGAGCTCGGCGTGCACGAACAGCGGCGCTCCGAGCTTCGCGATCTCGATCATGCCCGCGCGGAGCTCCGCCTCGTGCACGTGCGAGAACTCGGCGACGCCGCTCTCCGCGAGGAAGCACTTGAAGGCGAGCACGCCCTCTGCGAAGAGGTCCGCGAGGCCGCCGTGCGGTCCCGCGTTGCCGGGGACGAGCCCGCCGCACAGCGAGACGTCGACGCGCGCCTTCTCCTCGAGCGCGCGCACCTTCGCGCGCAGGCCCTCGAGCGTGGTGGTGGGCGGCACGCTGTTGAGCGGCATGTCGCAGAGCGTGGTGACGCCGCCAGCCGCCGCCGCGGACGTCGCGGTGGTGAAGCCCTCCCACGCGGTGCGCCCGGGCTCGTTGATGTGCACGTGCGTGTCGACGAGGCCGGGCAGGACGCAGAGCTCTCCGGCCTCGAGCACGGGGATGCCGAGCGGCACGTCGTCGTAATCGGTGACGGCCGCGATGATGCCCCCGGCCACGTGGATGGCCTGCGGACGCTCGCCCACGGGCGTGATGACGCGCTTGCCGCGGATGACCGCTTCGACCGGCATTTCGGGGCTCAGTGTATGGATTTTCTGATGTGCCGTCCTCTATACTTCCCGTGCAATGCTGACCTCGGACAGCACGCTGCGCTCGGCTGCGCCCGTGGCGGGGTCCGAGGGGGCCGAGGGGGCCGAGGGGGCCGAGAGGGCCGAGGGGGCCGATGCGCGGTCCGTCGAGACCGCGACCGTGCTCGCCGGCGCGACGCTCGTCGAGGTGCACCCGCCACGCATGGGCAAGGCCGACGTGCTCGTGCGCGGCGCGCAGATCGTGCAGGTCGGTGGGACGATGCCGGCGAACGCGCCGCGCATCGATCTCGAAGGATGCATCCTCACGCCGGCCTTCGCGGTCGCGCATACGCACCTCTACATGTCGCTGACGTGCGGGATGCCGCCGCCGCCGGTGGCGCCGCGCACGCTCGCCGATTCGCTCCAGTGGGTGTGGTGGGCGCTCGATCGCGCGCTCGACGACGAGCTCGTCCACACCTCGGCGCTCGTGGGCGCGGCGATGGCGGCGAAGGCCGGTGTGGCGTGCCTGATCGATCTGCATTCGTCGCCGCGCGCCATCGACGGCTCGCTCGATCGCGTCGCCGCCGCGCTCGACGAGGTCGGCCTGCGCGGCGTGCTCGCCTACGAGACGAGCGATCGCGACGGCCGCGGACGACGTGACGGTGGGCTCTCCGAGAACCGCCGCTTCCTGGAGAAGGTGCACAAGGGCACCACCGCGCATCGCGCGCATGTCGGCGCGCACGCGCTGATGACGCTCAACGACGACACGCTCGACGCGCTACGCGAGCTGAGCGACGCGCACGGCGTGGGCATCCACATGCACGTCGCCGAGGATCTCACCGACCACCTCGACGCCGAGCGCACCCGCAAGACCTCGCTCGCCAAGCGCATCGAGCGGCTCGGCATCGCGCGCAAGGGCTCGGTCGTCGCGCACGTGGTGCAGCTGGACACCGAGGCCGCGCAGCAGATGCTCCAGGCGGGCGCTTCGCTCGTCACGAACCCGCGCTCCAACATGGCGTACGGCGCAGGGCTATGCGGCGCTTCGGGCAGGAGCGTGGCGCTCGGTACCGACGGCCTCGACAACGATCTCCTCGCCGAGGCGCGCGCGTATTTCCTGCGCCACTCCGAGGCGCGCGACGGGCTGGCGCGGGAGACCGGCATGCGCGTGGCCGCGGGCCAGGAGCTCGCCGGCCAGCTCTTCGGCGACGGAGGGCCCCCGCGCATCGTGCCCGGCAGCCGCGCGGATCTCGTGGTGCTCGACTACCAGGCGATGACGCCGCTCAGCCCCTC
>JAYTHX010000180.1:0-15743 GCA_043732195.1 Polyangiaceae bacterium
GCCGCATACACCGCGTACAGCTACGCGAAGAACCTCAAGTAGCGCCGCTCACGGCTTGCTGGTCTTGAGCTCCAGGGTATAGGCGCCCTCGTTCTTCGACTGATGCCCGTCGACCACGACGAAGTACGTGCCCGCATCGAGTGTCGTCTCGATCTTCGCGTGGCGCGTGTCCTGGAAATCGTTGTTGCAGGCCGCTTCGTTGAGGCGCGTCGTCGGTGAGCGGGGCGGATCGATGCAGCTCTTGCGGATCGCGAGCACGCCGTCCCACGTCGGCGTGGTGAGCGTGAGCTTCACCTTCGCGCGCGCAGCGAGCGTCATCTTGTAGATGCGGTCCGGGCTCGCCTGCTGGTCCTCGCGCCCCGCGCACGACGTCGTGAACTTGTCGCCCGCGTTCACCGTGGTGCCGGTCACCGTCTGACCGTCTGCGAGCGACGGAGGGGCACGGCACGCGCCTTCCTGCGCGCTCACGTCGCGGGCGAAGAACGCGAACGTGTAGCGCCCGAGCGCCTCGGCCGCTGCGCCGTCGACCGCGAGGAAGTACACGCCGGGAGCGAGCATCTCGTCGATGAAGGCGCTGCACGCGATCTCGCTCGAGCGATCGGAGCAGCTCTTCATGAGCACGAACGTGTGCGAGCTCTCCTGCTCCGCGAAGCGCGCCGTGACCCGCGACCGCCGCGGCAGATCGAAGCGGTAGACGACGTCCGGAGCCCCCTGCCCTCCGCATTTGCCGCCGAGATCGTCGTGCGCGGGGAACGTGTCGCCCTCGACGCTCTTGTCGCTGAGCCCGAGCATCAGCGCATCACTGCACGCGTCGCCGCGAACGCCGGTGCCGGCCTCGGGGGCGAGCTCGGTGTCGAGCGTGTAGCGGCCGCGTGCGTCCTTGTCGGAGGAGTCGGCGAACAGGATGTACGCGCCGGCATCGAGCACGCCTGCCCACGTGGCCTCATCGGCCTTGGCGCCCGAGTCCGCGCAGGCCACCTCGCTGTGCTCGTCGGCGCACTGCTTGCGGAGGTGCACGACGGGGCTGAAATCGGCGGAGTGCTCGGTGATGCGCACCCGTGAGCGCGCGGCGAGATCGAAGCGGTGGATTGCGTCGGGGCCCTTTGCGTCGTCGCCGCACGAGGCGTGCGCGTGATCGAAGGAGCCCGTGAGCTGGGCCGCGACCTTCGCCGAGCCGAGCGGACGGATCGAGCGGCAAGCGTCGGCGAGCGTGGGAACGTCCGCGATCTGCACGTCCATCTTGAACGGCCCCGTCTCGGCACCATAGCCGTCGACGAACACGAAGTAGGTCCCGGGCTCGAGCACCTCGTCGATGCGGGAGCCGCGCGTGGAGGCGCCGCGCTTGCCAGCGCCCGCCGTGGTGTCGTCGTTGCAGGCGATCTCGGCCTCGGTCTCGCCGCACTCGTCCTTGCGCACGTAGAGGACGGAGTCGAACTGCGGATCGACCTCGATCGAGACGCGCTGGCGGCGCGTCACCTCCAGCTTGTAGACGAGCTCCTTGGAGTCCGAGCTCGCGCACCCGCCCGCGCTCTCGGCCTCGCCGCGGCGGGTGTTGCCGAGGGTCTGTCCGGGCGTGAGGAGCATCGGCGATTCGCACGTGCCAGCGCCGCCGTTCGTGAGCGCGACGTTCGCCGCCGGGCCACTGCTCGCCGGCGCGAGGCCGCCGCCCGCCCAGTTCGCGGTGACGAAGTCGCCCGCGCCCGCCGCCATCTTGACGACGAGCGTGTAGTGTCCCGCGCGTTCGGGGCACGCGCGGAGCGTCGCCTGCGGCTCCTTGGTCGTGTCGTGCGCGACCGGTTTGTCCTCGGGATCGAGCAGCGCGACGTCGAGATCGCGCACGCCCGGCCCGCCGATGGCGACCAGCGTCGTGCACTGCGCGAGGAGATCGACGCGCAGGCGCGCCTCGCGGCCCTCGGCGAGCGAGCCTTGCTGGATGGGACCGACCTGCGCGAGGCCCATCGCCGCGAGCGTGTTGTGCACCGCGACGTAGCGCGGCTCGAGCTCGCCGGTCCGGGTCGCGCTGCACGCCAGCGCCACCGGCCCGAAGGCCGCGAGGACGAGGAGCGGCGCGGCGAGCTTGCGAACCATCCGAGGCCCGAAGCGTAGCGCGTCAGCGGTACGGGTTGTGCGACAGGTCGTCGGGCGGGGCGGCCGTCGTGCCCGCCGTGGGCGGCGCCGTCGCGGGCGTCCGCGCCGAGCCGACCGGGCGACCGGGGGCCCTTCCTCCGCGCCCGGCTCCGCCAGCGCCCACGAGCGGCCGTGGTGCAGTCGCGGAAGGCGCGGGAGGCTCGCTCGCGGTGGCGGCAGCGGCGCTGCCGGCGGCCGCGGCCGCGCTCGGCGTGCTCGGCGTGCTCGGCGTCGTGCCCTCGGCTGTCGGCTTCGAGGACGTCCCGGCGGCGGCCTGTCCGGCCACGTTCCGGGCCGCGGCGCCGCTCCGGCGGTAGGTCTTCGCGCCCCAGGCGCCGACGCCGACGAGCACAACGATCGCGACGAGCACGATGGCGGCGCGTGACGAACGCGACGGCGCAGGCGGGGTCGCGCCGACCGACGCCGGGCCCGTGGGCCCGAATACGTCGGGCAACTGGATGACCGCGGACGAGACGCTCGACACCTTCTCGGGCGGCGCCCACACAGGTCCGCTGCGCGGCGCGCGCGAGCCCGGGCCCTTGCTAGGCTCCGAGGTGGGGCCGCCCTCCACGCGCGTGACCATCGAATCGAACACCGGCCTCGCGCGCGGTCCGCTACCGCCCTTGCTCGGCTCGCTGCGCGCGAGCCAGGAGCGCACGACGTCGCGCTGCTGCGAGAGATCGACGCCCATCACCTCCTCGAGGCAGTTCGAGACGTCGCGCACCGACCCGACGCACTCGAGCGCGCGCGCCGCCTTCTCGAGCGCGTCGCCCATCTCCTGGGCGGTCGCGTAGCGCTCGCCGACGTCGCGCGAGAGCGCCCTCATGCACACGTCTTCGAGCGCCTTCGGCACGTCCGGCCGGGCGCTGGTCGGCGGCAGGATCGGGTCGTAGAGCACGCGGTGCAAGGTCTCGGCCTCGCCGTCGCCCTTGAAGAGCCGCTTCGTGGCGAGCGCCTCCCAGAGCACGATCCCGCAGGAGAACAGGTCGGCGCGGCGATCGATGACGACGCCGCGCGCCTGCTCCGGCGCCATGTACGCGAGCTTGCCCTTGAGCTGTCCCGAGCGCGTGGTCGAGAGGCGCGACGCGGCGCGGGCGACGCCGAAGTCGACGACGCGCGAGACGCCGTCGACGCCGACGAGGATGTTCTGCGGCGAGACGTCACGATGGACGATCTCGAGCGGTACGCCGTGGTCGTCCTTCATCTGGTGCGCGGCGTGGAGCCCGGCGAGGACATCGAGCAGCACGCGGATGGTGACGCCGTAGGGCACGCGCGTCTGGTTCTTGGTGGCCTTCGCGAGGACGCGCGCGAGCGTGTCGCCCTCGATGTAGTCCATCACGAGGTAGTAGCCCTGGTCGCTCTCGCCGACCTCCTGGATGGGGACCACGTTCGGGTGATGGATGCGAGCGGCGAGGCGCGCCTCGTCGAGGAACATCTCGACGAACTCCGGCTCGTGCGCGAGATGCGGATGCAGGCGCTTGATCGCGACGAGCCGCTGGAACCCCGCGACGCCGGAGAGGCGTGCGAGGAAGACCGTGGCCATGCCGCCGCTCGCGATCTCCGCGATCAGCTCGAACCGGTCGAGGCGCTCGCCTTCCCCGTCTTTTGCGAGCAGCTTGGTCACGTACCCACCCAACCCCCATTGAACCACTCTTTGGACCGTCGAGCGACAGGACGTGCGGCATGGTGGGTCATGACCGATCCAGTCAGGATCAGAACGTGCCGACCGCCCCGATCGTCCCCCCGCCCGGCAGCGGAGCGGCGCCGATCTTCACCGGCGAGCTGGCCCACCGCGTGAAGAAGATCCCGGTGACCGCGGTGAGCGCGGCCGCCCCGAGGGTGACGCCGAGCAGCACGTTCGTGCGGGTCTCGGCGGCCTTGCCGTCCTGGTATTCCGGGCAGCTCGTGTCCTTGCCGGCGCAAGCGCGCCGCACTGCGTCGACGCCGGGGTGGTCCTTTGCGTCGATGCCCGAATACACCGTGACCCCCGCGAGCGCGACCGTCACGCCGGCGGCGACGTAGAACACGACCGGAGGGAGCGGCTTCTCGCCGGCGGCGCGGGTGGCGTCGTTCGCGCCCGGGGCCGGGTCCGCGCCCGGCGTCCCCTTGCTCTCGCTGGGCCTGGGCACGATCGGCGCCTCGAGCATGATCGTGTCCCGCGCGCCCTTCTTCGCCTCGACGCGCCGAGCGGTGGAGCCGCCGGCCTTGAAGCTGACGCCGAGCTCGTGGCTGCCGGGATCGAGGAAGAGCCGGTGCTTGGCGCCATCGGTCTGCGAGGCGACGCGGCCGTCGGCAGTGATCGCACACTCGCTCGCGCACTCGATGAGGAGCTCCTGGAGCTGCGGCGCCGTCTCGTCGAGTGTCTCCTTGGCGATCTGAGCGGTGGGCGGATCGTTCGGGTAGCGCTCGGCGGCGATGGCGGCGAGGGTCGCCGCGCGCGCGTTCTGCTTCGCCTTGCGGCGGGCGCGGATCGCGAGCCGGAGCGTCTCGGCGCGCGGCGCGTCGCGGTACGCGCTCTCGAAGTGCACGCTCGCGCCCTCGAAGTCGTCGGCGAGGAAGGCGCGACGCCCGCGGTCGTACTCCTCTGCGGCCGACTTCAGGCGCTCCGCGGACGGCGGCTCGTCGGCGCGCGCCGGCTCTGGGCAGACGACCATGCTCCACGCTCCGAGGAGGAGCACGCCGGCCACCCGCAACGCCCGTCGCCGCATCCCCGAAGGGTACAGCGAACCGGGGTCCGCCGCGAAGATCACGCCATCTCGAGGAAGAGGCGGTCGGGGTCTTCGAGGTAGTGGATGATGTCGTACGCGAAGGCCGCGCCCACGTGACCGTCGACGATGCGGTGGTCGAACGAGAGCGAGAGCAGCATCACCTCGCCGATCACGATCTGGCCGTCCTTCACGACGGGCTTCTGCTTGATCTGGTGGACGCCGAGGATACCGACCTCGGGAAAGTTGATGATCGGCGTGGCGAAGAGCCCGCCGTCGGCGCCGAGCGAGGTGATGGTGAAGGTCGAGCCCTGGAGGTCCGACGACCTCGACTTGCCGGTCTTGGCATCGGTGGCGAGGCGATCGATGTCGCGCGCGATCTCGAGGAGGCTCTTGCGATCGGCGTCCTTGACCACGGGGACGATGAGCCCCGCGTCGGTCGAGGCCGCGATGCCGATGTTGTAGTACTTGCGGTAGACGAGCTCGTTCGTCGATTCGTCGAGCGCGCTGTTGAGGATCGCGCGCTTCTTGAGCGCAGCGACGACGGCCTTCACGATGAACGGAAGGAACGTGAGCTTCACGCCCTGGGCCTCGGCGGCCGGCTTGAGGCGCGCGCGGAGCGCCTTGAGCGCGCCCACGTTGCACTCCTCGACGAACGTGAAGTGCGCGGCGGTGTGAACCGACTGCGCCATCTTGGCGGCGATCTTGCGGCGCATGCCGGCGAACGGGACGCGCTCCTCGACCGCGCCCTCGCTGCCAGGCGGCGTCTGGATCTTGATGGGCTCGCGGTCCGGTGCGCTCGCGGGCCGCGCCGCCGTGGCGGGGCTGGCCGCTGCCGCCGCGGCGGACGCGCCGGTGCTCGGGCCCTGCGGCGCCTTCGCGAACGCCTCGACGTCGACCTTGGTGACCCGGCCCTGCGGGCCCGTCGGCGGGACGCTGCGCAGATCGATCTCCATGTCGCGCGCGAGCTTGCGCGTGGCCGGCGTGGCGAGAGGCTTCTCGTTGAAGTAGCCGGCCGCGAGGCCGCCACCGGCGAGCGAGGCGCCACCACCACCACCACCACCACCGCCGCTGCTGCTGCTGCTGCTGCTGCTGCGCGCGGACGCGGCGCCCATGCCCGGGAGGGTCTCCTTGATGTCGCCCACCGCGGTGGCCGCCGGCTCGTTCTTCGCGGCGCCAGCGTTGCCGTTGCCGTTGCCGTTGCTGGTCTTGTCCTGCGCGGCGGTGACGCTCGCGTCGAGCTCGAACACGACGAGCACCGAGTGGACCGCGACGACCGTGCCCGGCGCCCCGACCGTCTCCACGACGCGGCCGGCCTTCGGCGACGTGATCGTGACGGTGGCCTTGTCGGTCATCACCTCGATCATGGGCTGGTCTTCCTTGACGATGTCGCCGGCCTTGATGAGCCACGCGACGATCTCGCCCTCGGTGACGCCTTCCCCGATGTCCGGCAGCTTGAATTCCCAGCGAGCCATCGCGATACCTCTTTCGAACAGTTCAGAAACGGGCCGTCTCGACGACCGCCGGAAGGATCCGGTGGGCGAGCGGCAGGTAATCCATCTCGAGCGTGTACGGGAACGGCGTGTCGAAGCCGGTCACGCGCATCGGCGGCGCCTCGAGGTGCACGAAGCAGTGCTCGTTGACGAGCGCGATGAGCTCCGCGCCGAAGCCGCATGTCTTGGGCGCCTCGTGGACGACCACCACGCGGCCCGTCTTCTTCACGCTGGCGGCGATGGTCTCGATGTCCACCGGCCACAGCGTGCGAAGGTCGATGATCTCGCACTCGACGCCCTGCTCGGCGGCCTTCTCGGCGGCGGCGATGGCCTCGTAGAGCATCGCACCCCACGCGATGACGGTGACTGCGCTACCCTTTTTCGAGGCGTCGACCTCGCGGACGACCTTCGCCTTGGAGAGCTCCACGGTGTAGTCGCCCTCGGGCACCTCGCCACGCGCCGCGCGGTACACGCGCTTCGGCTCGAAGAAGAGGACGGGGTCGGGATCGCGGATGGAGGCGAGGAGGAGGCCTTTCGCGTCGTACGGGTTCGACGGGCACACGACCTTGAGGCCAGCGACGTGGATGAAGAGCGATTCGGGCGACTGCGAGTGATAGAGCCCGCCGCGGATGCCGCCGCCGACCGGCGTGCGCACCACCATCTTCGCCGCGTACTCGCCGCCGGAGCGCCAGCGCATCTTCGCCAGCTCGCTGACGATCTGGTCGTACCCCGGGAAGATGAAGTCGGAGAACTGGATCTCCGGGACGGGCACGAGGCCGTAGAGCGCCATGCCGATCGCGGTGCCCAGGATGCCGCCCTCGGAGAGCGGCGTGTCGATGACGCGGTCGTCGCCGAACTCGTCCCAGAGACCGGCCGTGACGCGGAAGACGCCGCCGACGCGGCCCACGTCCTCGCCCATGACGACCACGCGGTCGTCGCGCTTCATCTCGACGCGGAGCGCGTCGTTGATGGCCTGTACGAGGTTCATCTGGCCCACGTCGCCGACTCCTTCTGCGCTTGCTGCGCCTCGAGGTGCGCGGGCACCTTCGCGTAAACGTCCTCGAACATCGTCGCGCGCGCGGGCGGCGCGGCCTGCTCGGCGGCGCGGACCGCGGCGTCGATCGCGGCGCGCACGTCGCGGGCGATCGCCTCGTCGGCCGCGGCATCGAGGAGCTTGTCCCGCTCGAGGGCGCGCCGGAGGACCACCAGCGGATCGGTGTCGCCCAGCGCGAGGAGCTCGGCGCCGCCCCGCTGCCAGATCTCGTCGGCGAGGGTGGGCGTGAGCGGGTGCGTCTCCGCCTCGATGAGCGTCGCGCCCTGACCGCTGGTGGCCCGCGCGAGCGCCGCGCGCACGAGGGCGAGTACCGCGAGGACGTCCGAGCCGTCGACCCGCGCGCTCGCGAGCCCGTACGCGACGGCGCGATCGTGCGTGGTGCGCGGGACCCGACCGTCGACGCGGCAGACGAACACGCACGCCGGCTTGAACACGCCTGCGAAGTTGAGCGCGTTGTGCAGATCGCCGGTGCCGTTCGCGGCGTCGCCGAAGATGGCGATGGTCGCGACGTCGTCCTTCTTGATCTTCGCGGCCCACGCGGCGCCGACCGCCTGCGGGACGTGCGCGCCTGCAACGCCGCTCGCGGGCCCGACGCGGTACTGCCGCGCCGGCGGATGGTCAGGCGCGGAGTGGCCCTTCGCGACGTCGTGGCTCGTGCCGAACGCGTGGTGGACGTACGCCTCGATCGGCAGCCCGCGCACGATCGCGGCCCCCCACTCACGCGCCCCGGGGAACACCCAGTCGCTCTCGCGGGCGGCGAGCGCGGCCGCTACGATGACCGCCTCCTCGCCGAGGCAGCTCGTGTGGACGGCGACCTTGCTGGTGCGCTGGAGATCCACCATGCGCGCCGACAGCAGGCGGAGCGTGACCATGTGCCGGTAAAGCACGCGAGCCTCGTCCGCGGCGTCGAGCCGAGCGGAGGCGTCGTGTCGAGAGGGAGAAGCGTCCGGCCCGGCCTGCATCGCGGCGCACCTTACCCCCGGAAAAAGGGAGAAGAAACACAAGAGAGGATGACGCGCCGCCGACTCGCGGGCCTGCCGGCCTCAGCGCGTCCGGTGAGGTCGGTCGGCGTCGCCGCGACCGACCCGGATCCGGCGTTCCCGTTCCCATTCCCATTCCCGTTTTCCGTTCACCTCTGACGCGCCAAGACGCGCCAAGACGCGCCAAGTCGAAGCGGCGCAGCAGACCGCGACGTCCTCTCACCGCGCGGGGGCGTAGTCATCCTGGTGCTTTGGAAGAAGTTCGGGATATGATCCCTCCATGGCGCGGCGCGCCTTCCTGCCCACCATCCCCCCTCCCGCCGGGCCTCCGCCCGTCCCGTCGCAGAGCACCGGCCGAACGCAGCCGCCTCCGCCCTCGGTACGGCAGAGCGCTCCTCCGCCTTCCGTCAGGCAGAGCGCTCCTCCGCCCTCCGTCAGGCAGAGCGTGGTGCCGCCGTCGATGCAGGGCGACCGGATGTCCTCGGCGCCCGGCGCCGACACCGTGCCGATGCATGCGGTCACGCAGCTGCTCGACCGCCTCGCCGCCGCCGACGAGTCGCAGTTCCTCGTCGCGTGGACGGAGCAGATGCTCACCGGGCGCTCGCGCCTCGACCCCGCGCTCGCCGTGCGCCTGCTCCGCGCGTACCGCGAGACGGGACGCGTCGACAAGGCGCGCGAGCTCGCCGCTTCCCTCCCCAGCTCGCCGTCGTCGTGGAACCCGCTCGACACCGCGCGCCTCGCGATCGAGCGCGCCATTCTCTGCACCATCGACGGCCGCGCCGATCACGCCGAGGCCGAGCTCCGTCAGGCCTCGCGCGCGCTCACCGTCGCCCCGCGCGGCGCCGGCCTCCGCGAGCAGCTCGACATGCACCTCACGAGCGCGCAGCTCGAGCTCCGCCTCAATCGCGTGCAGCAGGCGCAGGCCGCGCTCCGCCTCGCCGAGCACGTCTCGGAGCGTCTCGAGGACGGCGCGTGGCGCGTCGCCGTGTCGATGTCGCTCGGCCACCTCGCGATGCGCCTCGCCGATCCCCGCATAGCGGCGAAGCACTACTCGACGGCGCTCGAGCGCTCGGCGGCCCGAGGCCTCGCGGCGATGCGCGCGCACGGCAACCTCGCCATCGCGCTCGGCTCGATCGGTCAGTTCGACGACGCCCGGCACAACGCCTCGACGGCGTGCCAGATCGCCGGCGAGATCGCCGCGGGCTGGCGTCACGCCGACGCGTACGACGTGCTCGCGATCGTCGAGATCGCCGCGGATCGCCCGGTCGCGGCGCTCCAGGCGCTCGACGACGCGCATGCCGCGCTCGGCGACCTCGAGCAGCCCACGCTGCGCTATCAGCTCTCCGGTCACCGCACGCTGGCGCTCGCGATGCTCGGCCGCGCGCAGGCCGCGAAGCAGTGGCTTGCCAAGACCGACAAGCTCCGCGCGGAGCTCTTCCAGGTCGACGCCATCGACGAGCAAGATCTCGTCGCCACCCGCGCGCGCACGCTCGAGGCGTGTGGCTCGCCGGCGGAGGCGCTCGAAGCCTCGCTCGCCCACGCCGAGCGCCTGCCCGATGCCTTCGTGACGGGGTCGCTCAACCTCGTCATCGCCCGCTGCGCGCTCGCCATCGGTGACGGCGAGATCGCGCGCGTCGCGATCGAGCGGGCCGCGCTCTCCGGCGATCGCCACGGTTGGGTGCTGCCCGATCGCCAGCCGAGCGCCACGCTCTGGCAGATGGCGCTGAAGAGCGGCGACAGCCGCGTCGTCCGCTACGCCGAGCGGATGATCGCGATCATGCAGACCGGCTCGTCGCCTGCGAGCATGCCGCCATCCTCCATTCGCGGCAACAGCGTGCCGCCTCCGTCGGTGCGGAACTTTTATCCCAGCATCCCGCCGCCCTCGCGCGCGTCGGCGCCGAGCGTGTCGGCCGTGGGCGCCGTCCCTGACGACTCGTCGGAGTTCGACATGCTCCCCGAGGGCGAGACCCTCATCTACGTGACGACCCCCCAGGGCGTCACGCGCGTACGCTCGACCGAGCTCGCGACGGCGACCGAGGGCTCCGACCTCGTCGTCGACACGATCACCCACCAGCTCCGTGTCGAGGGCCGCGAGGTCTCGCTCGAGCGCCGCCGCGCGCTGGAGCCGCTCGTGGTGCAGCTGCTCCGGCGGGCGCGGGAAGGCCTGTCGGCTGAAGAGATCTTGCGTGCCGCAGGCGGCCCGGGCCCCGAGTCGGCGGACGCGGAGCACCGCGTGCGCGTGCTCATCTCGCGCGTCCGCGATCTCCTCGGCGACCCGGCGGCCATCGAGCGCGTGCGCGACGCGGGCGAGCACGGCAAGACGCGCTACCGCCTCGCGCCGAGCGTCCGCTTCGCGCTGATCGAGCCGCTTTACACGAGCTGACTCGAGGCGAACGTCACAGGAGGCGCGACCTGCTCCGCGCCTCCAGGTGAATCTCGCGTCTACTTCTTCGGCGCCGGCTTGGCGGCGTCGGTCGGCTTCGTGGCACCCGCCGCGCCCGTGTCGAGCTTGCCCTGGATCTCCTCCGCCTTCGCGAGGTGCGAGGCGACGTGACCGCGCGCGTCCGTGAGGAGCGTCTTGAGCTCGCCGTTCTGCGCGTTCGGCAGGAGCTTGTTGTCGAACAGGTTCAGGACGTCACGATGCGCCTTCACCTGCGCCTCCATGTACGCCTTGTCGAAGTCCTTGCCCTTCTGGGTCTTGAGGTTCGACACCGTCGATGCGACGTCGGTCTTGAGCGCGGTCGACGCGTCGTTGTCGGCGGGTGTGATCTTCGCCTTCGTCGCGAGCGCCTTGCCCTTCGTCTCCATGTCGCGATGCTGCGTGAGCAGCATCGCGGCGAAGTTCTTCACGTCGGTGTTCGTGGCGCTCTTCGCGGCCAGCTGCGCCATCTCGATCTCGCCGGTGTTCGCGGTCGACGTGACCTGGACGATCTCGCCGTCGGTGAGCGGCTTCTCGGCGGGCTTCGCGGGCATGGGATCGGGCGCGGTGGTGGCGCTCGTGTTGCCGCCCATCGTGCTGTCGATGGGCTTCGGATCCATCATCGGCTTCGACTCCGGCATCGGCGCCGGCGTGCTCATCGCCGACGGATCTTTCGGAGGATTCTCGTCGCCACCGCAGGCAACCAGCATCACGATCGACGAGACCAACAGACCCTGCTTGACCAGACTACGCATGCTCGGCTCCTTGGGTTCGGCCACGCTCCAGCGCGGCTCCAAATGCCGTCGTATCGCCGCCGCGAAGGCCACGCAACATGGCGCCTTGTCGCAAGAATGCCGCAGATTGTCGCGCGATCGTCAGCCGTCCTGAAGGCGCGCGTCGAGCACGCGCGCGCTGCGCTTTCCGATCACGGCGATCCCCGCCAGCGACGCCACGGCGAGCGCGAAGCCGCCGGCCGCGATCCCGCCCGGGATGTGCTCGCTCCCGAGGAGCACGAGCGGCAGAACCTGCACCCCGAAGAACGCGATGCGCGCCGCGATCGAGGGGAACACGCTGCCCGAGACCGAGCGGATCCACGCAATGGCGAGCGCGGTGGCGAGCATGGAGAAGAGCTCGCGCGCGGGCGCCCCGGCGAGCAGCGTGTCGTAGGCCGCGGTGGCGAGGATGACCGTCTCGGCACGACGTCCCTTCTTGAGGGGCGTGAACAGCGCCCCGCGGAAGAACAGCTCGTCGCAAATCGGCATCACCACCATCACCGCGAGGATCAGCGCGACCTTCTTGCCAATCGTGGGCGTGGTGAAGATGCGCTCGAATGCCTCGCTCTCCTGCGCGGTCGGGGGAAAACGCTTGGCGAAGAGGCCGTCGAGCCACATCGCGGCCGGAGAGATGCCGGCCCCGACCACGGCCGCGAGGAGCACCACGATCGTCGGCGGCCGGCGGAGCGCGAGCACCTTCCGGATCGACGACTCGGGCTCGTGCACGCGCAGCAGCGCGAAGAGCACCACCGAGTACGCGAGCAGCTTGCAGGTGGCGACGGTGACGACGTCGATCAGCGCGCCCGGGTGCACGGCGTCGATGATCGCGATCATCACGCCCAGCAGGATGGCGACCATGAGCGTCCACGCCGCTGCGGCGAGGAACGAGAGCGGCCGATCCGCGGAGTCGGGAGGGGTGCTTCCCACGCTCAGCGCCCGGTCGGTCCCGGCGCGAAGTGCGCGGCGACGCCACGCTTCATCACCATGTCACGCGCCAGCTTCGCGTCGCTCGCGCCGTGATCGATGGTGAAGTGCAGGCCGCGGCTCTCGTGACGCGCCGCCGCACACTCGACGATCATCTGCGCGACGGTGGCGATGTTGCGGAGCTCGAGCAGATCGCGCGTGAGGAAGTACTTCCAGTAGTACTCAGCGATCTCCTCCTGGAGGAGCGCGATCCGCCGTGCCGCGCGGCGGAGGCGCTTGTCGGAGCGCACGATGCCGACGTAGTTCCACATCAGGCGCCGAAGCTCGTCCCAGTTCTGGGTGATCACGACAGCCTCGTCGCTCGGTACCGCCTCGCCGACGTCCCAGTCCGGGATGTCGGGCCAGGGTTGGCTGCGATCGATGTCGGCGAGCGCCTTTGCGGCCTCGTGCGCGAAGACCATCCCTTCGAGCAGCGAGTTCGAGGCGAGTCGGTTCGCGCCGTGGAGACCGGTGTGCGCGCACTCGCCGATGGCCCAGAGGCCTGGAATCGTGGTCCGCCCGTGCAGATCGGTGGTGATGCCGCCGCACAGGTAGTGCGCGGCGGGCACGACGGGGATCGGCTGGCGCGTGATGTCGATCCCGTAACCCATGCATTGTGCATAGATGCCGGGGAAGTGCTCGCGCACGAAGCTCGGGTCCTTGTGGGTGATGTCGAGAAAGACGTGCTCGGCGCCGCTGCGCTTCATCTCATGGTCGATGGCGCGTGCGACGATGTCGCGCGGCGCGAGCTCGAGCCGCTCGTCGTACTCCTTCATGAACGGCGTGCCGTCGAGCCGGCGGAGGATCGCGCCCTCGCCGCGCAGCGCCTCGCTGATGAGGAACGTCTTCGCCTGGGGGTGGAAGAGGCACGTGGGGTGGAACTGGTAGAACTCCATGTTCGCGACCTCGGCGCCCGCGCGGAAGGCCATGGCGATGCCGTCGCCCGTCGCGACGTCCGGGTTGGTCGTGTAGAGGTAGACCTTCCCCGCCCCGCCGCTCGCGAGCAGCGTGGCGCGCGCCAGCACGGTCTCGACCTTGCCATTCTCCACGTCGAAGACGTAGGCGCCCGCGCAGACCTCGGGGCCGCCGAACTTCGCGAGCGTGATGAGGTCGACCGCCATGTGCTCCTCGAGCACGCGGATGTTCTTCGCGTTTGCCACCGCCTCGACGAGCGCGCGCTCGATCTCGCGGCCCGTCATGTCGCCAGTGTGCACGATGCGCCGTGCGCTGTGGCCGCCCTCGAGGTGCAGGTCGAGCGTGTGGAGACTCGGGCTCGATTCGTCGACGTGGCCCTTGGCGTGGACCTGGTCGAAGCGCGCGCCGTACTTCTGGAGCATGGCGATGCGCCCCGGCGCCTCCCGCACGCACAGCTCCACGGCGCGAGGGTGGTTCAGGCCGGCGCCCGCGACCATCGTGTCGGCCACGTGCGCGTCGAACGTGTCGTGCTCGTCGAGCACGGCAGCGACGCCGCCCTGGGCGTACTTCGTGTTCGATTCGTCGCGGCTCCGCTTCGTGACGACGATCACCTCGCCGTGCTCCGCAGCCTCGAGCGCGAACGACAGACCCGCGATACCGCTCCCGATGACCAGGAAGTCACACGTCAACATCGCCCGTATCCTACCCGTACGCCTCGCTGCCGTCGCGACCACCGTCAGCAGCCGGCGCCGAACGCGCGCTCGGCCTCTCCGAAGGGATCGACGGCGGCGCGCACGATTTGCCGAAGCGCAAGCGACGCCACCCGCGTCGCGGCGCGCCAGACGAGGTACCGGCCCTCGCCGAGGGCTATCCCGGCGACCGGCCTATAGACGAGGTCGAGCGCCGAGGGCCGGACGCCGTTCGCCTCGAAGCCGTACTCCCAGAGGGCCGAGGCCGCCGCCACGAACGCGAGCGAGCCGTACCAGGGAAGGTGGCACGTGCGCCCGCGAAGGTAGAGCTCGCTGCCGAAGAGGCCATGGCCGAGCACGTTGATGGTCCAGGGATCGCTTCCCGATCGCATTTCGGCGATCCTCTGGGTGGGGCCCCTTTCAAACCGTGCATGCGGATTTCCCGCACGCGGCTTACCGGCGACATTCTCGGATCGATGCATCATGCAGCCTCCGGGTAGCGGACCGTGCCGCGCGGTCGGTGGAGTCAGAAGCTCTCGAAGTAGTCGCGGCTCCACCGTGGCGCATCGCCCGCCTTGAGCTGACGTCCCTTGCGCTTGATGAGCCAGCGGTCGAGACGACGCCACACGTACGAGTCGACTCGGTTGAAGCAGGTGGCGGCGTTGCCCGTGCGGAAGCAATTTCCCCAGCCCCGGAGCGCGGGGTCGAGGGATGCGATGACGCGCAGGCGGTCCGCGTGGCATCGCGCCAGAGGGGTCAGTTCCTTCGCGCGCTGCCATTCCCGTTCCCGTCCGCAGTTCTCCTCTGACCGACACGGTGGCAAGCCCGCCGCCGGACCAGCAGGCCCATCCCGCTTCCCCTCCCCTCCCGCTCTCCTCTCCGTTGACACCGACGCCCGCGGACCCTAGAACGGCACGGAACTGAATCGCCATTCATTGTGAATGGCGAGCCCCTCCTGCTCCCCAGGGCCCGATGAAGATCCTCGTTCCGCTCAAGCGGGTCGCCGACCCGGACAACGCCAACAAGGTGAAGGTCAACGCAGGCAAGCTCGAGACGACCGGTCTCGAGTGGAAACCCAACCCGTTCGACGAGTACGCGGTCGAGACCGCCCTCCGCCTCACCGAGAACGGCGCGACCCCCAAGGCCCGCCAGGGCGAGGTCATCGTCGTCACGTTCGGCCCCAAGGAGACGGAGACCACGCTCCGCGGCGCGCTCGCGACCGGCGCCGACCGCGCCATCCGCGTCGACGCGACGGACGAGCAGCTCGACGGCGACCTCGTGGCGCGCGCGCTCAAGGCGATCGCCGAAAAGGAGAAGCCGGACCTCATCCTCTGCGGCAAGCAGGCGGTCGACGGCGATTCCAACCAGGTCGGTCAGCTCGTCGCCGAGTATCTCGGCTGGCCCCAGGCCACGTTCGCCGGCAGCATCACGAGCGAGGACGACAAGTCGCTCCTCGTCGTTCGCGAGGTCGACGGCGGCACCATCTCGCTGCGCGTCACCCTCCCCGCGGTCATCTCGGTCGATCTCCGCATCGTCGCGCCGAAGAGCGTGAAGTCGAAGCACACCGCCGACTCGCACAACTACGCGGACGGCGTCCGTTTCGCCGCGCTCATGGCCATCATGGC
>JAYTHX010000181.1:0-15733 GCA_043732195.1 Polyangiaceae bacterium
ACGCGCCCGCCGTGCAGGAGGTACGCGTCGGTCGCGGGGTCGCCCTCGCGGAACAGCACCTCTCCCTGGGCGAAGGAGCGGCCGTACTGCTCGAGGAGCAGCCGGGTGGGCGCGTCGATGTGCTCGTTCAGGTCGAGGAGCGTGTCGGGCGGAGCCACGGCCGGACGATAGAGCATTCTTGGGGCTCCTCAAACTTTGGCGAAAGCGCCGCCGCGTGCTCGAATATCCGCGGTGAGGACCGCCCGCGAGCAGCGCACCACCAAGGAGACGAAGATCGACGTGACGGTCGGCCTGGACGGCACCGGCGCAGGCTCCGTCCGCACGCCGATCCCGTTCCTCTCGCACATGCTCGAGCAGATCGCGAAGCACGGGCTCGTCGACCTCACGGTGGACGCCGAGGGCGACGTCGAGATCGACGGACACCACACCACCGAGGACGTCGCGTTCACGCTGGGCAAGGCGGTGGCCGCCGCGCTGGGCGACAAGGCCGGCATCGCCCGTTACGGCTCGATGACGCTCCCCATGGACGAGGCGCGCGCGACCTGCGCCATCGATCTCTCGGGCCGCCCCTACTTCGTGTGGGAAGTGCCCATGCCGAAGGCCAAGCTCGGCACGTGGGATACCGAGCTCGCCGAGATCTTCTTCGAGGCGTTCGCCCGCGGCTGCGCGTGCAATCTGCACGTGGTCCTCCACGCCGGGACGAACCTTCACCACATGACGGAGATCTGCTTCAAAGCCTTCGCGCGCGCCCTCCGCAACGCGTGCGCGCTCGACCCCCGCGCCAGCGGCATCCCCTCCACGAAGGGATCACTCTAGGGAGACGAGTGCGGGGCGCCGATCGAGGTGAGGCCTTCCTCCGCCTTGCGGTCCCACATCGTGACGAGGAGCGTCGCGAGCATCGAGAGGAACTTGAGCCCGAGCTCGTGGTCGTCCTCGAACAGGTCGATGAGCCCGTCCCGTGAGCCCCGGAGGACGATCGCCGGCTCCGCGGTCTCGAGCTGGTTCCAGCGCGGCAGGGAGGTGAGCGCCTCGGCGCCGCCGACCACGTAGCCCGGCCCGATCTGCTGGACGAAGCGCTCCTCGTTCCAGCTGAGGTGCAGCATCCCCTTCACGACGAAATAGGAGTGGGTAGCGCGCTCGCCCGGACGCCACAGCACCTCGCTGGCAGGCAGACGCAGCTCCACCATCTTGCGCGCGAGGGTGGCGAGCGAGTTCACGTTCGCCTCGGTGAACGCGCGCATGCGCCGCAGCAGGAAGATGCGCTCGACGATGCCGAGCGGATTGTCGCCGATGGCGCCGTCGAAGGAGACGACCGGAGGGACATACGGCGGAGGCGGCGTGACCTTGTTCTCCTCGATGAGCCGCTGCGCGACCTCGCGGATCGTGTTGAGGAGCACGGGGAAGTGGTCCTCGAAGATCTCGCTCATCGCGTCGGCCTGCACCTCGAGCGCCTCGACGAAGTTCTCGGCGACCGCCGACGTGCCGCCGGCATTGCGCGCGAGGAAAGACATGAACCCGACGCCGCCCGGTCCGCGAATGGTGCCGATGCGCTTGCCCTTGCGGCGCAGCGTGACGGTCCCCGACCCGACGAGGAAGAACGAGCGCGGCGGCTCGTCCTCGCGGAGGAGCACCTCGCCCTGACGGAACGCCACGGGGCGCAGCGAGGCCGCGAGCTGCGCGAGCTCGCCGCCGGGCAAGCCGCTCAGCGTCGGCACGCTGCGCAGGCGCAGGATGCGCTCGGTCAGCTCAAGCTGGCGCACGCGTGCCTCCGCTCTCGCTCAGCGGTGAATCGAGCGCGGGCGCGAGCAGCTCCGCCACGGTGTCGACCAGCCGCTCGCCGAGGCTCGTCGCGAGCGGGCTCACCTCGGACTCCGGCGGGAGCGACGCGCGCCGCACCTGGTCGATGTCGACGCCCAGCTCCTTCGCCCGGTACTCGGCGAGGATGCGCACCGTGTTGCTGCCCTGCACGAGCAGCTCGCGGATGGCGCCCTCGTAGGTCAGCTCGGGCTGCTGCGAAGCACGGCTCACCGGTACGCGCGAGGGGCGCACCGAAGGTTTCGGCGCCGCGTCCTGCTCGCCGACCAGCGCCAGCACGCGCGTCTTCAGCGGCTCGTCCACGAGGTTCTCGAGCAGCTCCAGGCTGCTGGCCCGCGAGTTCGGGTCGTCGCTGCGGAGCCCGCGCCAGATGTCGTCGAACGAGTCACCGCTGATCAGCTCGAGCAACAAGAAGAGGCGCTGCGTGGCGTGCAGCTCCTTGTCCTGCACGAGATCGACGAGCAGGTGATGAGCGGCCTGGAGCGGGCTCGAGCCGGCCCGCAACGAGACCACTGCGTCCCGGTCACCGAGCGAGAGCGCGGTGCCCCAGCGCCGGAGCTCCTCGACGTGCGCGAGCGTCGCCTCCGCCGTGCGCGTCAGGAGCAACCGATCGGGCTTCAGGTCGGGATGGTTGCGCCGCAGCTTCACGAGCCCGCGGATGATCTTGAAGCGCACCGCGCCCTCGCGGACGATCGCCAGGTGGCGCATCAGGATCTGCGTCGCCGCGTTCGGCTCGAAGCTCGACACCGTGCGCGGCAGGTGGACGCGGATGTCGCGCGGCAGGTCGGCCGTCGACATGGCACGATCGAGCTCCGCCAGCGCGTTCGGCGTCACCGCCAGCGCCGCGCGGGCAGCGGCGCGCAGCTCGTGGCGATTCAGCATGTGCACGAGGACCGGGATGAACTTCTCGGCGGGCCGGGCCTCCATCGCGCGTGCCACCTCGATCCGCACGCGGACGTCGGGCGATGCGAGCTCGCCTTCGCTGCTTCCCTCGCCTTCCTCGAGCTCGCTCGCCTGCGCGGCGATCGCCACGAGGAGATCGTCGAAGCGCTCGTCGAGCGCGGGGTCCGCGCCGCGCTTCGGCGCGACGATGCCGACTGCCCTCGCGAGCTCGGCCGCGGTCTCCCAGGAGCGCGTCTCGAGCACCGCGCGCAGCTGCTGGTCCGCCGCCGTCGCGTCGATCCACCCGCGCGCCATGAGCGCGACGAGCGCGGTCACTGCGACGCGCGGCGAGTGATCACCGAGCCGCTGGAGCAGGATCTCCTTGACCGGAGCCACCGCGGTGCGAGCGCGCAGCGCCGCAGCGGCGACCTCACCGTCAGGGTGGGTGTTCAGACGGTCGGCGATCGAGATGAAGTCCGCGCGCCCCATCTCCTGGAAGATGTCGAGCGCGCGCAGCACGACCACCTTGCTCGGGTGATAGAGGATCAGCGCCGGGATGAGCCGCTCGCGATGCTGCTCGGCGAGCAGCTCGAGCGCCGAGATCACGTCCTGGTCGTTGCTGCTGTTGAGGCCGGCGAAGAGCGTCTCCAGCGCGCCGAGGTCGAGCTCGGGGAGCTCTGCCTTGCCGCTGAGCCCGCCGCTGCGGAGCGTCTCGCGGAAGACGTCGAGGTAGTGGCTGCGGATGGTGAAGGCCAGTGCGAGCCAGCCGAGCGAGAGGCCGAGCACCACGGCGCCGAGGAACGGCGCGCCCACCGCCGCTCCGCCCACGGCGACGAGCCCGATCACGACCAGCGAGCCGACCGCCTGGCCGCCGCGCGAGCCAACGACGTCGATGATCGGCTTGATGCGCTCGCGCGTGCCGTCGGGCACGGGCACGAGCAGCAGCTCGGTGCTGGTCTTGTGAATCGAGTAGCGCAGCGCGCCGTCGAGCCCCTTGAGGACCATCGCCGCGCCGATCGCTCCGGCGGAGAGCACGACGCCGCCCGAGGCCACGAGCATCAGCGCTGGAAAGACGAACAGCGCGCGCTGGACGCCGGCGCGCCGGAAGACCCAGGGCGCGATGGCGAGCTGCGCGACCAACGCGAGGCTATTCGTCACCGCATAGAAGCCGGAGAGCCAGTTGCCGAGGTCCCGGGTGTTGTCGAAGCGCAGCGCGATCTGGGACTTGAACAGGAAGTCGGAGAGGGTGACGGTGACGGTCGAGATCAGGACGATGTAGAGAACGCGGCGCGCGAACTCGTTATCGACCATGAGCGTCAGCGTCGCGCTCATCGGCCGCCGGGGCGGCGCGACCTCGGTCCCTCGCCGCGGGCGCACGTCGGGCTCCTCGGCCGGCACCTTGATGAGCGTGCACGGCAGCGCGGCGACCACGAAGATCCCCGCGGCCATGAGGACCGCGGAGCGCGGAGACATCATGCTGATCGTCACGCGCGCCAGGACCGCACCCACGACGCCGCCCAGCACCGCGCCGCCGCCGATGAAGCCGTAGAGGCGCTTCGCCTGCGTCATCGTGTGGGTCCGTCCGAGCAGCGTCCAGATCTGGACCATCGCCCACGAGCCGAAGAGGCCCGTCCACACGTACACTGCATAGAGGACCGCCGGCCGCGCGGTCCCGCCCCGCATCGCGGTCCAGAAGCCGGTGGTGATGACCGCACCGATTCCGAGCGCGCCGGCCACGCCCCATTTGCTGTCGGCTCGCGCGGCGTGGATCTGCGAGAGACCCAGCGCGAGCACGACGATGATCAGGTACATCCATGGCAGGCGCGAGACGGGCATCTTCGCGAGGAAGAATGCGTCACGCGCGGTCTCGAGGAGCGTGTGCCCCGTCGTCACCAGCAGGAGGGTGGCGAACGCCGCGAACGTGTTTCGTCGCTCTTCGGGTCGGACGTCGAGGAAGCGGCGCAGCGAGCTCATCGTTTCGAGAAACCAGCGATCAGCCTAGCCGACGCGGTGTCCTCTCCTCGGTGATTCGATGCTACACGGCCGGCGCGGTCGCTGTCGCCACTGCGACATCAACGTCAGACGTCGAGCGGACGCTTGAAGATGAAGAAGCACTCCTTCGAGTTGCCTCCTCGCTCTCGATCGAAACCCGCCACCAGCTCCCAGCCTTCCTTGCCGGCTTCATCGAGCTTGTTCTCGAACGCGTCCTCGGTGATCTCGAAGATATCGAACGTGATGCGCTTGTACGCCCACTTGGTCATTGATGGACCCTACCTCCCCGATCGCGCTTCCGCGATCGTTTCTCCCGGCGCCTAACGCGACGGCGAGGCCACGTCGCCGATGCGACGACCGACGAAGGTTGCCAGGATGGTCTTCTCGGTCTTCCCCACGTTGACGCCCGCGGTCCAGAACCCGTGATCCAGGCGGTCGATGGTGGCGACGAGCAAGCCCTTGTCGGCGGGGGCGTCCCACATCTGGGCCTCGCCCTCCTTGAGGTGGAGGATCGGCAGGTCGAGGCGCTTGATCCCGGCCTGGGGCCACGGTTCGGCACGAAGCGCGATCTGCGCAGGAAATCACGGCGAAATGTTGGCGCGCTGGCGATCCAGTCGCGGGGCGAGATCAGGCCCCATGCGCCTGCGGCGGGTTGCGCAGCAGCCTGCGCAAAGAAAAACGGCCGGTGCGCTCTCGCGTACCGACCGTCTTCCCGAACACACAGTCTCCAGTGGGAAGGAGGGGACTTGAACCCCTACGCCTCGCGGCGCTAGCACCTCAAGCTAGTGCGTCTGCCAATTCCGCCACCTTCCCGTGGGGGCCCCGGGAAGTAATCAACCTCGCAGGACGAGTCAAGGAATCATGCGCGGCGGGCGACACGAGCGAGCACGGCGAGGACCTCGCGGATCTCGAAAGGCTTCCTCACCAGCTCGACGGTGTCGTCGGCGAGGGTCACCGGAAGCGCGTCGGCATTGCCCGTGACGAGGATGACGGCGGCGTCTGGATGATGCACGCGGAGCCGCGCGATCGCCCCCGCGGCGTCGTCCTTGATGGGTGAGAGGTCGATGAGCGCGGCGTCGTAAGAGCCTTCGGCGAGGGCGGCGGCGAGCTCTGCGGCGCTGGTGGCGATGGTCACGGCGGCGCCGCGGGCCTCCAGAACCGTCTCGAGGAGCTGCGTCACGGCGGGGTCGTCCTCGACCACGAGCACGCGCAGGCCCGACAGGTCGGCCACGCGCGAGGTCGACATGGGCGGGCGCGGGATGGCGTCCACCCGGGGCCAGGTGACGCGGAACCGCGCCCCCGTCCCTTCGTGGGCGAGGAGCTCGACGTCGCCCTGCGAGGCGCGCGCGAGCGCCCGCGAGTGCCGGAGCCCGACGCCGGTGCCGCCGGGGCGGAGCGAGTCGCCGTGGAAGATGTCGTCCCGGCGCGAGACCACGACGCCGGGGCCCTGGTCGGCGACGAGGATGACGCACTCCTCGTCGTCCGCGACGACCGCGACCTCGATGGCCGAGCCCTGCGGGGCGTGGGCGATCGCATTGAGGACGAGGTTCGTGACCACCTGCGAGACATCGAGCGCGCCGGCGACCCGCGCCGTGACGTCGCCGCCGCTCACCACGAGGCGCGTGCCCCGGCGCGTCGCCTCGACGGAGAGCGCGCGGCCCACCTCCTCGACGACCGGGCCGATCGGCTTCTGCTCGTCGAAGCGCGGGCTGCCGATGGCGTGGCGCGAGAGATCGCGCGCGATGCGCGCGCGCTGCTCGATGATGGTGAGCGCGTAGGCGATGGCCTCGGGCGTCGCGTCCGGCGAGCGGGCCTCGCCGACCCACCCGAGCAGGACAGTGAGCGCGTTCGACACGTCGTGCAGGACGCCCGCGAGATCGCGGTGGGGGTCGGACGGCTCCGTCACGGGCCGAGACGCTACGACAAGTCCCGGGCTACGTCACTCGCGACGGCCTCGGCGCTCGGGCCAGGGCAGCGGACAAAAAGAGAGACGCCGCCCCGGACTCCACCAGACCTACGTGGAGCGGTCGAAGGAGGAGAGCTCGAGGTCGGAAAGGAGATTCTGGCGCTCCCCCGGGTCAGTCGCGGTAGACGCGCGATGTGCCATATCCCCTGGTCAAGGGCTGCTGACTTGCTACCTTCGGAGACCCGATGCAGCCGCGAAAACCCTTATGGATCGACGGCTTGTTCCTGGAGCCGCATCACCTGCAGCGTCAGGACCGGTACCACGAGCGCCTTCTCGCACGACGGCTCGACGCCGTGTCGCCCAACGACTGGGGTGTGATCGACCTCGAGATCGACGTGCGCGCCCTGCAAACAAACGAGATCCGCATCACGCGGCTCGAGGCGATCCTGCCCGACGGCACCCCGCTCGCAGTCGACGAGGCGACGGGCGACACCCTTCCCCCGCGCCGCTTCGAGGGCTTCGGTGCCTTCGGCAGCAGCGGCACCAACGTGCATCGCCCGCTCGACGTGTACGTGGCGCTCGCGCAGGAGAGCGATCAGGTCGCGAACGTCGATCTGACGAACGATCCCGCCACCACCGCGCGCTACCTGCGCTCGCAGTCCACGGTCGCGGACGTCAACAGCGGCACCGACGAGCGCTCGATCGACTGGGCCCGTCACAACCTGCGCATCCTCTTCGGCGAGGAGCGACGCGAGCGCTTCGACGTGCTCCGAATCGGTCAGCTCACGCGCACGACCTCGGGCTCGGTGGCGCTGCGCGAGCAGTTCGTACCGCCGGTGCTGCGCATCGGGGCCTCGGAGTTCCTCACCAACGGCTTCCGTCGCGTCCTCCGCGCAGCGATCGCGAAGCAGCAGGGGCTCGCGTCGAGCCGGCGGCAGCGGTCGGCGACGGTCATCGAGTTCCAGGCCGGCGACGCCGCGAAGTTCTGGCTGCTCCACACGTTGAACGGGATGCTGGCCGCGCTCGCCGAGGTGGTCGACAAGCCGAGCACCTCGGCGCGCGAAGCGTACGGTACGTTGGCGCAGCTGATCGGTCAGCTGTGCACGTTCGACGTCGAGGGAGACCCCATGGAGATCCCCCGCTTCAACTACCTCGAGCTCGGCGACGTCTTCGAGCCGATGTTCGTCACCGCGATCGATCTCCTGGAGCGCGTGATCTCCGAGCGCTACGTGCAGATCCCGCTCGAGCCGCGCGAGGGCGTACTCGTCGGCGAGCTTCGCGATCCGACGATCTTCCAGCACGCGTTCTTCCTGGCCGTGACTGGCTCGTACACCGAGTCGCAGGTCCGGGAGCACGTGCCGAAGCTCACCAAGATCGCCTCGCTCCAGCAGATCGGCGTGTTGCTCCACTCGCACGTGAACGGCGCGCGGCTGGCGGTCGAGAACCGGCCGCCGGGAGCCCTGCCGATCAAGCCGGGCATCACGTTCTTCCGGCTGGAGACGGCGGGTGATTTCTGGACCCAGATGGTAGCGAGCGGCACCATCGCCATCCACGCGCCGTTCGATCCGAAGTCGCTGCAGGTCGCACTGTACGCGGTCGACCCGACGTCACTGCAGTGAGGTCGGCATCCTTCGCGAGCCGACGGTGGTTGGTCTCCGATCGGGTGGGTCGGGAGTGGCAGCTCTCGCTGTCGAGGCCCGGCGACGGAGGCGCTTCGACGTCGTTCGATGGCATGCTCGAGGGCCTTGTCGACGCCGCATTTGCGCCGTGGGGCAGCGGCGACCGCAGGCTCGCGCAGACGCTGCTCGCCGTGCATGCTGCGCTGTCCGGTGCGCGGGTCGAGACCGACGACGGTGACGACTGGCAGAACGTCGTGCGTGAGGTGCGCGCCTCGCTCCTGCGCGCCACCCGCACCGGGCAGCTCGAGCTTTGCAGACTGACATGACCACACTCCCTCGTCTCACTTTCACGGTGCTGGCGGGCATCGGTCTGCTTGATGGCTGTCGTCATCCGGTCGCCGAACCCGAAGTGAATCGGGCGACGAGGACGCCGGCGAGCTCCGCGCCGGCTGCCGTCGCGCCGTCTGCAATCGCGGCTTCGGTCGTGCCGAGCTCACCACCCAAGCAACGGGCGATCGCGCCGCCGGCCGGCACGATGACTGCGTCGGCCCGGCCGGTATTGCGGGTGACGCTCGCGACGGAGGCCATCGAGATCTGCAAGACCAGAGCGTGCGACGGACCGAAGAAGATCCCAGCTGCCGCCGATGGTCGCGCGATCCCGCCAGTGGATCTAGAACGCGGTACATGGTTCTGGCGCGTCGCTGCACAACGGGGAACGTCGGCTGGTCCGCTCTGGTCGATCGTCGTGAGGCCGTCGGTGGGTCATTCCTCGCGGGTGCACGGATTCGATGCCAATGGCGACGGTCGCGCTGACATCCTGATCGGGGCCGGGATTCTCTTCGGCGCCTCTGCCGTCGCCGCGGAGTTCACGCCGGTCCCCTACGCGCCGCTCGATGCACCGTCGGGTCTGAACTTGCCGAGGCGAACTCCGGACGTGACGATGACGGCGGTGGGAGATATCGACGGCGACGGGTTCGACGACGCAGTGATCGAAGGCCGCGTCGCTCGCGGTGGTTCTTCGGGATTCCGCCCTGAGAGTGAATGGCTCGCGTGCCCGGCGGGCAAGTGCGGAATACCCGCAGGCGATATCGATGGTGACGGATATGCGGATCTGCTGGATGAAGGAACGCTGCAGCTTGGATCCCCGAGCGGATTTCGCGTTCTCGCGGCGCCGCTCCTTGCCGGTGCGACCTTGATCCGACCGGCGGGGGACCTCGACGGTGACGGAATCGCGGACCTCGTCGTCCTCGGAAATGACACTCGCACCATCTCCGTCATGCGGGCGGAAAAGCCGGCGTGACAGCCGGCACGAAACTCTTGATCTCCGCGCCGCAGGAGACCGAGCTCCAGATCAAGATCGGGGATATCGATGGCGACGGAATTCCAGATATCGTCACTGCCTTCAGCGAAAATCTGCCGGGACCTCGTCATACCAAGCGCATGACCGTGATGATTCGCTCGACGCTCCCCGGCGGTGACATCGCGCACGGCACCGAGCGTCGCGTCACGAGCGCGATGAACGGCACGGCGGAAGGCTCCGTCTCCGCCGACCTTCAGATTGCCGATGTCGACGGGGATGGGTTCGACGACCTCGTGCTCTTTTTCGGTGACGGTTTCGGCGGCAACGGTCGACTGGTTCGTGGCTCTGCGGCAAGCGTGCGACTGCAAGCACTCCCCGTCGCTCTGCGCCTCGACGGGGAGTCGTCGCTCATGAAATTCGTCTCCGTGGGTGATCTCAATGGCGACGGTCGCGACGATGTTCTCATCGAAGCGATTCCGCAGATCGGGACCATCCGCACGTTCGATCTGCACGTCGGGGCGAAGACGGGCTTCGCGACGAAGCGGTTGGCCTCCTACAACATGTCGGACAATTACCGCGTCCCCGAGCGGCGCCTTCCGCCCACGCCGCAAGACTCTCCATGAGCGACGGTCCCAAGGCCGACCGCAAGACCATCGCGATACCCAATCTGATCCGGGACGCGATGATCGTGCCCAACACCCGCGTCCCGCTGCCCACGGCGAAGAACACCTTCACCGTGCTCGAGCAGAACTGGATCTTCGCCCAGCAATGGAAAAAGTTCGACACCACCGCCCGCAATGTCGTCGAGCTCAAGGTCGGCGGCGCCGCCGACGACTATCTCACGGGCATCAAGGCGGCGTCGCAGACTGCGCGCGGCCGGGAGGTCATCCTCGCGGTCGGACACGGCGGCGCGGGCGACTTTCGAGGACTCTCACAGACGGTCTTCGATTCCATTCCCAACGCCGACCACGGGCTCGAGACCCATCCGTTTGCCATCTCGCGCGCGGTGCTCGACCTTCCCGACGTGGCCGTGAAGGCCAACGGGCAGTGGACGGCGCGGGCGATCAAGGATCCGAAGACCGGCGTGACCACGAGGATCGAGCAGGGGTCGATCGACAAGCTCTCGCCGCGCTTCGACATGATCGCAACCAGCGGTGAGATCATGCGCGCGGCTGGCGTCGCGCGGTTCGTCATCCTGGCATGCAACATCGGCAAGGACTCACCGCCTGCAGGGAAGCGAGGCTTTCTCGATCTGCTCGCGAGCGTCCTCGGGGTCGAGGTCGTGGCCTATCGAGGTCTGGTCGCGATCGGAGAGGTCGTCTTCACGAATCCTGGCGTGCCCGCCGACACGAAGGAGCAGATCTGGATCGCCACCGACGAGACGGACGTCAATCGGGGACGGCCATCCCAGGACGATCCGGGTCACGCTTCGTTCCACGACGTGCCGCTGACCGCACGTGTCACCGCGCCCACGCCCACGCCCACGCCGTGAGGGCGACGCCGACGTTGTTCGTCACGCTGCTCGGGGCTTGCGCATCGCACGGCCCGTCGCCGCCGTCGCCGCCGTCGGACCGAGTGGCGTCCGCCGAGGTGCTCTTCGATCTCGCTGTGACGTGTCCGCGCATGTCCGTCGATCGCGACGCTCGGCAGTTCCTGGCGGCGGTGACCGAGCGCCCCGACGAGCTCGGCGTCACGTCAGCGACGCCGTCCACACTGGTGGTCGGGCGTCGAGGAGCTCGTGGCGCCGCGCTCGCGTGGCATCACAACCTCGCGGCGGATACGACATCGTTTGTGCTCTCGGAGGGACGACTTGGCGAAGGCGTCGCCATCGCCGGGGTGGCCAGGACCGCAGTTCCATTCGTGGGCACGGCCGCCGCAGCAAGCGGCGCAGGATTGTTCGTGCTCTCGTTTGCGCCGGAAGGATCCCTGCGCTTCGGCCGCTGGATCGCGGCCGGGCCAGCGTTGTCTTCATTGGAGGAGGCTCGCGTCAGCGCGGCCGTGCTGGGTCCGCGCTCGGAGGTGACGCTCGCGGGAACGACCCACGAGCCCCTCGACTTCGGCGGCGTCACGCTGCGTCCAGAGGAGAAATCGTACGATCGCACCCTCGCGTTCATCGTGCAGTATACATCCAATGGCACGCTCGCTTTTGCCACGAGACGTCCGGCGAAGCTCGGAACTTCACCGCGGCTCATCGGCCGACCGGACGGCGGCCTCGTGATGGGCTTCGAGGCGCCCGATGGAGCGGCGACGCTGGAAGCATTCGAGCCGGGCGAGCGCGGCGTCGGTCACCGACTCCCCGTGACGCTCGAGGGAACGCTCGGCGCGCTCGCGGCGGCGGGTTCGCGCGACGTCGTCGTGGCGACGCAGTCGCGGAACGCGGGCGGCGGCGCGACGGAGATCCGGGTCGCGCGCGTCGGCGCCCAGGGCAACGTCGTGTGGTCGAGAACGATGAAAGGCCAGCTGCAAGACGACGCGCTGGCGATCACAGCAGCGAATATAACGTCGTTTGCCGGGTGGTTGGAGGACGACCCTGCCGGCTGCGTTTCCGCGCCTCTCGAGGCGGAGCACGAGCCGGTGCTCTCGAGGCTCCAGCTCATCGACGCGAGCGGCGTGCGATGCCGTTCGCTGCCGGTGGCGACACGCCCCGCCCACTGGAGCACGGCGGTATCGCTGCTCGAGACGGCGCCGGGGACGGTGACGCTTGTGACCCCGTTGGCGGGAACAGCGACGCTCCCGGGCATCAGGGCGCAGGGCTCGCCGCTGGCGAATCGCTGCGTGGCGGTCACGCTACCGACGGGGGGACCGGAATACAGTCCGTGACCGCGACGCTCACAGCTCCCGGTAGTTGCCTGGAATCACGAAGTCGTCGTCGCGGCCGCCGACCGTCAAGACACCCCAACACGACAGCTTGGTCTTGGCCATGAACGCCACGATGTCCGGAACGCTCCCTTCGGGCCCCAGCACCGCCAGGTTCGCGCGGTGGATGCCCCACGAGCCGGACCCGTGCTGCAGGATTGCATCGTGCAGCTCGCGGCCCGCCTGATCCGGGCTCGCCAGCACAGCCACGCGCAGCCGCGCCCACTCGTTGGTGTCGGGGTTCACTTGAACCTCGACGTAGAGGAGATCCGCACGCGCGCGCTCCAGGCGCACGGGGAGTCCACGGGCCTTCAGGAACGCCACGACCGCATTCTCGTCGAGCGTTGCATAGTCCGGCCGCGCGTCGACGCCGGTGCAGACGGAGGGCAGGAGCCGCATGGCGCCGAGCGAGAGGCGGCCGTCCTCGACGTGCTGTGTCGGGTCGACCCCGTGTACGCTTGGCAGTCGAGCGGACCCACAGGCGGAAACGAGACCCGCGACACTCGCGAGGAACGAAAGAAGGTGAGCGAAGTGGCGCATCGTTCGCGCCGAACATACCGCGCCTCGTGGCGCCGCAACAGCACCGTCACCCGGACGGACGACACGGCGGTGCCCCTTTTCGCGCAACTCCTGGAGTTCCAGGCCGAAGTGGTGACCGCCGCCCCCTCTGCCGTCCACGCGTCCTGCCGCCATCGAGCTCCGAAGGCGGTATGTTGAGACCGCACCGAAGATGAACCGCACGATCCGCCTCAACAGCGTCCCGGCCCTGCCGCAAGCAGGGGGGGCCATGCCGCCCGGTCCGACGCCGCCGCAGGAGCCGCCGCGCCGGCCGGCCTTCTTCGGAACGGCCTCGAGCTTCCGCGTGTCGCCGATGGCGCCGCATCCGTTGATGGCCCCGATGTACTGGGCGTGCACCGACCTGCTCGGAATGATCCCCGACCTCATGGCGGCGCGCGGCACCTTGCCCATGGCGTCCGAGCTGCGAAGCACGGTGGAGTACCAGCTCGGGGCCATGATGGAGCGCGCCCGCGCGGCCGCCATCCTGCCGGAGGACATCGTCGAGGCGCAGTATGCCATCGTCGCCCTCATCGACGAGCTGCTCGCCCGCGTGCACGGCTGGCCTGGGCAGGCAGAGTGGCGGACGCGGCCGCTCCAGCTGATCCGCTTCAACGAGAACACCGCCGGCGAGAACTTCTTCCGCCGCCTCGAGACGCTGGAGGGACAGCCTCACCGGGCGCACGTCCTTCAGATCTACTTTCTCTGCATGGCGGTCGGCTTCCAGGGGCGCTACGCGGTCGCGGGCGGAGAGGGCCTCCTGCCGATCTACGAGCGCGTCGGCGAGCGGATCGCGCAGTCGTCGGGCTCCGACGTGGTGAGCCCGCACGGCGAACCCTCCGACGCGCGCGGGATCCTCGCGCGCGAGGCGCCGCTCGTGAAGCTCGGCATCGGCTTCTTCGCGCTCGCCTTGCTCGCGTTCATCGTGCTCCGCGTGATCCTCGGCGTCCAGGTGCGCGACACAACGCGCCCCATGCAGGTCTACGCGAGCGCCAATGGCGTCACGCCGGTCGTCGGCACGCCGCCGCCCACCCCCACCGCGGCGCCCAGCGCCGCCTCATCGGCGAGGAAGTAGGCCGATGCGCGCGATGTGGATCGTCTTCTGGTGTCTCCTCGCAGCGTTCCTGCTGGGCATCATCTGGATCGGCGGCTGGTACTTCGGCGTCGCGCTCGCGATGAAGCTCGGGATCTCGCTGCTGCTGGTCGGGCTCGGCGGCCTGACCGTCATGTTCGTGCATCTGCAGCGCACGTCGCGCGCTTCGAAGATCGAACGCGGACTCGTCGAGCAGGGCGCCAAGCAGATCTCCGGCACGCGCCCCGACGGGCGCGAGCAGATCAACGCGCTCCAGGTGCAGGTGCAGAAGGCGATCCTGGCCCTGAAGCAGAGCCGGCTCGGCGCTGGCGGCGGCGGCGCTGCACTCTACAAGCTACCGTGGTACGTGATCGTCGGACCGCCGGGCGCCGGCAAGACGACCGCCATTCGCCATTCGGGGCTCACGTTCCCGCTCGATCAGGGCGCTGCGTATCGTGGTACCGGCGGGACGCGCAACTGCGATTGGTGGTTCACGAACGACGCCATCATCCTCGATACCGCCGGCCGGTACGCCACGAGCGCGGACGACCAGCCCGAGTGGCTCGGGTTCCTCGACCTCCTGCGCAAGTACCGCAAGCGCAAGCCGATCAACGGCCTCATCGTCGCGCTCGGTGTCACGGATCTCGCCGCCGCCAGCGAGGAGCAGATCGAGGGCATCGCCAAGCAGATGCGCGCGCGCCTCGACGAGGTGACGACGCGGCTCAAGGTGCTCGTCCCCGTCTACGTGGTCTTCACGAAGGCCGACATGATCGCAGGCTTCTCCGAGTGCTGGGGCGATCTCCGGAAGAGCGAACGCGGACAGATCTGGGGCATGACGCTGCCCATCGACCAGACCCAGGACCCGAGGCAGGTGTTCGAAGGCGAGTTCGATTCCCTGGTCGACGCGCTGCACGTGCATGCCGTGCGCCGCATGACCGGTGAGCGCAGCGTGCAGGTCCGGCAGTCGATTCTGCATTTCCCGGTCGAGGTCGCGGCGCTCAAGGAGCGTCTCTCGGCGTTCGTGTCGGTGCTCTTCCAGAGGAACACCTTCCACGAGACGCCGACGCTGCGCGGGGTGTATCTCACCAGCGGCACCCAGAACGTCCGCCCCACCGCCCGGGTCGTCAACGCCATGGCCGCAGCGCTCCGCATCGGGCCGCAGAACCAGGGCCGGAACGATGCCCAGGCGCCGGTGGAGTCGAAGAGCTTCTTTCTCACCGACCTCTTCTTCAAGGTCATCTTCCCTGACAAGGATCTCGGTGGTCAGACCGACGGCGAGCGACGGCGCCGCATGCTGCTGCGCGGCGCGGTCGCGGCCATCGCGATGCTGTCGGCGTCGATGCTCGTCCTGCCGGCGGGCTGTACGTTCTACCGGAACCGCGACCTCGTGAAGTCGACGTCGGAGATGAGCATGGCGCTGCAGGCGACCTCGTGGGACGACCCGGCGAGCGCGAGCGCCGGCGGTGAGCGGCTCGTCAAGGCGGAGGGGCGCCTGCGCCAGCTCGACGGCTGGCGCGAGGAGACGCCGGTCCAGCTGCGCTGGGGGATGTACACGGGTGACACGCTCTACGACGCGCTCCGCGACGTCTACGCCGCGTCGGTCTACCGCGCGCTCGTGGCCGGCGCGCGGAGCGACCTCGAGGACCGGCTGCGCGCCCTGGAGTCGTCGCCGGTCCGCACGTCGGAGAACTTCAATCGCGACTTCGACTACCTGAAGCTCTATCTGATGCTGGGCG
>JAYTHX010000182.1:0-15676 GCA_043732195.1 Polyangiaceae bacterium
GGACATGGTGAACCCCGGCTCCGTGGTGCTCTCCGGCGAAATGATGCTGCGCCATCTGGGCTGGACGGAAGCCGCCGACCTCATCCTCAAGGGTCTCAACGGTGCGATTGCGAGCAAGCGCGTCACCTACGACTTCGCGCGCCAGATGGAGGGCGCGACCGAGATCAAGTGTAGCGAGTTCGGAGACAACATCATCGCCCACATGTGAGCCGCCCCGGCTCGGGAGTACGATAGGCACCGGTCGGCCTGTTCGACGGCGTCCTCCTTTGCTACATAGGCCCCGTCCATTCGGAGGCTTCCCCCATGCCCACTCGAAAGAAGATCGGTCTCATCGGCGCAGGCAACATCGGCGGCGAGCTCGCGCGCCTCTGCGCGAACGCGGAGCTCGGCGACGTCGTCATGTTCGACATCGCCGCGAAGGAGAACTTCGCGAAGGGCAAGGCGCTCGACCTCGAGCAGAACAGCGCGATCCTCGGCTACGACGCAAAGATCACCGGCACCTCGAGCTGGGCCGACCTCGAGGGTGCCGACGTCCTCATCGTGACCGCCGGCATCCCGCGCAAGCCCGGCCAGTCGCGCGACGACCTCGTCGCGACGAACCTCCCCATCATCCGCGACGTCGCGAACAACGCGAAGAAGCACTGCCCGAACGCGTTCGTGATCGTGATCTCGAACCCGCTCGACGCGATGGTCTACGAGTACAAGCGCGTCACGGGCTGCGCCAAGGGCATGGTCGCCGGCATGGCGGGCGTCCTCGACTCCGCGCGCTTCGCGCTCTTCCTCGCTCGCGAGGCGAACGTCAGCGTCAAGGACGTCCGCGCGATGGTCCTCGGCGGCCACGGCGACGACATGGTCCCCGTCCTCTCCATGACCACCATCAACGGTGTTCCGGTGAGCACGCTCATCGCGAAGGACAAGATCCAGAGCATCATCGAGCGCACCCGCAAGGGCGGCGGCGAGATCGTCACGCTCATGGGCACGAGCGCGTACTACGCGCCCGCGAGCGCGGCCGTCGCCATGGCCGAGGCGTACCTCCGCGATCAGAAGCGCCTGCTCCCCTGCGCCGCGTACCTCGACGGCGAGTACGGCTACAAGGACCTCTTCATGGGCGTGCCGTGCATCGTGGGCGGCAAGGGCGTCGAGAAGATCCTCGAGATCCCCCTCACGGACGAGGAGAAGGGCATGCTCACGAAGAGCGCCGCGAGCGTCCAGGGCATCGTCGACGTCGTCAAGAAGAGCTGAGCGACTCCCGTTCGCGAAGCTCGTCACGTTTGCCGCGCGAGGCGGCCTCGCGCGGCACGCGTGACGAGCGGCGGAACGGAACGCGATGGCGAGCTCTCCTCGTGATGGAGTACGTGCTCGGGGAGTCGCTCGATCGCGTGGTCTCGCACGACCTGCGCTACCCCGAGTGTAGCCGCCCGGCCCGGTCCCGGATACCTTCGCCGCCCATGAGGTCGCTGCTCCGGTTGCTGCTCGTGCTGCTCGCGCTGCTCGTCGCGGGCTGCGCGGAGCCCATCACTCCGACCCTCGATCTCACGCAGTCGGCGGAGACGCTCGTGACGCGTCAGCCGGGCCAGGGAGCCCGCGCGGGCCAGACCGCGCAGCTCACGGTGAAGCGGCGCTTCCCGGGCGGCCAGCTCGACGACGTCACGACGCGGGTCGCCTACTCGATCGAGAAGGGCCTCGCCGACGTGACCGACAAGGGCCTCGTCACCGCGGGCAGCGAGTCCGGCCCCGTGATCGTGCGCGTCTACGATCCGACGAGCGATGCCACGGCGCTCGCGTCGATCATCGTGGTGGCGTCGCAGATCGCGGCGATCGACGTCACGCCGTCACCGGCGCGCGTGCTGGTCCGCGGCGAGTCGCAGACGTTCACTGCCACCGCGCGCTACACGAACGGTGACGTGCTCGACGTCACCAGCGCCGTCAGCTGGAGCTCCACGGACGAGCGCGTCGCGCTGGTCGGCAACACCACCTTCGACAAGGGGCAGGTCCGCGCGGTCGCGCCCGGCAACACCACCATCCTCGCCACCGACGGCGCGACGCTCGTGCAGGGGCGATCGATCGTGTTCGTGCCTGCCGACAGCCTCACGCTCTCGGCCATCGTCGTCACGCCGAACCCGGTGATCGTCGGCGTTGGCAAGACCGTCCAGCTGCACGCGCAAGGCGTCTACAGCGACGGCTCGAGCAAGGATCTCACGCGCGGCGTGACGTGGACCTCCTCGCGTGGCGACGTCGTCGCCGTCGACACGGCCGGGCTCCTGGGCGGCGTGATCGTCGGGGACTCGACGATCACGGCGAACGCGCCGGACCCCACGTCGACGGTCCGTGGGTCGACGGCCGCGAAGGTTGTTCCCTGAGGGGCCGACGCTTGCTAGCGTCCCGCCCCCAGAGATGAAGATCCACGAGTATCAGGGCAAGCAAATCTTCGCGAAGTACGGCGTCCCGGTGCCCAAGGGATACGCCGCCTTCACCGTCGACGAGGCGGAGGCCGCTGCGAAGCGCCTCATCGCCGAGACCGGCAGCCAGCTCATCGTCGTCAAGGCGCAGATCCACGCCGGTGGCCGCGGCAAGGGCGGCGGCGTGAAGGTCGCGAAGGGCGGGGCCGCGGATGCGCGCGCCGCCGCCGAGAAGATCCTCGGCATGCAGCTGATCACGCACCAGACCGGCCCCGAAGGCCAGAAGGTGAAGCGCCTCTACGTCGAGCAGGGCCTCGAGATGGTGGCCGAGATGTACCTGAGCGCGGTGCTCGATCGCGACACGCGCCGCATCGCCTTCATCGCCTCCACCGAGGGTGGCATGGAGATCGAGCACGTCGCCGAGCACACGCCGGAGAAGATCCTCAAGATCTTCGTCGACCCCACGGTCGGCCTCGCCTCGTACCAGTCGCGCGAGCTCGCGTTCGGGCTCGGCCTGATGAAGTACGGCAAGGAGACGGTCGCGAAGTTCGTCCGCCTGATGGCCGCTCTCTACGAGGCCTTCGTGAAGGAGGATTGCTCGCTCCTGGAGGTCAACCCGCTCGCCATCCTCAAGAACGGCGACGTCATCGCGCTCGATGCGAAGGTCAACTTCGACGATAACGCGCAGTTCCGGCACAAGAACTGGACCGAGCTCCAGGACATTGACGAGGAGGACCCGATCGAGCTCGAGGCGGCCGCGGCCGGCCTGAACTACGTCTCGCTCGACGGCAACGTCGGCTGCCTCGTCAACGGCGCCGGCCTCGCGATGGCCACGATGGACATCATCAAGCACGCCGGCGAGAAGCACGGCGTCGCGCCCGCGAACTTCCTCGACGTCGGCGGCGGCGCCACGCAGGAGCAGGTCACCAAGGCCTTCAGCATGATCTTGAAGAGCGACAAGGTGAAGGGCATCTTCGTCAACATCTTCGGCGGCATCATGAAGTGCGACGTCATCGCGAACGGGGTGGTCGCCGCGGCGAAGGAGCTCGGCCTGAAGGTGCCGCTCGTGGTGAGGCTCGAGGGAACGAACGTGGAGCTCGGTCGCAAGATCCTGAGCGAGAGTGGCCTCGCCATCCAGGCGGCGACCACCATGGCCGATGGCGCGAAGAAGATCGTGGACGCCGTCGTGGCGGGAGGTGCGAAGTGAGCATTCTGGTCGGCAAGAACACCAAGCTCCTCGTCCAGGGCATCACCGGCGGCGCAGGCTCGTTCCACGCGAAGCAGATGATCGAGTACGGCACGCAGGTCGTGAGCGGCGTCACGCCGACGCGCGGCGGTGAGACCTTCGAGGGCAAGGTCCCCGTCTTCGACACCGTCGATCAGGCCGTGAAGGCGACGGAGGCGAACGCCAGCGTCATCTTCGTTCCGCCTCCCGGCGCGGCGGACGCGATCCTCGAGGCGCTCGATGCGGGCGTCGAGCTCGTCATCTGCATCACCGAGGGCATCCCCTCCATCGACATGCTCGGCGTGCGCCGCGTGCTCGAGGCCAAGCAGGACGCCGCGCGGCGGGCCGGCACCCCCATCCCGCGCCTCGTGGGACCGAACTGCCCGGGCGTCATCACGCCCGGCCAGTGCAAGATCGGCATCATGCCCGGTCACATCCACCTCGCCGGCAACATCGGCGTCGTCTCGCGCTCCGGCACGCTCACCTACGAGGCGGTCGGGCAGCTCACGGCGCTCGGCATCGGCCAGTCCACGTGCGTCGGCATCGGTGGTGACCCGGTCAGCGGCATGGACTTCGTCGACGTCCTCGAGCTCTTCCAGGCCGACCCCGACACGCACGGCGTGATCATGATCGGCGAGATCGGCGGCGGTGCCGAGGAGCGCGGCGCGGACTTCATCAAGAACAAGATGACCAAGCCGGTCGCGGCCTTCATCGCCGGCACCACCGCGCCTCCAGGCAAGCGCATGGGCCACGCGGGCGCGATCATCTCGGGCGGCAAGGGCACCGCCGCGGCGAAGATCGACGCGCTCACGGCGGCCGGCGCGAAGGTCGCGCCGACGCCGAGCGACATGGCCTCGACGCTGAAGTCGATGATGACGAGCTAGCACGTGCATGACAGCGGCCTGCCGTGTGCAACGGCAGGCCGTCATGCCGTCGTCTCGCTTCGTTTTTCGGCTCGGTCTCATCTCGGCGCTCGCCCTCGGCGGGCTGGTTGTGTCATCGCGGGGCAAAGTGGCCCACGCGCAGACCGAGACGCCGCAGCGCGGAGCCGGCGTCGCGCACCGTGACGAGAAGGACCCGCGCTGGGTTTGGGGTACCGTCACCGTCGACACGCCGCAGGACGAGGTCTGGTCGCGCTTCCAGCAGGTGCAGTCCTGGCCCGCGATGCTGTCGGACATCGCGCGCCTCCAGGTCCAGGGCCACCGGGACAACCACTGGGACGTGAAGCTCGAGACGAAGACGCTCGGTCACGGGATGCTCGGCTACGACGTCGACGCGACCAGCGATCGCGTCATCCGTCTCAGGACCGACACGCTGGGCGTGCACGCGCTCGCCGTGACGCGCATCCTTGCGGGGCCCACCGCGAAACAGACCAACGTGAGCTACGCGCTCTTCCTCGAGCTGAAGGGCGCGCCGAGCCTGCTCATCTCCGACAAGTCCTTGCACGAGAAGCAAGACCACATGGTCTCGGTGTCGCTCGCCGACATCCGCCGCACGTTCGGGGGCGCGCCGGAGGCCCGCTGAGGTTAGGCTCACGAGGTGGCTGGTCGCGCGCTCCTCGTCGTCATGATCCTGGCGACCAGCGGCCCGCTCGCGTGTAGCTCCGTTCCCGATCTCGTCTTCGCCGGCACGGACGGGGGCGTCGACGCGGGGCCGTGCGTGAAGAGCGGCGCCGAGCTCTGCGACGACGGGATCGACAACGACTGCAACGGCAAGACCGACTGTGCGGACGACGCGTGTCAGCAGCGCTACCGCTGCGTCGACCGCGCGCCCGACGACTGGCAGCTCACCGCGCTCGTTCAGGGCGCTCGACCCGACTGCCCCGACGGCTTCGGTGAAGGCAACGACGTGCGCGCGGTGCGCGGCGGTAGCGGCGCGACCACCGACTGCCAGCGGCTGAGCGGCCTGCAGATCGGCGACAACGCGTTCGTGAGGGCGACGGCGGGCAGCGCCGGCTCCTGCCGCGGCTCGGCGAACGGGACCGTCCCGGACGTGCGCGACAGCCGCACCTGCGCCGTGCGCAAGGCCGGAGGCGGCTGCGGCGCGAGCCAGGTGTGCGTGCCGCGCACGGACAACGGCTACGCGGTGTGCATCGCGAAGGACGGCGACCACTCCTGCCCGGGCGCGTTCCCCACGTCGATCCACGCCGGCAGCAACGTGCAGCAGGATTCGCGCGCGTGCTCTCCGTGCACGTGCGCCGCCGCGCCGTGCACCGGCGAGGTGAAGCTCTACGACAACCGCGACTGCAGCGACGGCGAGAAGCTCCGGATCGCCGCCGGCGCGCCGCCCGGGAACTGCGGTCGCGCCTCGAACGGATCGTTCCAGGCGCGCAGCTACACGGCGACCGTCGCGGGCGGCTGCGTGATGGCAGCGGCGGGGAAGGAGAGCGGCACGATCTCCCTCGCCGACGAGCGAACGGTCTGCTGCAAGTAGCTCAGAGCTCGGCGCGCACGAGGCTGAACTCGTGCGAGACCGACGGGGCGGTCAGCTCCTCGAACGAGCGCACCGACCCCAGCTCGCTGCGCAGCCCGTTCACGCGCCCGCGCTCGGTGACGAAGTACACCGTGCGCTCGTAGCGGTAGGTCATGAGCTGCACGAAGCGCGCGGCGCCCGAGGCATGGCCGTTCGCGGGCGCCGCAAGATCGCGCGCCACGAGGAGCACCACCACCGCAGCGAGCACGAAGAGCGCGCCGGTCGCGGCCTGACGCGCGCCGCCGCGACCGGACCGGGCTTCCCCGAGGCGCTCGTCGAGCCACAGGCCGACCAGCATCGCCGCGCCGGGTAGCACCACGAGGCCGTAGTGATGGAACTTCGTGCCCATCGACGAGACCAGCGCGAACGCGAAGAGCGCGCCCCCGAAGAGCAGCGTGCGCGCACGTGAGCGCCGCGAGCCGGCATCGTCCGCTGGTGCCGCGAAGAGCGCCGCGACCGCCAGCCCCGACCAGGGGAACGCCGCGTAGCCGAGCTGCTTCACGAAGTACGTGAGGCCGACGTCGTCGCCGGTGTTCGTGTCGTGCAGGTGGTCGAGGGTGCGGCCGAGCATGTGGCGTATCACCAGCTCGTCGGTGAACGCGCGCCCATGACGCGCGAAGGCCGCGAGATACCAGGGCGCGACCATCAGCACCATCACACCCAGGCCGGTGAGGAGCTCGAGGCGGAGCAGCGGCCGCAGCGAGCGCCGTGCCGCGAGCGCCGCCACCACCGCCGCCGCGGGGATCACGAGCGCGGCGGGTCCCTTCGCCATCGCCCCCAGCGCCGCCGCGGTCCAGGCGGCGACCGCGAAGAGGCGGGCCGCGCGCGTCTCGCCCGCGAGCTGCGCGGCGAGCCAGACCAGGATAGGCGTCCACACCAGCACCTGCACGATCGGCTGGAGCCGCGCGTGCGCGAGCGCGACCGGCGTGCACGCCGGCTGCCCGGGCAACGTGCACGCGTGCGGCGATCCGGCGAGCAGGCGATCCGCGCCCAGGCGCAGCCCCGAGGTCGTCGCGTGCACGTGGTTCGAGAGCAGGAGCACGAGCTGCGGGGCCGTGAAGAGGAGCACCGCGAAGGCCATGAAGTGACCCGCGTGGAACGTGAGCGCGCGGCCGCCGAAGCGTACCGTCCAGCGCGCGACCTGCGCCTCGTCGGGGGTCTCGAGCGCGCGCAGCAGGAAGCCGAGCGCCGCCGCGACCGACGCAACGAGTGGCATGTCGGTGAGCGCCTGGTGCGAGAGCAGCGCGTACCCGGGCATCGTGAGGAGCACCAGGCCGCCCAGGAACCCGGCGCGCCGCCCGCACGTGCGCGAGACGCCGTTGTAGAGGATGTACGCGCCGAGTGCGGCGAGGACGAACGCCGGCATCCGGATGGCCCACTCGGGCCGCGCCGCGGCGGAGGCAGCGCCGGCGAGCACCTGATCGGGGCCGGTGCGCACGCCGAGCGCGAGCATCGACACCACCTCGAGCCAGAACGTCAGCACCGGCTTCGAACGGAACCATCCCTCGTTCGCCCACCACGGCGAGACGAGGTCGCGCCGCTCGATCATCTCGCGCGCCACCTCGGCGTAGTGCGTCTCCCACGGATCGACGAGGGAGAACGCCCCGAGCATCGGCAGCCCGGTGAGCACCGCGAGCGCCACGATCCAGAAGCCGTGCCGGCGCGTGAGCGGTCGCTCGGCGCCGCGCTCGTCGACGGCGAGGGGACCCAGCGCGACGCCCGCGCGGAACACCGCCGCGACGAGCGCGAGCGCCGCGAGCGGCGCGAGCAGCGCCACAGCCCACGTCGGCAACGCCGCCCGCACCGCGAGGCGCAGCACCAGGAGCAGCGCGAGCGCGCAGGCGAGCACGACCGCGAACGGCTTCAGCAACGCCCGCGCAGCCACCTCGCGCGGCGGAGCGAGGATCATCATCGGACCTCCAGGGAGCCTGCGGGGATGCGGTCGTGACCGTCGTTCGGGCCTTCCGTCACGTGCATGCGGCGGTCGTCCTCGCAGGGCAGCGCGCCGACGCCCCAGAAGATCGGGTAGCGACCGGCCCGGAAGTGAGCGGGCAGCTTCACGTCGAAGTCGTCGACCACGACGTCGCCCGCGCGCCACACCGCCATCGGGTAGGCGAGCTCGCGATGCTCGGCGGAGAAGCGCGCCGGCGTGTGATCGACATGGAGGAACGTGCAGTAGCCGTTCACCGGACCGCTCCGCGATCGCAGGTAGAGCCGGACGTGCGCGTGGCGGCTGCCGCGCGGCACCGCTTCGATGACGTGGCCGCGATCGTCGACGACGTCCCAGCCGAGCGCCTCGAGACGGTCGTCGAGCACGGCGCTCAGCGCGTGAGGCAGCGGTGGCGCGCTCGCGAGGACGATGGCGTCGAGCGGATTGCCTCCGTGCTCGCCCGGCGCAAAGGCGCTGGTGGCGAGGAGCGTCGCGCCGTCCTGGCCCGCGAGGATGGGCACGTTCGCGCCGCGGGCCGCGCGGAACGCGGCGTTCACCCGAGGAAGCTCGGCGGCGGCGAGCGCGAGGAAGCGGCGCGGCGGATCCGCGCCGTCGCTCGGCGCGGCAGCCAGCCACTCGCCGGCCTGGCGCGCGTCCCTCTGCGGCGCCACGGCGGTGGCCGGCGCGAACGCCACCGAGCGCGGATCGACGCCGACCAGCCCGAGGGGCTCGCCCGGGCGATGGGCATGCGCCCACGCGTCGAACGCGGCGCCCGGCGAGAGGCGCCCGAGCAGCTCCGGGTACGCATGCACGCGCAGGAGGAGGCCGGCGAGCACGCCGGCCGCGATCATGGCGAGCCCGCGACCCGAGGGCAGCCACGCCCGCGGCGCGAGCAGGGCCACCGCCGCGAGCACCATCGCGAGCCAGATCGCCGAGCGGACCGCGAGCGACGATGCGGCGGCATGCGCGGCGGGCATCGCGGCGTCGGTGGTCCCGAAGGCCACCAGCACGCGATCGGGGGTGACGCCGACGTCGTGCGCGACGAGCCAGCCGATGACCAGAATGGACGCGACGAGGCTAACCGACGGGCGCCGCACGTCCTCGAGCGTGCGCATCATGGCCGCGACCGCGCCTGCGATCGCCGCCAGGCCCACCACGGACGCCGGCCCGCTACGAGGCGCGAGCAGCGCGTGCGCGGCGATGGCGCCGGCGGCTCCGAGCATCACCGCGAGATGATCCGCGCTCGATGGGCGCCGCGCGAGCGCGAAGGGCACGAACGGCGTCCACGGCACGAGGCCGTACGCGAGCGCGGTCACGGGCGCGTCGAACGTGGCCGGTGGCGGCGCTGCGGCGCGGGCCCCGAGGAGCCGGAGCGCCAGCGAGGACTCGGCGCCGAGGAGGAGCACGAGCACGCTCGCGGCGCCGATCAGCACACCCACCGCGAGCACCACGCTGCCGAGCCGCGAGCGCGCCATGAGCACCGAGGCGAACCCCACCGCGATCGCCGGCACGCCCACCACTGGCAGGAGCCCGCGCTCGGCGATCCCCCAGCGTGGCGCGGCGATCGCCAGCGCCGCCGCGCCCAGCGCCGCGAGCGCAGCCAGCGCGCGCCGCCGCGCCGTCGCTGCGGGATCGAGGACGAGGAGCCCGAGCCCCGCGAGCACGCCGGCCCCGCAGACCATGGGTACGATCGCGCCGGTCATCAGGCGCGCGTGCACGAACCACGCGGGCGTGGTCGCCAGCATCGCCGCCGCGTAGACGCCCGTGCGGCGATCGGCGGTGCGCGCGAGAAACATGTAGAGCGCAACGAGGCCGAGCGTCGCTGCGAGGGCCATCGGCAGGCGCCCCTCCCACGTCGCCGCGGCCGGCCCGCGCGCCACCGCCGCGAGCTCGAACGGCGCCGGCAGCGTGGGGCGCGCGATCTCCCAGGCGGTCAGGAGCAGAGCCGCGCCGCCTCCCGCCGCCGCAGCGACGAGGCGCTCGACACGCTCGAGGCGCTCGAGGGGGCGCGGCGAAGCGGCAGACGCGGCCGGCGCGACGAGGTGCATACCCTTTGGCACGCCGCGCACGGCCGATCGGCTCAGGAATCATCGCTGAGCCGATCGGCGCCCCCCGCGCCACGCACGTGGTCTCGGCAGGGCCTTGTCGTCCCCGCCGCTAGGTCTTCGCCTCGCACGCCTGGCGCGTGACCTCGTGGCGGTACGCGAAGAGTCGCACCAGCTCGCGCCGCGCGAAGCCGCCGCCGAAGAGGCGACCGAGCGCGCCGAGCGGCAGCGCGTACTCGATGTCGTCAGTGAGCAGGCACTCGTGCGGTCCGCGCGGCGTCACGACGTGCCGGTGTAGCCAGCGCGCGAACGGACCCTTGTTCATGCGGTCGGCGAACATGTGACCGGGCTCGTAAGCCACGTGCTCGGCCTCGATGGTCTGCCAGATCGGACCGACCTTGGTGCGCAGGACCACCTTGGTCCCGACCGCGAGCGAGCTCGGCGGGGTGATGATCTCGCTCGTCTGCCAGGGCGGGAGGAGCCGCGCGAACGCGTCGGGCGCCTCGTGAAACGCGAATACCGTCTCGGCGCTCGCGGCGATCACGCTCTCCTTCACGAATCTCATGCGAGACCATAGCGCGTCGGGAGCACCAGGTTTTGCTGGTCTTTTCGGGGTCCGATCATTTCTGAGCCGATCCGGAGGGTCAACGATGCCGGCTTCGCCACGCTGCGCTACGACGACCCCGGCGTCGGCAAGAGCGCGAGCCACGATCCTCGGCTACACGACGCCGGATGCGCTCTGCCACGCCTTCGCGAACGCCGGGCAGCGTAACTCCTTGAGTTTGCCGCTGAGCCGCCCTAAGAACGCGGCTCCTCTTCTCCGGAGAATGCCCCCATGGCCGTCGAACGTACCCTCTGCATCATCAAGCCTGACGCCGTCGAGAAGAAGCGCGCAGGCGCCATCCTCCACATGCTCGAGGACGCAGGGTTCTCGATCGTCGCGTGCAAGCGCATGAGCCTCTCGCGCCAGATCGCCGAGGGCTTCTACGCCGTGCACAAAGCGCGTCCGTTCTTTGGTGAGCTCGTCGAGTTCATGATGCGCTCGCCCGTGTTCGTCGTCGTGCTCGAGCGCGAGGACGCGGTCGCGAAGTACCGCCAGGTCATGGGCGCCACCGATCCGGCCAAGGCCGACGAAGGCACCATCCGCAAGGCGCACGGCGGCAGCGTCGGCGAGAACGCGGTCCACGGCTCGGACTCCGCCGACAACGCGAAGATCGAGATCGCTTACTTCTTCGCGGCGAGCAAGGTCGCTCCCGTTGCCGGCTGAGGAAGACCGCCTCCTCGTGGAGGCGGCATTCGCCGATCGCGCTCTCCTGAAGGACGCCGCGCATGTCGCGGCGGTGGAGCGCACCCTCGCGCAGCTCGACCGGGGCGAGCTGCGCGTGGCGTCTCCGCCCGCACAAGACGGCGGGGAGTGGACCACGCACGCGTGGACCAAGCAGGCCATCCTGCTCTACTTCGCGATCCGCGGAATGGAGACCATGGAGGTCGGGCCCTTCGAGTTCCACGACAAGATCCCGCTGAAGAAGGGCCTCGCCGCGCAGAGCGTGCGCGTGGTCCCACCCGGGGTCATTCGCTACGGCGCGTTCTGCGAGCCGGGCGTGATCGTGATGCCGGGCTACGTTAACATCGGCGCGCGCGTGGGCGCGGGCTCGATGGTCGACACATGGGCCACCATCGGCTCGTGCGCGCAGATCGGCAAGGACTGTCATCTCTCGGGCGGCGTCGGCATCGGCGGCGTCCTCGAGCCGCCGGGAGCGCGTCCCGTGATCGTCGAGGACGGCTGCTTCATCGGCTCGCGCGTCGTGATCGTGGAGGGCGTGCACGTCGGCAAGGAGGCCGTGATCGGCACCGGCGTCGTCCTCACCTCGAGCACCGCGATTCTCGACGTGAGCGGCTCCGAGGTCGTCGAGCACCGTGGCCGCGTTCCCCCGCGCTCGGTGGTCATCCCCGGTACGCGCCTCAAGAAGTTCCCCGCCGGCGAGTTCGGCGTCCCGTGCGCGCTCATCATCGGTCAGCGCTCCGCGAGCACCGACCGCAAGGTGAGCCTCAACGCGGCGCTTCGCGATTTTGCAGTTCCCGTCTGAGCGCTGAGGAGAGGAGCAGGGATGCTCATGGACACGCTCTCGACTCGTTCGCCCGCCGCCGTCGCCCTCGAGGAGACGCTGCTGTGGCTGTGCACGATCCTGTCGCCCATCGGTGAGGAGGCAGCGATCTGCGCCGCCGTCGCCGAGCGCGTCGGGCGCCTCCCGCTCGCGTCGCCCATCCGTCGCTACGGCAACTCGATCGTGGTGCCGCTCGTGCGCCGCAAGGACGGGCGGCCGCACATCGTCCTGGCCGGCCACCTCGACACCGTGCGCACGGAGAACGGCCCGGCGCGCATCGAGAACGGCCGCTGCTACGGGGCGGGCGCGGCGGACATGAAGGCCGGCCTCGCCGTGATGATCGTGCTCGCGGAGACGCTCGGCGAGCGCGCCGCCTGCGACGTCTCGCTGGTCTTCTATGCGCGCGAAGAGGGCCCGTATGCCGAGAACGAGCTGGGCCCCGTCCTCGCGCAGGACCCCGACCTCCTCACCACCGATCTCGCGGTGTGCCTCGAGCCCTCGGACAACCGCCTCCATCTCGGCTGCTGCGGATCGATCCACGCGACCGTCACCTTCGAGGGCAAGACCGGCCACAGCGCGCGGCCCTGGGAAGGGGTCAACGCGATCACGAAGGCGGCCGGCCTCCTCGACCGGCTCGCGGTGCTCGCGCCCATCGAGCACCACATCGACGGGCTGCTCTACCGCACCACCACCACCGTGACCTCCGCCAGTGGCGGACGCGGGCGCAACATCGTGCCCGACGCGTTCACGATGAACCTCAATCATCGCTTCGCGCCCGTCACCTCGCTCGAGCAGGCCCAGCAAGACGTGCGTGATCTGGTGGGTGAAGGCCCACGCGTCGCGTTCACCGATCTGTCGCCGGCGGCGCTCCCCAATGCGAAGCACCCGCTCGTGCAGCACCTGTTGGCCTCCGGCGTGAAGGGCGTCGAGCCGAAGCAGGCCTGGACGGACGTGGCGCGCTTCTCGGCGATGGGGATCGCCGCCATCAACTTCGGACCCGGCGAGAACGCGCAGGCCCATCAGAAGAACGAGTCGACGGACCTCGGCCTCCTCTTCCAGGGCTACCGGATCCTCTTCGGTTGGCTGTCCACCGAGCCAGGCTAGCCTGCCCACGCCTGACGTTAACTGTCGACGGCCCCCGGCTTCCTGGTAGCCTCGCCAGCGCCATGACGACTCCTTTCCAGGGCGCTTTCCGCAATCTTTTCGTCCTCTCGGTCCTCTCGCTCGCCGGTATGGCGTCGTGCGGATTGTTCAAGAAGAAGGGGGCCGACGAGGCGGACGCAGGCGAGGACGCCGCCGTCGCAGAGGTCGTCGATGCGGCGCCGCCGCCCGCCGCTGCGCCCGTCGCATCCAACGTCGACGACGTGGCGCGCTTCCCGGACGAGAAGCCGATCGAGAACGTCGTCGCGACCATCCAGCGCACCACCAACGTGCGCGAGATCCCGGCCGTCGGAAAGCTCGTCGCCACGCTTGCGAAGGGCGGCACCGTCACGCAGATCGCGTCGCGCGGCATCGCCTTCCTCGTCGTCTTCGACAACCCGAAGGATCAGAAGCGGGTCATGGGCTGGGTCGGCCAGGAGTCGTTCACCGCGCTCACCGTCGACGCCGGCGTGAAGGTGCTCACCTGCACCGCGCCCGAGGTGCCGCTCATCAGCGATCTCCCGTTCTGCGGCCGCGTCTGCGTGAACGATCCCGACTGCCCGACCGGGCAGGCGTGCAAGGGCCACGCGAACCGCTTCGCCAACGCGAAGTTCGGCGACGCGGTCGGCGTCTGCACCGTCTTCAGCCCCGGCCCCGTCGCCACCGCCGTGCCCAGCGGCAGGGGCACGCTCGTCACGCCGCCGCCGCTGCCGGTCATCCCGGTGCCCGTCGTCGACGTCGCCGACTCGGTCGGAGGCCGCTGCGCGATCGGCTTCCAGCTCGTGCCGAAGGACGGCAAGTGCCACAAGATCTGCACCGTCGGCCAGTGCCGCGGAAACTTCAAGTGCGCGGCCCCCGGGCCGGCGTGCGGTGGTGCGGCGGTCTGCGCCGTCGTCGCGACGCTCTGCAAGTGATCTGCGCCTGATGGCCGCGCGCAAGACCTGCGCTGCGACTCGCTAGCGATCACATCCGCGCACACCGCGACGAGCGTACGCCTGCGTGCGCCTCTCTGGTAACTTCGGTGGCCATGAGCAAGTCGACGACAGCAGGCCTCCTGCTCGCCCTGGCAATGAGCGCGTGTTCGGGTGGCGGAGAGAGCGCAGGTGCCGCGGCGCCCACCAGCGGCGCGAGGCACGATCTCCTCAACAATCCAGGTCCGACGTTCGCGCTCGAGAGCTTGAACGGAAAGGGAAAGATCGACCTCGCGCAGTGGAAGGGGAAGGTCGTGCTCGTCGACTTCTGGGCGACGTGGTGCGAGCCCTGCAAGAAGTCCTTCCCCAAGCTCGAGGAGCTGCGTGTGAAGTACGAGGCGAGCGGCTTCATGATCGTCGCCATCAGCGAGGACGACGAGGAGAATGGGATCCCCGGCTTCGGTACGCAGCACGGTTCCAAGTTCCCGCTCGTGTGGGACAAGGACAAGAGTGTGGCCGGTAAGTGGAAGCCGCCGACGATGCCTTCCTCCTTCATAGTCGACAAGAAGGGGGTCGTCCGCTTTGCGCATTTCGGCTATCACGAAGGGGAGGAGAAAGAGATCGAGACGGAGTTGAAGAGCCTCCTCTGATCGATCGTCTCTCGTCCTCACGGGGATCAGCGCGCATTGCTCTCTCGTTCCGTTCGATCGTCCGTGACGAGGCTGGGCGCGGGCATGTTGCTCGCGCTCGCCGCGCTCACGACCTCCGGTCACTCCACCGCGGGTGATCGTGATCTCGCGGAGGCGTCCGACTTCCGCGTGCGCGTGCAAGCCGCGCTGCGTCTCGGTCGGGTCGGCGGCACGGCGTCGCGCGTCGATCTCGAGAGCGGCCTGCGCGATGCACACCCCGCGGTCCGTGTGGCGTGCGCGGTCGCGCTCGGCAACGTCGGCGATGGGGCGGCCGTCGCGTCGCTCGAGAAGGCGATGCGCGGCGAGACGTTCGCGAGCGTCAAGTCGGCGATGAAGGACAGCATCGACAAGCTGCGCGGCAGCGCGGCCGCGAGCGCGGCGTCGCCGAGCGGTGGCGGCTCGGATGCCTCGGGCGGCGTGGAGCGCGCGAAGTACGTCGTGCAGCTCGGCACCATCCGCAACCAGACGGGGCAGCGCTCCGACATCGACACGATGATGCGCTCCACGGCGCGCGCGAAGGCGGGCTCGATCAAGGGCGCGCTCATCCTCGACAATCCGGACGCCGTCATCCTGCGCCGCGCCACCGAGCGGAAGATCCCGGTCCTCCTCGTCGACGCGAACCTCACGCGGCTCTCTCAGACCACCGCGAAGGACGGCGGCGTCGTGATCTCGGCGCAGGTCGACCTGTCGATCCGGCGCGTACCCCAGCAGACGCTGCGCGGGATGGTGAGCGGCAACGCGTCCGCGAGCGACGACGCGC
>JAYTHX010000183.1:0-5220 GCA_043732195.1 Polyangiaceae bacterium
TCGGCTCGGCAATCCTCGAGGGAACGGAGGACGAATGCATCTCCTTCGTGGTCGACCTCCGCGAGCGTAAGCGCGCAGAGGCAGCGATCGCGCACCTCCGCGATGCGCTGGCCTCGGAGGGAGTGTTCCGCGGCTTCGTCGAGGGCGCCCCCGACGCCGTGGTCATCTCGAACACGCGCGGCGAGATGGTCCTGGTCAACCAGCAGACCGAGCGCCTGTTCGGCTACTCGCGCGCCGAGCTGATCGCGCAGCCGCTCGCGCTGATCCTGCCCGCTGCCGTCGCGCCGGACGTCCACGGTCGCCGCAAGGACGGCTCGGAGTTCCCGATCGAGGTCAGCTCGAGCCCGCTCGCGACGGAGGACGGCGTCCTCGTCTCGCGCGCCATTCGCGACGTCACGGAGCGCCGTGCCGCAGAGGCCGCGCTCGCGAGCGCGAAGGACGCCGCGGTGGCCGCGAACCGCGAGCTGGAGGCCTTCAGCTACTCGGTCGCCCACGACCTCCGCGGCCCGCTGCGCGGCATGGACGGCTTCGCGCACGTCCTGCTCGAGACCTACGGCGACCGGTTCGACGCCGAGGGGCAGGACTGGCTGAACGAGATCGTGAGCAACGCGCGCAAGATGGGCGCGCTGATCGACGCGCTGCTCGCCCTGGCACGTCTCACGAAGAGCGCGCTCCACCGTGAGCCCGTCGACGTGTCCACGCTGGTGCGGGAGGCCGCCGCCAAGCTGATGGCTGCGGAGCCCGATCGTCGGCTGGAGCTGCGTGTCGAGGAGGGCCTCGTGGTGGAGGCGGATCCGGCGCTGGCGCGATCGCTCGTCGCGAACCTCGTCGGCAACGCGTGGAAGTTCACGAGCAAGATGCCGTCGGCGTGCATCGAGCTCGGCGCCATGGAAGAGAATGGCGAGCGCGTTTTCTTCGTCCGCGACAACGGCGCGGGCTTCGACATGACCTTCGCCGACAAGCTGTTCGGGCCCTTCCAGCGCCTGCACACCGTCGACGACTTCCCTGGCACCGGCATCGGCCTGGCGACGGTCCAGCGCATCGTCGCGCGTCACGGCGGCCGCATCTGGGCCGTGGGCGCAGTGAACCGCGGAGCGACGTTCTACTTCAGCCTGCCGCGGGGCGCCCGGTGATGAATACGATACTCAACATCGCTTTCACGTCTTCTTCTTGCGTGTTGCACGTGACGGTGGCTCTATCTCTTTCATGAAGGGCGACGCCAAGGTCATCGATCTGCTCAACGAGGTCCTCACGGGGGAGCTCACCGCGATCAACCAGTACTTCCTGCACGCGAAGATGTGCCAGAACTGGGGCTACAAGCGGCTCTACGAGTACATCCGCAAGGAGTCGATCGACGAGATGAAGCACGCCGACAAGCTCATGGAGCGCGTGCTGTTTCTCGAAGGTCTGCCGAACCTCCAGCGCCTCGGGAAGCTGAACATCGGCCAGACCGTGGTCGAACAGTTCAAGAACGATCTCGCGGTCGAGATGGAGGCGGTGCCCCGCCTCAACCGCTCGATCGCCGAGTGCCGCGCGGTCGGTGACAACGGGACGGCCGAGCTGCTCGAGGACATCCTCGTCTCCGAGGAGGAGCACGTGGACTGGCTCGAGGCTCAGCTGGAGCTCGTGAAACAGGTCGGCGAGGCCCATTACCTCGCGCAACAGATCCGGGAGTGATCTGAAGTGAAGCGTTTGAGGCTGTGGGACAAGTGCCTGCAGCCTCATCGCTTTTTGTGCAAACTCCGGCGGCTCTTGCGGGCAAAATGTCCCGGTCGCGCTTGATAATGAAAACGGGTTTCATTATCTTGAGGACTGCGATGTACGTCTGCGTTTGCCTCGCCGTCACGGAAGCCCAGGTCGAAGCTGCGATTGCTGCGGGCGCCCACACGCGCCCTGCCGTCACCTCCGCGTGCCGCGCGGGCGGCGACTGCGGGGCCTGCCACGGAATGATCGAGCACAAGATCGAGGACCACCTCGAGGCCCACGCCGCGCGCGTGTGCGCTGCTTCGGAGGACGCTGCCGAGGAGTCCGGCCCGCAGCTCATCGCCGCTGAAGCGCTCGTTCGCGTCCGCGCCGCCTGAGCGGCTACGCGGTCTCGCTCGCGGCCAGCGTCGCTCCGGCCGCGTCGCGATCGCCGCACATCCACTCGACGAGGAAGGAAGCCACGTCGCTCGGCTTCGTGCCCGGGCCGAACCCTGCGTCGTAGCCGAGCTCGAGCCCCAGCTTGTGATCGATGCGCGGCCCGCCGAGGAGCATCACGGTCTTGTCCCGCCAGCCCTCCTTCCGCGCGAGCTCGATGAGCGCGAGGGCGTTCTCCTTGTGGCAGTTCCGCTGCGTGATGATCTGGCTCACGAGGATGGCGTCTGCATTCAGCGCGCGCGCGCGCTCGGCGAGCTGCTCGTTCTCGACCTGCGCCCCGAGGTTGTACGACTCGAAGGCCTTGTAGCTCTCGAGGCCCTTGTCGCCCGCGTAGCCCTTGTAGTTGAGGATCGCGTCGATCCCGACGGTGTGCGCGTCCGAGCCGGTGCACGCGCCGACCACGATGATCTTCCGCCCGAGCCGCGCCTTCACGCGGTGCTCGATCTCCTCGCGCGAGAGGGCCTCGGTGCGGAGCTCCGGGACGTCGATGAGCGACGGGTCGATGGCGTGCTTCGAGTGCCCGTACGCGACGAAGTACGTGAAGCCGTCGGCGCAGGGCTCCATCGTCGTGACGAGCACCTCGCTCAGCCCGTGCAGCTCGGCGAACTGCCGCGCCGCTTCCTTCGCACGTGCCGAGGGTGGCAGCTCGAGCACGAAGGTGAGCTGGATCATGCCATCGTTCTGACGGTCTCCGTACGCACGCAGCAGCTTCGACGGCGACGTGGGATGCATCAGGTCGCCTCCAGGACTTCGAGAATGGGGTTGACGTAGTCGGCCGAGCGCTCGAAAACGCCCTTGTAGCCTTTGCCGCCGGTGCGGGAGCGCTTGACGTCGGCGAAGGAGCCCTTCGCGATGGCCTCCCAGATGGTGTCGCGCTGGACCTCGTCGAGCAGCTCGAGCGCCTCGTCGAGCACCTGCACGGCCCGCTTGGCAATGATGCCGTCGGGCTTGATGCTGATCTCGTCACCGAGCGAGCGCGCGGTGTTGAAGACGTACTTCGTAGCCTTCAGCGCGAGGTAGCGGTCCATGAGCATCGGGTTGTGCACCGCCTCGCTGAACATGCCGAGCAGCTCGATGCTCTGGTGCGTCGTCACGCCGACCAGGCTGAAGAGCGCGTCCTGCACGTGGCTCTGGAAGATATCGCCGGTCTTGAACTTCGTGGGCGGCATCCACTTGATCGGATGGGTCGGGAAGACCTGACGGATCAGCTGCGCCTGCGCGAGCTCGAGCAAAAAGCTGTTCTCGATCGAGGGATCGATCTCGTAGGCGTGGCCGAGGCCTAGCTTCTCGTCCGGCACGCCGGCGTGCCGCGCGAACGCCTCGTTCACGAACTGGCTCGCGAGCACGGTGTGCGCCTTCTCCACGGCGTCGGCGGTGGTGAGGTAGTTGTCCTCGCCTGTGTTGATGATGATCCCCGAGCGCGCGATGATCCGCCGCGCGACGTACTGATCGACGAAGTTCCGGCACGGGTTGATGTCGCGGAAGAGGATGCCGTACATCGCGTCGTTGAGGAGCATGTCGAGGCGCTCGACCGCGCCCATCCAGGCGATCTCGGCCATGCAAAGGCCCGATGAGTAGTTCGTCTGGAGGATGTAGCGGCCGTACTCGAGCGCCGCCTCGTCGGTGGCGCGGCGGATGATCTTGAAGTTCTCCTGCGTGGCGAACGTGCCGCCGTAGCCTTCGGTGGTCGCGCCGTGCGGGACGTAGTCGAGCAGCGACTGCGCCGTGGCGCGGATGACGGCGACGATGTCCGCGCCGGCATAGGCCGCGGCCTTCGCCTGGAGCGCGTCGTCGTAGATGTTGCCGGTGGCGACGATCACGTACTTCAGCGGTTCGCCGCCCGGCTTGATGCGCGCCTTGTTGGCCTCGCGCTCGTCGCGTGCGTCGTCGATCCGCGCGAGCGCGGCCTTCGTGAAGGGCGCGAGCACGGCCAGCACCGCAGGCGCGTCCGGCCCGTCGTTCCCCTCGTCGAGCGTGGGGCCGAAGGCGAGGCGCTCCGCGGCGTCCTGGAGGTCGGCGGCGCCGGCGAGGAGGGCGCGGCCGAGGAAGAACGAGATGCCGCGCCCGAGGACCCCGGCCTTCGCGTAGCGGTCGACCACCACGTTCACGAGCGGCGCGCCCTGATCGTCGATGCCGTCCACCCCGTAGGCCCGGAGGATCGTGCGCTCCACGCCGACCGACGTGTGCGCGTCGATGTAGCTCTGCACGTCGTCGGCGACGGCTCCGGCGAGCTCACGGCACCGCGCGACCTTCATCGTATCCATGGGCACGGTCAGCATCGGATACGTGCATTTGCCACACGGTTGCCCGCGCGTACACCCCTCGCGGACGCGCGCTCGGAGCGCGGCTGCGTGCGTCGGTCAGAACAGCAGGGCGCCGAGGGCTGCGATCCCCGCGCCCGTGGCCGCGAGGGCGAGGTCCGTCGCGCCCCGTCGCTCCCCGCGCGCCATCGCGAAGCGCGCCGCGGTCACCAGGAAGACGACGCCGCCGAGCCCGACCAGCGCGAACACGGTGCCGTTCGGGAGATCGTTCGCGGCCAGGCCCGCGCGGAGCTTGTCCTCGGCGGCGGCGGCGGTCGGCGTCGCGCCGCCCGCCACGGCGGCGGACTCCAGGCGGTGGGCGAAGCGCGCCACCTCGACCTCGGCGTGCGTGCGGCGATCGGAGACCGTGCTCGTGCCCGACGCGGCGATCAGCGCCGCCCGCTCCGCCCGCCACGCCGCGAAGGCGGTGACGTCGTCGCCCCGCGCCTCGGCGTCCTTCGCGATCTGCTCGAGCTTCGCGAGCGCCTCGTCGGGCGCGCTACACGTCGGGCAACGCGCCTCGGCCGCGACGCGCGCCGCGAGGATGGCGTCGATGGCGTCACCCCGGATCAGCGCGGCATCGCACTCCGCGAGCGCCCGGCGGCCCTCGCCCGAGCGCCCCGACCAGGCGATCGCGATCACGACCGCCAGACCGATCGCGATCGCCGTAGCGACGCGGGCTGGCGTCGAGCCGGCGGTCACTGGAAATCGCGCCGCCGGAACACGACCATGCTCACCGTGAGCAGCACCGCCGCGTAAAAGATGGCGATGAGCCACGCGC
>JAYTHX010000184.1:0-37582 GCA_043732195.1 Polyangiaceae bacterium
GGCTACTGGCTGAACACGGAGGCTCCCGCGGAGCTCCTCGACCAGGTCGGCGAGGATGGCAAGACCATCACCCAGGCCGGCGCCATCGAAGAGTCCACGGTCACGTGGAACCAGCTCATGAAGGTCGCCGTCGCGTACCGTCGTGAAGTCGAGTGCCGCCGCACCGGGGGCAAGAACAGCCGCGCTGCCTGCCACGCCCTCTACTTCGACGGCGAGACGAAGGACATGGTCGCGTTCGGCGGCTGGGGCGTCAGCAAGACGATCGAGCAGCCCGTCGACAAGGGCCACGCGGTCATCACGACCTGCCACGCGCCGGTTCGCGCGTACGACCCGGAGAACTGCGGCAAGCCCGGCGAGGAGATCCGCCTCGGCGACGTGCGCAAGAACTACCAGATCTACTGGCCCTACGCCTCGCGCGCTCCGTACGGCGGCGTCGCGACGATCGGCGCCGACCCGCTCACCGGCGAGATGGTCGGAGCGACGGCCACCACGATGATGCGCTCGGCGACCGCCGCCGCCGCGCAGCAGCGTGACATCATCCAGATCGCCCTCGGCGACACCACGATCGATCAGCTGATCGTCGGCGCCACGGCGTCTCGCTACGCCGACCTCGTCAAGAACGGCAAGATCGTCAGCGGCGTCTCTGCGAAGCCGAAGACGGACGCCGAGATCGCGACGCTCGTGAAGAACGTCCAGCAGGCGAAGGTCCAGGCCGCTCTCGGCGTCGACCCGGCGCAGCTGAACGCGATGACGCCGACGGCGCGCACGCTCGCCAACGCGAAGCTCAAGATGAAGAGCTCGCCGTACTCGGCGACCACGGAGAAGGCCAACCAGGAAGTGGCTACCCTCGCGGACCAGCTCAACGGCACGACGTTCAAGACCGACATCGCGAACCGCGCGCTGAACAGCGCGCTGGCCACGGCCGGCAACAAGAACAGCGAAGCGTACCGCCAGCTCTCCAGCTTCGCGGCGCAGGACCCGTCGAAGCTGATGGACCTGATGGACCGCTACAACGCGTACCTCGGCGGCAAGGGCATCTGCTTCTCGGAGACTGCCGCCGCGGCAGGCGCCGGCAGCATCTACCAGGCCTCGCTCGCGCCCTACTTCAAGAGCCTCTACGGCTCGCTCGGCCCCAGCAACGATCCCGTTGCAGTCAAGTCGCGCGCCTCGAAGATTTACTCCGACCTCCTCCGTGAGTCGGTGAAGGGCATCGCGTTCCACGAGATCGGCCACTCCCTCGGCATGCGCCACAACTTTGCGAGCTCGTGGGACTCGCCGAACTACACGCCCCAGTACTGGCAGCTCCGCACGAACGAAGGCAAGTCGACCGCGGCTTGCGCAGCGTCGCGCGTCGGCAACCCGACCGACACCTGCATGGGTCCCCGCTACCTCGACCCGACCACGGACGACGAGCAGGGCATCGGCGGCGAGCCCCGCCCCGGCATCGAGTACTTCGGCAACACCTCCACGATGGAGTACCAGATCGAGCGCTTCGGCGAGACCGTCGGCGCCGGCACCTACGACCTCCACTTCATGGAGACGCTCTACGGGCGCACCCTCGAGACGTTCGACGCCAAGCAGGTTCCCGTCGACCAGCAGCAGTACTTCGCCGTGAAGACGCTGTCGCAGGGCATCCCGGACGAGCTCATCTTCGACCCGACGACGGGCTACGGCGCGCACTACACCAAGGGTGCAGTTCTCGCGAAGGTCTTCGACGAGAAGCGTGACTGCCGCCCCGCGACGGAGGCCGAGAAGGCGTCCGCCAAGTGGCGCATCGTCCACGGCAAGGTGTGTGCGCCTTCGCCGAAGAACCACCTCGCCTACGAGGACATGAAGTCGACGCCGATCGCCTTCGACATCGACGGTCAGATCACCCCCATCGGCGCCGACGGCGTGCGCTGGTCCGGTGAGGACGAGAACGGCACGAAGCTCGTGCGCTGGCAGTTCCGCTACGGCGAGGACTACAGCCGCGGTGGCTACATCCACGCGAAGCTCTTCGACAGCGGCGCCGACATCTACGAGATCACGGTCAACGTCGGCCGCCGCTTCGACCTGACGTACCCCTGGCAGTACTTCCGCCGCCTCAACAAGGAGTACGCGTGGTGGACGATCCCGACCACCATCGCGAACAACGTCTTCGCGCGTCTCCGCGGCTACCACTGGAACACGACGACGGACATCGGCCGCGCCAAGGTGGAGGACCTCGCCAACGACGACCAGGCTCGGCCCGCGGTCATGGCCGCGGCCGAGATGTTCAACTTCCTCCAGCGCGCCATCCTGATGCCCGAACCCGGCGAGTACGCGTCCGGTCCCGAGACGGCGCTCCGCACCCCGAAGCGCCCCGGCGCGAAGACCATCTTCGACATCGCCGCCAACGCCACGGTTCCGGTCGCGACGGTTGGCCTCATCGACGGTCGCTTCGTCCAGATCGACTTCGACAACGGCCGCGGCGGCAGCTGGGACTACCAGCAGTTCCCGAACCACATCGGCTTCGACGAGGAGAAGATGCTCGCCATCCGCGAGCTCGTCGACTCCCGCCCGACGCTCTCGACCATCTCGCGTGAGAACGCGCTCGACGGCCGCGACCCGTACATCAGCTTCCGCACCGACACCCCGCACGCCATCGACCGCCTCCTCGGTGGTCTCCTGTCCGAGGACTGGGAGACGATTTCTCCCTCGGCGTCCGGCGGCGACGGCGCCCTCACGGGCTTCAGCGTGCTCAACCCCGACCCGGCGAGGCTCGTTCGTCCCCAGGGCGCGAGCATCCTCTTCCCGAACCAGGGCTATGCGAACCAGATCGGCTCGGGCATCTACGCCCTGCTGTACTCCCGGTTCAGCACGGACCTGACCCTCGCGACCAAGCTCCGCATCCGCCTCGAGGGCGACGCGGGCCCGGTCATCCCCCCCGCACGGCAGCAGGTCTTCGTGGACCCGGTCTCGAACTTCCGCTACATCGCGACGAAGTTCGGCACCGAGACCATCCAGGGCCGCGCGGTCGAGATGGGCATCGCCTCGCGCATGCTCCAGCGGGCGAACGAGATCCTCGCGCAGGTCTACCAGCTCGACATCCCCGACCCGATCACGGGCGAGGTGAAGGCCAAGCTCGACGCCGGTGGCCAGCCCATCGTCGTCGGCAGCCCCGCGGACGAGAAGAAGCTGCGCCGCTACATCGGCCTCCTCGACGGCATGCGTCAGGTCGGCAACATCTTCGGCGGCGGCCCCCTGGGCGGCGGCGGTGGTGGTGGCGGCGACGAGCGCCCGGCGACGAAGTAGTCACTGAGCGACGGCCCGCGAGGGCCGACGAGACCGGTCGCTAATCCGACCTCGACCGAGCGCCACGGCTTCCGAGCCGTGGCGTTCGTCGTTTAAGCTGCGGCGATGGACTTTGCACCGCGCCCCATCTCCGAAGTGGCCAGCGACCTCGGTCTCACCGCGACCGACTACGAGCCGTACGGCCGCGGAAAAGCGAAGCTCGGGCTGGCGCTGCTGAAGCGGCCGCCGCGCGGCAAGGGGCGCCTCGTGCTCGTCACCGCCATCAACCCGACGCCCGCGGGCGAGGGCAAGACGACGACGTCGATCAGCCTCGCGATGGGCCTCCGTCGCCTCGGGAAGAACGCCGTGCTCGCGCTGCGCGAGCCGTCGCTCGGGCCGGTCTTCGGGGTCAAGGGCGGCGGCACCGGCGGCGGCAAGGCCTCGCTCACGCCCGCCGAGGACATCAACCTCCACTTCACCGGCGACATCCACGCCATCACGTCGGCGCACAACCTGCTGTCGGCGCTCGTCGACAACACCGTCTACTTCGGGGACGTCATCCCCGGGAAGGGCGAGCTCGATCCGCGCCAGATCACGTGGGGACGCGCGCTCGACATGAACGACCGCTTCCTCCGCAAGTGCATCGTCGGGCTCGGCGGCAAGGCCAGCGGCACGCCGCGCGAGGAGCGCTTCGACATCACGGCCGCGAGCGAGATCATGGCCATCATGGCGCTCGCCTCGGATCACGAGGACCTCGAGCAGCGCCTCGCGCGCATCGTCGTGGGCCAGACCTACGACGGCAAGACCGTCACCGCGGGCGACATCCAGGCCGCGAGCGCGATGACCGCTGTGCTGCGCGACGCGCTCGAGCCGAACCTCGTGCAGACCGAGGAAGGCGGCCCGGCCATCGTGCACTGCGGCCCCTTCGGCAACATCGCGCACGGCTGCAACAGCGTGATCGCCACGCGCCTCGCGATGAGCCTCGGCGACTACGCGATCACCGAGGCCGGCTTCGGCTTCGATCTCGGCGGCGAGAAGTTCCTCGACATCAAGTGCCGCCTCGCCGGGATCTGGCCGCGCGCGGTGGTGGTGGTGGCGACGCTGCGTGCCCTCAAGATGCACGGCGGCGCCCCGGTGAAGACGTGTGGCGAGCCCGATGCCGAGCGCCTGAAGAAGGGCCTCGAGCACATCGAGAAGCACCTCGAGACCGCGAAGGCGTTCGGCCTCACGCCCATCGTGGCCATCAACGTCTTCCCCAACGACACGGAGGAGGAGATCGCGATGGTGGAGAGCGCGGTGGGCGCGCTCGGCGCCCGGCTCGCGCGCTCCGAGGGCTTCGGCCGCGGCGGCGAGGGCGCGCTCGATCTCGCGCGCGTGGTCGCCGAGGTGGTCGACGCCACGGACGCCTCACCGCCCAGCCCGAAGTTCGTCTACGAGGAAAGCGATCCGCCGCAGGAGAAGATCCGCAAGATCGCGCGCACCGTGTACGGCGCGAAGGACGTGGCCTTCACCGCGGTGGCCGAGAAGAACCTGCTGCGCGCCAAGGAGCTCGGCTACGAGAACCTGCCGATCTGCATGGCGAAGACGCAGATGTCCCTGACCGACGACCCGGCGATCTACGGCCGCCCGCGCGACTTCGTGATCACGGTGCGCGAGGTGCGCCTGTCGGCGGGCGCGGGCTTCCTGGTCCCGCTGACGGGCGACGTGATGACGATGCCGGGCCTGCCGAAGGTCCCGGCGTCGCGGAGCATCAAGCTGCTCCCGAACGGCAAGATCAAGGGCCTGATGCAGAACGATTGAGAGAGGAGACACGCGGTGCTTCTTCGGAGCCTCGGAGCGATTTCGATGGACGTGCTACCTGGCAGGTCGCGACACGCCTGCAGACCGCATCGAGCTACGTCAAAAATCTCCGAGCCCGCGCGCCTCCGCGCGCATCTCGTCGGGCTCTACGGGGCGCTGCCTTCCAGCCGCGCCGGCGCCTTCCAGTCGACCAGCCTCTTCTCCAGATCCTCCGGCCGCAGCCCGAACACGTCCGCTCTCCCGCGCATCGACCCAACCGCGCCCGCATCCACCGTCCACCGGTGCGCCGCGCCGTCGGCCTTCACGCCGAAGTCCAGGTACGGCGCCACCGACATCGTGATCCCCGAGTCGCCGTACGCCGAGAGCTCCGCGTCGGCCTCGTTCGCGCAGCGCGCGTCGATCTCGCCGCCTTTCTCCATCGTGAACGATGGCTCGATGCGGAACGCCGACGCCGCCGGCGGGCTCCACGCGGCGCCGCGGCGACTGGTACAGCACGCGCCGCACCTCGTGCTTGCGCCTGCGCAGCTCGGCGAGGATCGCGGGATCGAGGTCGCCCTCGCTGGTCACCATCGCGACGGCGCGCACCGACGCGTCGAGGTTGCCCTCCACCTTGCTGATGAACCTGCTCACCTTGCCATCGCGAATGCGGAGGTCGATGTCGACCACCGGCCGCGCCGTGAGCACCGCGTGCTCGAGCCGGATCGACTCCGCGAAGTGCGCCTTCTTGCCTTCGACCTCGACGTCGTCGCTGCCGTCGAAGATCGGCTGGTCGGCAAAGTCGATGGCGATCCCGCTGAGCTCCTTGCGGCCAAGCGTCGTGAGCGACTGCGTGTCCAGGCTGTCGTTCGTGGGCCCCGCGCTCGAGGTGCGGACCGCGCCGTGCACGATGGCATCGGTGAGCGACGCGCGGGTGGTGATGACGACGAGCGCGTCTGCCTCCTCCGACACGCTCACGACGCGCCGGAGGAAGCCGTCCGGGTTCTTGGCCGTCGCGGCGCCGCGCCAGCACCACGCGATCGGCAGTGACCTCGGCGGCCTGCGTGGCGCGCGGGTCGGCGACGAGCGCCTCCGACTCACCCATCGTCTGGCCGGCGGAGGAGCCCCGACCCACCTGGGCCAGACGGTTCCCCGTCGATCCAGGGTCGCTCAGACCCAGGCGTTGTTCAGGATCTCGCCGACGCCGCCGGCGCCCGGAACGATGTACTGATGCTCGTCGAGCCCGCGCTCCTCGCCCCAGTGCGTGCCCGGAACGGTGGAGAGCACCTTCGCCGGCGAGAGGCCGCGATCGAGACGCAGCGCGTAGATGATCGTCTCGGGGTGCTCCTTGAGCACGTTGCGGATGAACTCCGGGGTGACGACGAGGTGCATCGTGATGCACATCCGCGGCGTACCCTCGAGGCGCGTCTTGTAGTGCGTCAGCGCGCTGTTGATCGACGAGCCGGTCGCGCCCATCGGGTCGGGGACGAGCAGGATGCGCTCGTCGACGTCGCGACCGATCTTCGCGTCGTGCCACGTGGCGCCGATCACCTTGCCGTCGGCATCGGTGGCGCGCGACATGAAGAGATGATCCTGGCGAACGCCGGAGGGATCGATGACCTCGTTCATGAGGTCGTAGACGATCTGCGAGGGCATGGTGCCGGCGCGGGCGATGCCGACCGTCACGCACTTGGTCGAGGGGTCGAGCGCGACGCCGCGGTAGACCGCCTCGGGCGACTTGATGACCATGCGCGTGGGCACCGCGACGCGCACGCGCGGAAATTCCGCGCCGAGCACCACCTGCGCGAGCTTCTCGTAGAGCTTGCGCACGAGGTAACCGACCTCGGGCTGGATGGTCTCCCGCGCGCAAAGGCGCGCGAGCTGGGTCCACGCGAGCGGATCGTCGAGCAGGTGGACGTTCGGTCCGTACTGATGCGCGATCTCCGAAGCGCGGTAGCGGCTCTGCGCGTAGGCGGTCTCGACCATGCGCGGCCTTTTACTACGTCCAGTGACCGGCGCGCAGCGCCGCAGCGTCGATGACCTTCACCTTCGGCCCGAGCGCCTCGCGGAAGCTGTCCTCGTCCTCGTCGTCCATGATCGCGTCGCCGAAGCCGTCGGCGATCTCCATGGCGATCTGGAGGATGCGGAGGAACTGCGCGAAGCTCGAGGCCGCGAGGGTGGGGACCCAGCGGGTCTGCCCGCTGATCGCGGTGTAGACCGGGCAGTCGCCCTCGGGGTCGGGCTTGGACGTATCGAGAAAATACGGGTCGCCGAGCAGCGAGCTCTCGGCGACGATCACCCAGCCCGGCTTCCAATCGAGCGGGGCCGTCCCACCGTCCGGCGGAGCCGTGACGACCGACTGCGCCTTCACCAGCTCGGCCGCCGGCATCAGACGAACGCGTTCCACCGGCGTCACCGTCTCGACTTTGAGCGGGTCGGCGCCGATGAGAAACGCCCGGAAACGAGAAGGAATGCGGAGCTGCTTACGGAGATCCTCGACGAGCGCCTTGTCGGCCTTGCCGAACGTGCACTCGAGCTTGCGCTTCTCGAAGGTCTCTTTCAGCTCCTTGACCGCATCTGCGAGATCACTGTCCACGGGAGCCCTCGTGCGTACGCCAGACCGGATGCCTGGCCAGACAAGCCGCGCCGCCGACTCGAGTCGCGCGCGCGAAGGGGGCCTAACCTAGCACCAGTCGTCAGGATCGTGGTCACCGTATTTCCTCGTCCGTCCGTTCTGGTTGCGGGCGTTCCGAGGCGCGACGACAGACGACCGACGTGCCGATCGAGGCCTGATCCGCCGTTCCTCCGAGGTTTCGCAGGGCCTCGAACATCGGCCGCACCACCCCGTCGAGCTCGGCCGTCCCTGCCCCCGCGCCGCGCACCTCGGCCACGAGCTGGGTCACGTCGTTGTCGGGGAAGACCAGGCTCACCTCGACGCGGACGTCCACCGTGACCGCCGCGGCCAGCGCCCCAACGCTTCGCCTCATGGCCTCGCAGAGGGGAGGGGCGCCTGGCCCGCCCTCCGGCCCGATCGCCATTCGCAGCCATGCGCCGACGTCGACCCCGCGCGGCGTGACCACCGGCCAGGGCAGTGCACGGGTCGCCAGCGGGCGCGGAAGGCAGCCGAGGCGCGGACCCGGCGGGCTCGTCTCGACGACGCCGCTCACGAGCTCGGCGTCGTGGCATACCAGGACCTCGTCCTCCGCCACCATGATGCCGAGCGTCGAGGCGAGCGTGCGGACGTCGCGCGCCGCGAGGCACTCGCCCGAGGCGAGGTCGCGCGCGCGCCCGCGGTCGCACGGCGGTCGCGGCGCGCACCCGTCGGGCGTCGCGAACGCGGCGGACCCGCAGAGCCGCGCCGCGAGCGCCGGCGGAACACACGCGCCGAGCGCGAGCCGCTGATCGGCCTGGCATGCCGCCGCGGGCGCCTTCGGCCCGCGCCCGCACGCGAGCGAGCCCAGCAGGACGAAGGAGACGAGTTGAGCGAGGATGCGACCGCCGCGCACCATCCCACGCTAGCCGAAATGCTTTTTCGAGGGCCGTGCGCTAAGAATCCCCCCGCGATGTTGCCCGTCCACGTCCACGGAACGCCTTCTTTCACGAGCTCGCTCGCGCTCCTGCACGATCGCGGCGACGCCGACTTCGCGAAGGTCGAGCCCGCGGTGCGCGCCATCCTCGAAGACGTGCGCAGGGAGGGCGATCCCGCCGTGCTTCGCCACGTGGCGCAGTTCGAGAAGCGTGTCGTCCACACGCTCTACCAGACGTCGTTCGACGGGCCAGGTGCGCTCGCGCGCCTGCCTGCCGAGGCCCGCGCCGCGCTCGAGCACGCGGCCGATCGCATCACGCGCTTCCACAACGTCGAGAAGCGGCAGATGTTCGGCGACAGTGGCTTTCGCTACGAGGAGGAGGGAATCTCGCTCGGCCTGCGCGTGCGGTCGCTCGATCGCGTCGGCGTCTACGCGCCGGGCGGCAAGGCGCGTTACCCCTCGAGCGTGCTGATGGCGGCGCTGCCGGCGCGCGTCGCCGGCGTGCGCGAGATCATCCTGGCCACGCCGCTCGCCGGTGACGCGAGCGACGACTCGGTGCTCGCCGCAGCGCACCTCTCCGGCGTCACGGCGCTCGTCGATGCCGGCGGCGCGCAGGCCATCGCCGCGCTCGCGTACGGCACGGCGAGCGTGCCGCGCGTCGACAAGATCGTGGGCCCTGGCAACATCTACGTCGCGTGCGCGAAGCGTATGGTCTACGGGTCCGTCGCCATCGACTCCATCGCCGGACCGAGCGAGATCCTCGTGCTCGCCGATGGCACGGCGGATCCCGCGGTCATCGCCGCCGATCTCCTCTCGCAGGCCGAGCACGACGAGGAGGCCTACGCGCTCCTCGCCACCGATCAGCGCGCGCTCGTGGAGGCCGTGAACGTCGAGCTCGAACGGCAGCTGGCCACGCTACCCCGCGCCGCGATCGCCCGCGAGTCGCTGCGCCGTCATGGGCAGGCGTTCGTGGTCGAGGGCCGCGCGCAGCTCGCCGAGGTCGCGAACGGCATCGCTGCCGAGCACCTCAGCCTCCAGGTCGCCGACCCCGAGGAGCTGCTCGGGCACATCCGGCATGCCGGGGCGGCGTTCATCGGCGTGTCGACGCCCGAGGCCTCGGGAGACTACGTCGCGGGCCCCTCCCACGTGCTGCCCACGGGTGGCGCGGTGCGCTTCGGATCGCCCCTCGGCGTGCACGACTTCGTCGCCCGCACCTCGCTCATCCGCTACACGCCGGAGGCGCTGAAGCGGGACGAGGGCGCGATCTGCGCGCTCGCGCGACTCGAAGGCCTCGAGGCCCACGCGCGCGCGGTCACGGTGCGCACGTCCTCAGGGGACAGGCTTCTGCGCCATCCGGCGAAGGGCGCGCCGCAGGACTGAAGGAGCGAAGCGCGACGTCGCGGAGGCGACGCGCACGAAATTGCTCGTCTCGACCACCGGCGTGCCGCGCATCGCCGCCCGCACCGTCTTCTGCGCGACGACCTCCGCCGACTGCGCCTTCGGATCCGGCGCGTCGTAGCCGGTGAGACCCTCGGCGCGCGTGGCGTTCGCGCGGAACGGGGTATCGACGGGCCCCGGGCGGATCACCACCACGCGCACGCCCACCGCTGCGAGCTCGGAGCGGAGCGACATCGCGATCGCCTCCAGCGCGAACTTGGACGCCGCGTACGCCGCGTAGCGAGGCGCCGCTACCACGCCCGCCACCGACGACATCATCACCACCGTACCCTTCGCCCGCTCGAGATGTGGCGCGGCGAGCTGCACGAGCCGCAGCGGCGCCACCACGTTCAGCTCGAAGAGCTCGCGGAGCTTCGCCACGTCGATCTGCAGCGCCGGCGAGTAGAAGCCGCGCCCGGCATTGTTCACCAGCACGTCGATGCCACCGTGGACTGCGGCCTGCGCGACGAGCTGCACGCGGTGCGCCTCGTCGGTGACGTCCCCCGGGACCACCACCGCCTTCGAGCCGCGCGCCGCCACCTCGCCTGCCACCTCGTCGAGCGCGGCCTGCCCGCGCGCCGAGAGGATGAGCGTCGCCTTCTGGTCTGCCCACGCGAGCGCGAGCGCCCGTCCGATGCCCGTCGAGGCGCCCGTGATGATGACCGTCGTCATCCTGCGAGCGTATCGCATGAGCGCGAGAAGGAGAGACCGCCAAGCCGCCAGGTCCGCCAAGCGAGATTTTTGGGCGCGCTTCGCGCCGGTCTCTGCTCTCTGTGCGGCTCAGGGCTTGGGGGTCTTGCCCATCATGCGCGCCGTGTTCTTCGTGATCGCCTTCGCGTAGACCGAGAACGGCGCGAGCCGCTTCAGCATCCACGCGGCGCGGCCGTCGGCGTGGGTGAGGATGTGGAAGTCGCCGCGCCGCACGCCCTTGAACGTGAGGTCGGCGATCTCGTCGGCGCCGCGCGTGGCCTTGTTCACGAGCTTGTGCGTGACCGACGCGATGTCGGCGTTGCCCGCGCGCATCGTCTCCGTCAGGTTCGTGCGGAAGAAGGAGGGGCACACCACGCTGACCTTGATCTTGTCGCGCGCGAGCTCGACGGCGAGGGTCTCGGAGATCGCCACCACCGCCGCCTTCGTGGCGTTGTAGGCGGACATCATCGGCGGGTGGATGAGCCCCGCCATCGAGGAGACGTTGATGAACCGTCCGCTGCCCTGCTTCTGGAAGAGCGGCGTGAACGTCCTGCAGCCGCGCACCACACCGAGGAGGTTGATGTCGACGATCCAGCGCCAGTCATCCATCGAGATGTCGGTGATGCTGCCGCCGATGGCGACGCCCGCGTTGTTCACGACGATGTCGACGCCGCCCCAGTGGGTCTCGAGCCACGTGCGGGCGCCCTCGAGGTCCGCGTCCTTCGTGACGTCGCAGCGGAGCGCATGCGCCGTGGCGCCCGACGCGCGCAAGGCCGCCACGGTCTCGGCGAGTCGCTCGTCGTTGATGTCGCCGATGCAGACGCGGTAGCCGTCTCGCGCCCAGCGCTCGGCGATCGCGCGACCGAACCCCGAGGCGCCGCCGGTGACGAAGATGCGCTTGCTCATGAAGCGTGAGATTAGGGCAAATCTGCGCGGGGCAGCAGGGCTTCGAGCTCGCCGGGGAGCGCCGTGAAGTCCGCGATCGTGAAGCGCGCGCCGGCCGCAGTGAGCTCGGCGGCGGTGACGTTCGTGGTCACGCCGACGACGAGCATGCCCGCGGCCGCCGCCGCCTGGATGCCGTTCACCGCGTCCTCGAACGCCACGCAGTCGGTGGGCGCCACGCCGAGGCGCTCGGCCGCGGCCAGGAACACGTCGGGCGCGGGCTTGCCGCGCAGGCCCTCGGAGGCGACCACGGCATCGAACGACGTGCCCCACCCGAGCCCGTCGATCACCATGCTGCGGTTCGCTGGCGGCGCGGAGCTGGCCACCGCGAGCTTCACGCCCGCCGCCCGCAGCCGCGCGAGCAACGCCTCGGCGCCGCGATGCGCGACGAGCTCGGGGCGATAGAGCGTGCGGTAGGTGCTCTCCTTTTCGTCGGCCAGCGCGTCACTCTCGCTCTTGGCAAGCGGGCGGCCGAGGAAGCGCGGGAAGATGTCCTCGTTCTTCAGGCCGTTGAACGACTGGAACGTGGCTGCGTCCATCACGAGCCCGAGCCGGCCCGCGAGCGCGCGAAACGCCTCGAAGTGGAAGCGGATGTTGTCGACGAGCGTGCCGTCGAGATCGAAGACCGCGCCCGTCAGCACGCCGTCACCCGATCTCACTCCGGACGGAGATACGCGCTTTTGATCAGCTTCAGGATGAACTGGACGGTGTCGAGGTCGGTCGAGAGGCTTTTGTTGAGCACCGTCTCGAGGTGACCGTAGTTGTGCGCGAGCTGGAGGATGTCCAGCTCCTCGGGCTTCAGATCGCGCAGCGGCGGGATGACCGGCTGCGAGAGCACGAGGCGCGTGTTGAGGTCGGGCAGCTCGCTCCGGATCTCGTTGAACTCGTCGAGCTGACGGAGGCCCTCCATGAGGACCTCCTGCACGCTGACCGTGAGCTCGTTCGGGAACTCGCGCTCGTCGGGCGGGTCGAGATCGAAGAGGCCCTTCTGCCAGGTGAGCATCCGGAAGATGCTCTTCATCGGCGGGACGTCTTCGAGGTCGTTGATCGAGGCGTAGTAGATGACGCCCTTCCGCATGAAGATCTTGCCGACGTCGTCCGACTCGGTGCGGACGACGAGGACGCCGCTCTTCTTCGACGTGCCGAACAGCTGGAGCAAGTCGGGGAGGGGGACCTCCTCGATGCTGCCGCTCATGGTGCGCGCCTGCGTGTTGCGGCGGGCGGCGGCGACGTTCTCGAGATCGCGCTTCGCGTCGATGCTGTCGGCGCGTGCGCCCTCGCCGGCGATCACCTTGAGGATGCTCGTGCCGATGAGGACGCGGTCGCCTTCCTTGAGTCGCGCGCGCTTGATCTTCTCGCCGTTGACGAACGAGCCGTTCGTGGACCCGAGGTCCTCGATCCAGATCTGATCCTGCTGCATCGTGATGCGCGCGTGCTTGCGGCTCACCATGTCCTCGACGAGCACCATGTCGAGATCGCTGGAGCGACCGACGATGATCGGCTTGTCGTTGACGATGGGGAACTCACCGCCCTGGTACTTGCCGCTGATGAAGCGGAGCACGTAGGAGCGCCCGCCTCCGGGACGGCTGTGGCCGGGAGGCATCGACGGCACTTGAGATGCCTTGTGGGCGGGGTCTTGCATCAGCGTGAGGACGAGAGTGGGAGTACCACGAGTGGGGGAGGCTGGAACCCCCGCGCGAAGGGATCCGCGGGAGCTTTCACAGGGATCTCGAAGAAAGACTATCGAGCCCACCCGAAGGTGGTCAAGTCGCGGTATGGGAACCGTGCAGCCATGGCGGATACGTCTGCGGAAGTAGGAGCGCTGGCCCGGCCCCAGACGGAGGGTGGCGACCCCTTCGGGACGCACCGCACGGTCGAGCCAAGGGGCGCGCTTCCGCAGCCCGCCAGCCGGGTCGACAACGATTTCAGCAGGATCTACGCGGGGGAGCTGCTCCTGGCCGTGGATACCCTCAACGTCGACGCCGCCAGCTTCCGGCAGATGGAGGAGGCCGGGGCGAAGATCGGGGAGGCCGCGGAGGCCGCCGTTTCACGAAACGTCCTCGAAACGATTGCGTCTCGCGGAAAGCAGCACAACCCGGTCACGGGCTCCGGGGGCATGCTCCTGGGCCGCGTCCTCCAGGTCGCGAGCGACCGCGCGGACGCTGCGACGCTGAAGCCCGGCGACCGCGTGGCCACGCTCGTCTCGCTCTCCCTCACGCCGCTGCGGGTCGACCGCATCCTCGCGGTGCGGATCGCGAGCGCGCAGCTCGACGTCGAGGGCGAGGCCGTGCTCTTCGCGAGCGGCGCCTACGCGCGCATGCCGTCCGATCTGCCGGAGCGCCTCGCGCTCGCCGTGCTCGACGTCGCCGGGGCCGCGCCGCAGGTGGCGCGCCTCGTGAAGCCGGGCGCGAGCGTCTGCATCTTCGGAGCAGGCGGCAAGAGCGGAATCCTCTGCGCCGCCGAGGCGCGGCGCGCGGGCGGCCCTTCGGCGCGCGTCATCGGCGTGGAGACGCACGAGCCGTACGCCGCGGATCTGCGCGCGCTCGGCCTGTGCGACGAGGTCCTCTCGCTCGACGCACGCGATCCGGTGGCGGCGCGCGTCGCGGTGCTCGCCGCCAACGGTGGGCGCGAGGTCGATCTCTCACTCTCTTGCGTGAACGTCACCGACGCCGAGATGAGCGCGATCATGGTCACGCGCGATCGAGGCATCGCCTACTTCTTCGCGATGTCGACGAGCTTCACGAAGGCCGCGCTGGGCGCGGAGGGCGTATCCAAGGACGTCGATCTCGTGATCGGGAACGGCTACGCCGTGGGGCACGCCGACCACTCGCTGGCGATGATGCGCGAGATGCCCACCATCCGCGCGCTGTTCGAGAAGCGATACGGCTGACCTCGGGACCGGTGGTCGATCAGCGTTTGTTCTTGCGGCGCGGGTTGTGTTTGCCGACGAGCGGGAGGTAGTCCGGCATCGGCGCCTCCGCGGGGGGGACGAAGCGCTTCGCGGCTTGCTCCGCGTATGCCGGGAGGCCCTTCACCATCGTGCGCAGCTCGTCCTTCGCCGCGAGCGTCGGCTCGTCCGTCACCCACCTCTCGAGCGCCTCGCCCAGCTCCGCGACCTGCGTGCCCCGCAAGTGGCCGCGCTTGCCGAGGTCGTGGTAGCTGCGCGCCAGCGAGTCACCGTCGAAGCGGTGCTGCGTGACGAGCTCGGTGGCGACGCGCAGCACGCCTTGCGCCGGAAGGCGCCCGTCCTCGTACACGACGAATGCAGACTGCAGGTAATTGTAGAACGGCACCACGCGCGGCCCGTAGATCGCGAAGTCGCCCGGGGGCGTCTGCTGCTCGAGGTGGATCAGGATGCGCTCCACCACCGGCGCGCCCTTCACGAGCTTCACGCAGCGCTGCACCTTCTCGAGCACGTCGTCGTAGACGCGCCCGCGCTCGCCGATCTGCTGCACCAGCTCCTCGCCGGCGCGCCCCGCCATGATGTCGGCGTAGAGCGAGTAGACGAAGGCATCGGCCTCGGCGTCGTCGCCAACGAGCGTCTCGCGCGCGTCGCTCTCGCCGAGCGCGGTGCGCGCATCGAGAAGGGCGGGAAGTTTGTAGCCGAGCTGGTCCTTCAGCGCGCGGAACCGGAGCCGCAGCATGTTCTGGAGGTTCGGCTTGAGGACGAAGGAGTCCCAGGTGATGCCGTCGAGGCGGAGCTTGTCCTCCAGTCGCCGGCGCATCTGCTCCGGCGAACCGGAGAGGATGTGGATGGAAACGCCCGCGCGGGACATCTCGCGGAGGAGCGTCGCGGCGCCGGGGTTGGTGCGCTTCTCGTCGGCGCGTTCGAACGCCGTGCGCACCAGGTCACGGACCGTGTCGAATTCGGTCCGCAGGTACGTCTTGTCGAGATCCCACCGAGAGATGTGCGGCACGCTGCTCCTGGCCGATCACTCTAGTGGCTTCTTCCGTTTCGGGGGAGGCATCGCGCGCAGGGCTTCCACCATCTGCTTGGGCGGGGCGCGTTTCAGGCGACGCGGCGGCAGGAGCTCCGCCTCGCTGGAGATCTTCTTCGCGAGGAAGATCGCCGCGTCGAGCCGGTAGAAGTTGCGGGTGCGGTAGAAGCGCAGTGCGTTCTCGTTGTTCTCCGCCACCTCGAGGACGAGGTGCGTGCAGCCGCGCACGCGCGCGAGATGCTCGATCTGCTCGAGCACGAACGCGCCGATACCCTGGCCCTGCAGCTCGGGATGTACCGCGAGCTCCTCGACGTAGAGCGGGCGCATGTCGCGCCGCGAGAAGTAGTCCTGGTTCATCCAGTTGTCGGAGCCGACGATCTCGAACGCGCACTCGGCGTAGCCGACGATGACATCCTTCGTGGCGATCTTCGTCTCGAAGAGGAGCTGCTCGATGCCCTCCTCCTCGTAGACCTCGGCGAAGCGCTTCTTGAGGCGGGGCCGCTGGTACTCGACGGTCTGGCGGTTCACGTCGCGGAAGCAGAGCTTGAGGAACTCCCAGGTGCGGTTGAGATCGCGTCGGTGGATGCGCCGCACACGCACCTCGGGCAGCGACCGCGCCGACACCGTCTCCTCTTCCTCCTGGTCCACCGCCATGCGCTCTCACGATAGAACAGGCCGCGCTCCGGCGAGAAGTTTCCCCGTCCTTCCTCGCGATGGCGGCTGAACCACGACATCGGCCTCTCCAGCTGCGTGGTTCTTCCAGAGCCCGTCGATCGCGCTCACCGCCGACGGTCACCCGCGGGGCTCGTGATTCAGGGCGCGGCGATCGCGCCCTCGCGCGGCGAGCAAGCGGCGACGGCGCCGCGCGCGGTCGGATTGCACGCGTCCATGCCGAGCGCGGCGCACGCGATCTTGGTGGTGCGGCCCGCGGCGCAGAAGACCAGCGACCGGCCGGCGTCCTCGCACTTGGGGAGCATCTCCTTGTCGCACTCGACGTCGGCCGGCACGTAGCAGCCGGCGCGCGGGCCGGTGCCGTTGCAGCGCAGCCCGAAGCCGGCGCAGTCGCTCACGCGGATCTTCCCGTAGTGATCCTGCCCCGCGCACTCGACGAGGCGATCGCCCTCGCAGTGCCGAGCGCCGAGCAGATCGCAGCGCCGCCGGCCGGGGAGCGTGCAGCTCGCGGTGGCCTCGCCGGCCTCGTCCTTGTGCTCCTCGCAGCGCGTGCCGGGACCGCACCGTGCGCGCTCGATCGCGCCGTCGTGGCAGGAGATGACGGCGTTCTCGCCGTCGCAGCGGGCCTCGGGCGCGTTCGCCGGACACTTCTGCGGCGCGAAGCACGCGCGGATGACGAGGCCGCCGGCGGACTTCAGCTCGCGGCAGCTCGCGCCGAGGGCGGTGCAGTCGGTGACGGTGCTCTCCTGCGCGTCGTCGTCGCCGCAGCTGACGAGGCGCTCGCCGTCGCAGCCGGAGACCACGCCGGGTCGTGCGGCGCAGAACTGCGCGGCGCGGGCATCGCCGGCGCCGTGCATGCAGGTGTCGATCTGCGCGCATGTCGTGGCGCCGGCGAGGCACTTCTGGAGCGGGTCCGGGATCTGCGGGTCGGCGTGCTGCACCCACCAATCGACGCACGCGCTCGGATCGCGCAGACGCGGGGTGTCGTGGGCATGCGTGCAGGATGCAATCCTCGCGCAGGTCATCGAGACCTGCTGGAGCGACGCGGGATCCTTGCGGCCCGGCCCGGCGGCGGGCGCCTGCGGCGGCGGCTCGGTTCCGCCGCACGCCGCGACGAGGGCGAGCACCAGCGACGAGACCACAGCGGCGCCTGCGCGCGTGACCGGGGCGCTCATACGGCGATGGACTTCTTCAGGTCCTCGAGCGAGTGCAGCAGCTCGTGGGCGCCGGAGGCAAAGGCGAGCTCGAGGGCCTCGAGCAGGTAGCGATGCGCCTCGTCGTTGCGCTCGCGGATGGCCGAGACCTGCGCGAGCGCCCCCAGTACGCGGGCGCGATCGGAGCCGCTGGGGCCAGCCATGTCGAGGGCCTCGCGGAGGACGCCCTCGGCGTCGGTGAACTGACCGGCGGTGGTGAGCGTCTCGCCGAGCTTGCGCGCGAAGATGAGCACCGCGCGCATCGGGTCGTCGAGCTCGCCGCGGAACAGCTCGCGGCGCGCGAGGTCGAGGCCGCGCCGCAGCGAGGCGATCGAGCCGCCGAGATCGCCGCGGTTCGTGGCGCGGCTCGCGACCTGCTCGAGGAGGATGAGCGCCTGGAACGTGTTCTGCGCGCTGTACTCGTGGAGCGCGCGGGCCTCGAGAGGCATCCCGTTCTCCTCGCCGATCTCCGCGCAGCGCGCATGCAGGCCACGGCGAACCGCGGCCGGGATGGTGGCGAGCACGACGTCGCGGATGAGCGGGTGCGTGCTGCGGTAGCCCTTCTCTCCCTTGGGCTTCTCGATCATACCGGCCTCGAGGAGGGTCTCGGTGGCCTCGTCGAGGTTGGTGCCTTCGGTGACGAGCTTGTGGACCATGAGGTCGTCGGCGTTGTCGCCGTAGACCGCAATCGCCTGGAGCACGCGGCGCGCGTCCGGGGGCAGGCGCTCGACGCGCAGCGCGATGAGGTCGGCGAGGCGCGTGGGCGCGCGCCCGCCCTGCTCGCGCGAGAAGCGGAGGAGCTGATCGACGTAGAGCGGAGCGATGCCCCGACCGCCGATCGAGGAGCTGGGGCGGCTCGTGCCTGCGAGCAGGCGCGAGACGAGCCCAGGCGCCAGGCCCATGAGCACGCGCGCCGAGGCGATGCTCGCCGGCCAGCCTGGGTCGTGACCGGGCGGATACGTGACGACCAGCACCGAGGAGACGAGCGGCGGCTCGCCGACGGCGTCGGCGAAGGCGGTGCGGCTCGCGCCGTCGATGGCGTGCAGATCGTCGACCGCGACTACCACGGTGTGGCCGGCGGCTCCGTCCCCGCGCGGACGCGGGGCCCCCGCCCGCTCGCTCGCGCGTACGATCGCCCAGCGCAGCGCCTCCGCCACGGCGAAGCGCAGCTCGTCGGCAGAGAGCTCGCCGCGGTTCGGATGCTCGAAGATGTCGGCGAGGCCACGGCGCGCCTCGGCACCGGCGGCGGTCCAGTCCTTCGCCACGCCTCCGCCCTTCGGCAGCTCCGCGAGCTTCATGATGCAGTGACGCACCGCGAAGTACCCGACCTCGGCCCAGCCCGGATCGGGGCGGACCTCGACTACGATATGGCCGGTGCCCCTTACCTTCTCGAGGAACTCGCGGAGGAGGCGGGTCTTGCCCATGCCGACGTCGCCCACGATGCGCGCGCCGACGAGCGAGCTCTTCGCGTCGACGAGGCGGTCGTCGAGCCAGAGGAGATCGTCCTCGCGACCGACGAACTCGAGCGGGAACTGTGCGCGGTCGCGATCGACGATGACCTGGCGGCGGCCCGTTCCGGACTCGACGCTCACGAGGCTGCTCATCGGCGGTGGTGCGCTCTCGCTGGGCGGCGAGAGCGTGGCCGCCAGCGCGGTGCCGTTCGCCGGCAAGGCGGCGGCGGCGACCAGTAGCGTCGCTCCGCACTCGCCGCAGAACTTCTGCGTGGAGATGTTGTTCGCGCCGCATTTCGGGCACTTCAGCGTGCTTGCCGCGGAACCGGCCTTCGGGACGGTCGACTCGATCTGGGTCAGCGCGTCGGCCAGGGCCTCGCCGAACTCGTCGGCGTTGCCAAAGCGATGCGGCGGCTCCTTCGCGAGGGCCATGAGGCAGACGTCGGCGAGGAGCGATGGGATGACGCGCTCCGGCGCCGCGGCGCGCGGGTCGGGCGGCGGCTCGGTGATGTGCATGAGCACCACCTGCGTCGGGCTCTCGGCCTCGAACGGCAGGCGACCGGTGAGCAGCTGATAGAAGATGACGCCGACCGCATAGAGGTCGGAGCGCGGATCGAGCGGATCGCCGCGGCCCTGCTCGGGGCTCATGTACTCGGGCGTCCCGCACACGATGCCGGGGCTCGTGATGTTCGGGCCCGCACCTTCGCGCATCTTCGCGAGGCCGAAGTCCACGACCTTCACGAAGTCGCCGCCGGTGCGGACCGGCTCGAGGATGATGTTCTCGGGCTTCAGATCGCGATGGATGATCTCGAGGTGGTGCGCCTCGGAGAGCGCCGCCAGCACCTGCCGCAGGATGCTCACGATGCGACGGAAGGAGAGGGGCCCCTCCTCGTACTGCACGCGCGCGAGGTCCTTGCCGCGCAGGAACTCCATGACGAGATAGAGCTGGCCGTCCTCGGTCTTGCCGAAGTCGATGACGGCGACGGAGTTGGGGTGGTTCAGCCGGCTCGCAGCGCGCGCCTCGGTGATGAAGCGCGCGGCGGCGTTCTCCTCACCGACGAGGTGAGGATGGATGATCTTCACCGCGACGGTGCGACCGAGGTTGGTCTGCTCCGCGCGGTACACGCGGCCCATGCCGCCGATCCCCACGAGATCGAGGATCACATACCCGCCGGGTAGCGTGCGGCCGACCAGCGGATCGTCGGTCTGCTGCGCGACCTTCGATACGGGGAAGCCGCACGAAGGGCAGAACTTGTGCGCGTCCTCGTACGGATTCTGGCACTGGGGACACGTCCGCATGACCGGGGACCGACAGACTATCACGCCAAAATCGCAGAAAGAACCATCCCGACAGTGACGCTTACCTCGTAAAAGTCGCACCTCGCCGCCGGACCCACCCATCGCGCGCCGAGAGTTGGCCTCCGCCCGCGTCGGGCGGCTACCATCGGCATCGTGGTGTTCGACGCTAGCGGGCAGCCACCGATGGGCGACAGCGGGAGCACCGGAGAGGCTCGCCGTCCGCTGCTCGGCGAGCTCCTCATCCAGGCCAAGGTCGTCACGGCGGAGCAGCTCGCCGAGGCGCTCGCTGCCCAGCAGTTGCCGGCTACCGACAAGAAGATCGGCCAGGTGCTCATCGAGCGCGGCTGGATGACCGAGGCCCAGCTCACGCAGACGCTCAGTCTGCAGCTGAGCGTGCCGTGGGTCTCGCTCTACCACATCGATTTCTCGCGGCAGCTGCTCAACCGGGTGCAGCGTGATCTGGCGGATAAGCACTGCCTCATCCCGATCTTCGTGCGCCACGTGAAGGGGCAGGGCGAGACCCTCTACGTGGCGATGGACGACCCCACGAACACCCAGGCGCTCGCCGAGGTGTCGCGGCAGGCGAACTTGCCGGCGCGCCCGATGATTGCGTCGGCCACCGACATCCGCAGCGCGATCCGCGTCTACTACGGCGAATCACCGGGCTCGCAGATCCTCGACGTGCCGCCGTCGCCCACCCGCGCGGAGCCGCGGCCGGAGCCGCCGATGACGACGCGCGAAGGTCTCCGTCGCGATCCCGCGCCGCCCACGCCTCCGGTCGCGACGCAGCCGGATCCGGCGCCGCGCGTGCAGCCCTCGCAGCCGCCGCGCGCGCCCTCGCACCCGCCGCCGGCGCCGCCGGCCGCACGCCGTCCCGCGGCGCCCGTCCCTCACGATGAGACGGAAGCGCCGCCGCCGACCACGCGCTCCAACCCGCCGCCGGCCGGCCGTGGGGCCGTGCTTGCCGCGTCGGCCGCGGAGGGCGGAGCGCCGCCGCTCACGCCGCGCAACGCCGAGCCCGCGATCCCGATCCCGCCGCGTGCGGAGGGGTCGGAGGCCCGCCGTGGCCGCGCAAAGATGCTCAGCCTCACTCTGCTCGACGGCACGACGGTGCAGCTTCCCTCGGGCAAGGGCGCCAAGCCCGACGGCCTGACCGCGCGCGACTTCATCAGCGCGCTGCGCGCCTCGTCACACGGCGCGGACGCGTCGGAGGTGCTCGGGGAGCACGCGCAGTGGGAGCCGGTGGTGGCGGCGCTGCTCTCGATCTTGCTGCGCAAGGGTCTGATCGCCGACTGGGAGTTCATCGAGGAACTCCGGAAGATCTGAGCGCGCGACACCGCACCGGCGGCGCGGGCTGCGAGCAGATCGCCATCACCAGCGCGCCGAGGCAATCGAGGTGACCGTTGGGCGTCGCGCCGGTCAGCGCCTCGTACATCATCACGCCCCGCGAGAAGAGGTCGGAGCGCGCATCGATGTCCTTCGCGCCGATGGCTTGCTCGGGCGACATGGTGACCGGCGAGCCCAGCATCGAGCCCGTGGTGGTCAGCTTGTTGTCCTCGGGCGGCGCCAGCGGCGAGGCGCGGACCTTGGCGATCCCGAAATCGAGGACCTTCGTGATGATCTCGTCGCTCGCGCCGCTCGCGCCGCTCGCGCCGCCGCGCTTGGCGAGGAACAGGTTCGCGGACTTGATGTCCCGGTGCACGATGCCCGCCTCGTGCGCCTTCTGCAGCCCGTGGCACGCATGCGCGCAGATGCGCAGTACGGCGTCGGGGCGTAGCGGTCCCACGCGCCCCACGAGGCTCTGGACGTCCTCGCCCACCAGGCACTCCTTCGCCATGTACGGGGCGCCGCTCGCGCGATCGACGCCCGCGTCGAAGGTCTGCACCACGTAGGGCGAGTCGATGGAACCGCTCGCCCGTGCCTCGCGCTGGAAGCGCGCGAGCATCCCGACGCCGCGCGCGAGCGCGGTGGGCGCGATCACCTTCACGGCGAGCGTCCGGCCCGTGGTCCGATGCCGCGCCTCGGGAATCCGCGAGGTGTGGAGAAGGGCTCGCATGACCTTCGCGCACTGCAGTGGCCGTGCCGTGCGCGTGCACGATGCACGCATTCGAAATCACGTCGCGGCCGTGTGGACGAGCGCGCCACTCGTGAACCGTGGGACCTCGTGAGGACGCCCAGGCACCTACGAGAGATGATCAAGCGCCGACGAAATGACTAAGCGCCGAGCGCGCCGTCGGCCCGGAGCTGCGCGATCTCTTCGGTCGTGATGCCCGCCTCGCGGAGGATCGCCTCCGTGTGCTCGCCCTGCGCGGGGGGCGCGGTGTGCACGCGATCGACCGGGGTGAGCGGGGTGCGCATCTGCTGCAGCGGGCCCCACTTCGAGGCGAGCTCGAAGAACATCCTCCGCGCCGCGAGGTGCTCGTCCGCCTGGGCCTCCGCGGGCGTCAGCACGGGCTCGAGGCAGCAGTCGCGTTCGTTCGCAAACTGCACCCATTCCGCGCGCGTCCTCGTGGCGAAGATCGCGGCGAGCCTGGCCTTCAGCTCCGCTTGGTGCGGGCCGGGGACGAGGTCGCTCATCGAGACCTCGTGGCCGACGCCCGCCGAGAACACCATCCAGAACTTCGGCTCGAGCGCGGCGAGCGACATCGCCTGGCCGTCCTGCGTCGCGTACGTCTGGTACGGCGCGATGGCGCCGGTCAGCGCCTCGGCGCCGCCCGCGGGCTGCTGCTTGCCGAACAGCAGACCGAAGCCCGCAATCGCGAACGGCATCGCGGTCTCGATCATCGCGACGTCGACGATCTGCCCCTTGCCCGTCCGCTCACGCTCCATCAGCGCGCCCATGATCCCGATCACGGCGTAGAGCCCTCCGCTCACGTCCGCGAGCTGGAACCCCGGCACCGTCGGCGGCCCGCCCGCCGGGCCTTGCTGACCGAGCACCCCCGCCCGGGCGAGGTAGTTCAGATCGTGGCCGGCGCGCTGCGCGAGCGGCCCCGTCTGCCCGTAGCCGGTGATCGCGCACACGACGAGGCGCGGGTTGTCTGCGAGCAGCGCGGCGTGGGAGAGCCCGAGGCGATCGAGCACGCCCGGCCGGAACTGCTCGAGCACGACGTCGTAACGGCGCGCGACCTTGCGCAGCGCCTCCTTGCCCGACGCCTTCTTGAGATCGATGACCGCGCTCCGCTTGTTGCGGTTGAGCGCCAGGAACACCGACGACGTCGCGTTCGCCCCGTCCCCGACGTGCGGCGGCATCACGCGCAGGTAGTCACCTCCTGCCGCGTCCTCGACCTTGTCGACCTCGGCGCCCAGATCCGCGAGGACGAGCGACGCGAGAGGCCCTGGCAGGAGCCGCGACAGGTCGAGGACCTTGATGCCCTTCAAAGGCTGCATCGGGAGAAGCTAACAGCTGACCGCTGACCGCTGACAGTCGGAACGCACTCCTCGACAACCGTGAGCTGTCGGCGGCGGGCTGTCAGCTTCTTCCCATCACTTGTAGCTGAAGAGCTTCTGCAGCTTCATCGCGAGCATCTGGTTGCCTGCAACCTTGAGTTTGCCGGCGAAGAACAGCTGCATGCCGTTGGCCTGCGGGTTCTCGACGAGCTTCTGGAAGTCCTCGGCGGCGATGGTGATCGTGCAGTCCGCGGCGTCCGTGCCGGACTTGCAGGCGGGGCCCGTCGACGTGACGTCGATGTTCCACTCGCCCTCGCCCGTGACGTTCATCTGGTACTTGGCGCCGATGGTACGGGCGTCCTCGGCATTCTTCGTGAGGGACGCGGGGAGCTCTTCGTTGAAAAGCTTCTTGATGTCGACGGCCATCGAATCCTCCTCAGGGGAACGTTCAAAAAAGTGAATCGCGGTTCAGCGGACTACCAAGCCGTCTACCCGCCGTCAATGGTCGCCTCCGAGGTCAGCCGCCGTCGCAGAAGCCGAACGCCTCGCCCGTCTTGATGATGCAGTCGCCCTGGCCGGCGCCGCACGCGTGGGTGGGATCGCAGAGGGAGTGGCAGCGCGACTGGGGGACGCCTTCGCCCTTGTCCGGGAAGAAGAGGCACTCGGCGTTCGCGCCGCACGCGCCCGGGTCGTCGACGCACGCCGCGCCGAGCGCCGTGCCGCCGGTGATGCGGCAGAACGCGGCGTGCGAGGTCTGCGTGACGCCCACGGTGTCCGGTGCGTGGGCGGTGCACGTGGCGTTCGCCGCGCAGTCGGCGCCGAAGGACGTGCACGTCGGCTTGCAGGTGCCGGAGCTCGGCGCGGTGAGCACGCACGCCGTCTTCGCGCGCGTGCAGTCCGCCCCCTTCGTGCAGGGCTCGTCGACGACCACTGGAGCGTCGACCGCGGCATCGCCGCTGCTCCCGCTGCTCCCGCTGGTACCGCTGGTACCGCTGGTGCCACTGCTGCCGCTGCTCCCGCTCGAGCCTCCGTCCGGATCCGAGCTGCACGCGATCGCGACGACGCACCCGCCGAGGCCGCACGCGAGGGCTACGAGAGAACGCATCCGGCGATCGTAGCGAACTCCCGCGCCGCGGGACACGTCAGTCGCTGCAGCAGCGGAAGCCGAGCTGCGCGGTCACGGACGTCCGCGAGATCGGCTTGGTGGCCTCGCACGTGGCCTGGGCGGATCGGGGGTGACCGCCGCCGTACCCGTAGCAGTCGTGCGAGCCGGCGTCCGCTGCATCGTCATGAAGGAGGTCTCGATCGGGGACCTCGAGAAGTGGCCGGCCGTCCTCGCCACCCGTGCACGCGGCGTCGGGCGCGGCGTCGCCCAGCGGTCGACGTACGGCCACGTGAGAAGCGTCGCGTATCTAATCGCAATACGCAGGCGCGCCGTACGGGGGCTGCGCGGCGATGTCGTCCTTCGTCACGACGCCGGTCCGCGCGACCTTCGCATAGATCTGCACGCTCGGCCGGGCCACGCGCGCGCCGGTGACGCGGTCCACGCTGTGCAGCCCGAAGCGCGGGCAGAAGCCGCTCGCCCACTCGAAGTTGTCGAGCAGCGACCAGTAGAAGTAGCCGCGGACGTCCAGGCCGTCGGCCTTGGCGCGGCCCAGCTCGTAGAGGTGCTCGAGCAGGAAGCGCCCGCGGTTCCGGTCGTTCGAGTCGGCGATGCCGTTCTCGGTGATCACGACCGGCAGCCCGTACACCCTGGCCTCGTCGAGGACGACGCGAAAGCCCTTGGGATGGATGTCCCAGTAGAAGTCGGTCTTGGGGCGATCGGTCGGGAGGTGGTCCTGACGGATCCCCGCGTTCACCGTGGGGATCTGGATGCCGTTCACGCTCGCGACGAGCGCCGAGTAGTAGTTGATGCCGAGGTAGTCGGAGCGCCCGACGAGATCGGGATCGGCGCGCCGGTCCTTCGGTCCGTCGTAGTTGCCGTCGAAGTCGTCGTCCCAGTCGCCGCGCACGATGGCGTTGAGGATCCACTGGTTGTTCACGTAGCGCACGCGCGTCGCCGCGGCGACGTCGTCCGGGTACGCGGGATCCTCGGGCTCGATGGCCGGCGTGTTGTGGACGATGCCGACCATCGAGGCCTTGCCGTCCCCGTCGACGTCCTTCGTGTCGCCGGCCTTGATGGCGTCGAAGCACTTCGCGTGGGCGCGCGCCTCGGCGCGGCCCGCCGCGAGCGCGCGGTCGACATCCAGCAGCAGCCCCGGCGGGAAGCTGCCCTGGATGTAGCCGGCGATCGGGTTCACCAGCGGCTCGTTGATGGTGGCCCACCAGTCGACCTCGCCGCCCCAGCGCGCCGCCACCCGCCCGCACCAGGTGCCGAACAGCGCGACGGTCTCGGGACGCTCCCAGCCTTGCGGCTCCGTGGATCTCGACGGATCGGAGAGGTACGCGGGCAGCGCGAAGTGCTGCATCGTCACGAGCGGCGTGATCTTCGCGCTCCGGAGCGCTGCGAACAGCTTGTCGTACGCAGCGACGGCGGCCGGATCCACCTGATCGGCGTCGAACGCAGCGCGCGTGGGATAAAGGCGCGCCCACTCGATCGAGAAGCGGTACGCGTTCTGGCCGCTCGCCACGAGCAGCGCAACGTCCTCGTCGACGTGCGCGAGCGCGTCCGCGCCACCCTTGTTCGGGTCGTCGCCGTTCTTGATCTTGCCGGGGGTCTTCACCCACGCGCCCCAGTCGGTCGGAGGAAGATCCTTCTCCACCTGGAAGCCTGCGCTCGCCGAGCCCCACAGGAACGGCGTGCCGAACGAGACCGACGCCAGCTCGCCCGGCGTACCTTCGCCCGCCGTGCCGCTCGAGCACGCGACGACGACCGCCGCGAGCAGCACGGAGGCGCGTGCCAGGCTGCGCCCGCTCATTGGCCCTCGGCGCAGTAGCGGTTCTTGCCTTCGGCCTTCGCGCGGTAGAGGCGCGCATCGGCGAGCGCGAGGAGCTCGTTGGGGCCGCCCTCGGGCGCGACGTCGGGCAGGGACGCGACGCCCAGGCTGAGCGTCGTGGTGATCGAGCGATCGGCGACCGGGATGTCGAGCTGGCTGATCGACTCGCGGATGCGTTCCGCGAGGCGCACCGCGTCGGTCTTGCCGGTGGAGCGCGCGAGGATCACGAACTCCTCGCCGCCGTAGCGCGCGAGCAGATCCTCGACGCGGATGAGGCGCTGCATCTGCGCGCTCACCAGCCGGAGCACCATGTCGCCCGCGAGGTGTCCGTAGGTGTCGTTCGTGTGCTTGAAGTCGTCGATGTCGATCATCATGACCGCGAGCTTCACCTTGTGGCGGCGCGAGTAGGCGACCTCGGCGGTCAGGCGCTCGGTGAAGTACTTGCGGTTGTAGAGGCGCGTCAGCGAGTCGCGTGTGGACGACTCGAAGAGGCGGCGCTGGAGCTCCTCCTCCGCGTCGTCGGTGATCGCGAAGCGGAGGATCACGTTGGGCCCGAGCTGGACGCGGTCGTTGGGGCGGACCTCGCTCACCTCGATGCGCTGCGTGCCGATGAACGTGCCGTTGGTGGAGCCGAGGTCCTCCACGAAGTACCGGCCGTCGGCGCGGCACGAGACCTTCGCGTGGCGCCGGCTCACGCCGCCGTCCTCGACCCAGAGATCCGCCTCGGTGCCGCGGCCGATGACGTGCTCGGTGCCGTCGAGCGCGAAGACCTGGCCGGCGTTGATGCCGTTCATGATGGTGAGCGTCGCGCGGTCCTTGCTGCCGCTGTTCGGCACGACCGTCATCACGGGATCGGTGGTGCGATCGGTGGCGACCTCCCCGGTGGTCCACGTCGCATCCGAGGAGGGAGGCGCGAGCGCGGTCGAGGCGCGGCCGCTGGGCGGCGGGATGGACGCCGCGATCGACGCCGGGATCGAGGATAGCGCGGGCGCGCTCGGCGCCGCCTCGGGGACCGCCGCGGCCTTCGGCGCAGGCGGATGCGGGACCGTGTGCATCTTCTGCGTCTTGAAGGGATCCTTCATCGGGCGACGAAAAGGTTAGCGCAGGGCGCTTGCCGGCGGGCCGTGAATTGCCTACCGGGTAGAGCATGGCATCAGGCGGACTCCTCGACGGCAAGGTCGCGATCATCACCGGCGCAGGCAACGGCATCGGCCGCGCGCACGCGCTCCTCTTCGCGAAGGAGGGCGCGAGCATCGTCGTGAACGACGTGGGCGGCGCGCGCGACGGCACGGGGAGCGACGCGAGCGCCGCGGATCTCGTGGTGAAGGAGATCGTCGAGGCGGGCGGCAACGCGGTCGCCAATCACGACACCGTCGCGACCGCCGAGGGCGCGAACGCCATCGTGAGGCGCGGCGTCGACGCGTTCGGCAAGGTCGACATCCTCGTCAACAACGCGGGCATCCTGCGCGACAAGACGTTCCTCAAGATGGACGAGGCGATGTGGGACGTCGTCGTGGCGGTCCACCTGAAGGGCACGTTCCTGTGCTCCCAGGCGTTCGTGAAGCAGGCGCTCGCGCAGGGCCACGGCGGGCGCGTGGTCAACACGACCAGCGTGAGCGGCATGATGGGCAACTTCGGCCAGTCCAACTACGCCGCAGCGAAGGCCGGCATCTACGGTCTGACGCGCACGATGTCGATCGAGCTCCAGAAGCACCGCATCACGGTGAACGCGCTCGCGCCCATCGCGAAGACGCGCCTCACCGAGGATCTCCCGATGTTCCAGGGCGTGGAGACGATGACGGCAGAGCACATCTCGCCGGCCGCGCTGTTCCTCGCGAGCGACCTCTGCGGCGACCGCACGGGCCACGTCCTCGCGGTGGCAGGCGCGCGCCTCTACGCGTTCAAGGTCATCGAGACCCCGGGCAAGTTCAAGGACGAGGCGCAGGGCGTGTGGACGCCGCAGGAGATCGCCGAGAACTGGAACGCCATCGTGAAGCCCTGACGAGATGACACGGAGCTCGAGCGGGAGGAGCTCGAGGACGCCGGATCGTCACTCGAGCAGCCGGCAAGCGCGAGGACCTGCGCAAGGCCGGCCGCGGCGACGAACGAGACGAGGAGGGGGGCGAGCATCCGGCATTGTGCGGTCGTACACCCGCCTGATACTTGCGCGCAGCCCGCCACCGTAGAACAACGAGCCTCGAGATGAGCCTCCGCTTCGAAGGTACGTACACCGCGATCATCACCCCCTTCCGCGACGACGCACAGCGCAGCATCGACTGGGAGGCGTACGAGAAGATCGTGCAGGCCCAGATCGCCGGCGGCGTCGAAGGCATCGTGCCGTGCGGAACGACCGGCGAGAGCCCCACGCTCGATGCCGACGAGCAGCGCGAGCTCATCGAGCGCACCGTGAAGCTGTGCAAGCCCACGGCGGGCAAGACCATCGTCCTCGCGGGCACCGGCACGAACGCGACGCGGAGCACCATCGCGCTCTCGCAGGCCGCCGAGAAGGCCGGCGCCGACGCCATCATGGTGGTCACCCCGTACTACAACAAGCCCACGCAGGACGGGCTGCGCGAGCACTATGTCGCGGTCGCGGCTTCGGTGAAGTGCCCGCTCGTCGTTTACAACGTGCCGAGCCGCTGCGTGGTCGACCTGACCGCCGACACGCTCGCGAAGATCGCCGAGGCCGCGCCGAACGTGGTCGCCACGAAGGACGCGACCGGCAACGTGCTGCGCGCCGCGGAGGTGGTCCGCCTCCTCGGCGACCGCATCACCGTGCTGTGCGGTGACGACGCGCTGACGCTCCCGATGATCGCGGTCGGCGCGAGGGGCGTGATCAGCGTCACGTCGAATGCGCTGCCCGCCGAGGTCACGCGCGCCACGCGGCTCGCGCTCGACGGCAAGATGGACGAAGCGCGCAAGGCGCATCGCGCATTGATGCGCGTCCACGAGGTGATGTTCGTCGAGGCGAACCCCAGCCCGGTGAAGGCCGCCGTGGCGAACAAGCTGAAGATCTCCGACGCCGTGCGTGGTCCCCTGCTCCGCGCGAGCGAGGGCGCGCGCGCGAAGGTGCTCGCGGCGATGGCGGCCTACGAGGCAGGCGCGCGGTGACGGCAATCTCCGGCCCGCGGGGGGCGACCTCCGGCGCGCGCGTCGCGGTGCTCGGCGCCAGCGGCCGGATGGGCCGCGCGGTGGTCCGGCTCGCGCACGAGGCCGGCATGAAGGTGGTGCTCGCGGTCGCGGCGACGGATCACGGGCGCGACGCCGGCGAGCTCGCGGGCATCGGCGCCATCGGCGCGCTCGTCACCGGCGATGCGCGCACCATCGCCTCCTCGGGCGCCGAGGTGCTGATCGACTTCTCCGCGCCCGCCGCGCTGGTGGAGGCGGCGGCGATCTGCGGGAGCGCGGGCATCGCCATGGTGAGCGGCACGACGGGCCTCGACGACGGCGCGAAGGCCGCGCTCGACGACGCGGCGAAGCGCTGCGCCGTGCTCTGGGAGCCGAACATGAGCGTGGGCGTGCACGTGCTCTCGCGCCTGGTGGCGCAGGCGCTCGCCGCGCTCGGTCCCTCGTTCGACGTGGAGGTGGTGGAGACGCACCATCGCGCGAAGGTCGACGCCCCGAGCGGCACCGCGATCCGCCTCGGGGACGTGGTGAAGAGCGCGCGCGGCGGCCGCTACGTGAACGGCCGCGAGGGCCGCCCCGGCGCGCGCCAGCCCGACGAGATCGGGATGCACGCGGTGCGCGGCGGCGACGTGATCGGCGACCACACGGTCTTTTTCTTCGGCGACGGCGAGCGCCTCGAGCTCACGCACCGGGCATCGAACCGGGATCTGTTCGCGCACGGCGCGGTGCGCGCGGCGGGATGGATCGCTGGCAAGGCGCCGGGCCGTTACCAGCTGGCCGACCTCGTCGGCGGCTGAACGCGCGGCTGGAGCACGTTGCGGCATGCAACGTGCTGCCGTCGGGGCATTCCTTCCCCGGTCGCTCGAGTTCAGCGCTCCGTTCGCGACATTCGCCAATGGAGAGTGAATGCGGGGTCACAGCCAGGGCGTCATCCCAGGAGCTTCACTTGTCCAAATGGCTCGTCTCCGTCTTCACCTTCGGCGCGCTCGTCTGCGCTTCACGCGTCGCGCTCGCGCAAGCCCCGCCTCCCGAGCTCCCGCCGCCCGCCGCGCCCGCGCCGGCCGCCGGCACGCCGAACGAGCCGCCGCCCGTTGCCTCCGCGCCGGTCGCGCAGGCGCGGCCGATCGGACCCGCGTCCGATGAAGAGAAGGGGGTCGACGGCGCGCCGCCGCCGCACACCGGCTTCCAGCTCGCGGTCCGCACCGGCGTCGCCATCCCGTTCGGGAAGATCGAGGACGCGAAGGGCGGAGCGATGTCCGACACGTTCTCGCCGCAGGTCCCGTTCGTCCTCGATATCGGCGGCAAGGTGATCCCGAACCTCTTCATCGGCGCGTATCTCGGGCTCGCCTTCGGAGGCGCCGGCGGCAACTTCGCCGACGCGTGCAAGCGGGCCAACGCGACGTGCGTCGGCGTGGGCGTCCGCTTCGGGATCGAGGCGCAGTGGCACTTCATGCCCGACGCGAAGATGGATCCCTGGATCGGCTACGGCATCGGCTACGCCGGCGAGGGCGCGAGCGGTCAGGCCAACGGCGTGACGACGTCGCTCACCGTGGCCGGGCCCGAGTACGCGCACTTCAGCGGCGGGCTCGATTTCCGGCTGAACAAGACCCTCGGGATCGGGCCGATGGTCGACTTCGGCATCGGCAGGTACGCGCGCGCGAAGACCGAGACCCTCGGCCTGACCCGCGATGGCGACCTCCAGAACACGGCGCTCCACGAGTGGCTCACGCTGGGCGTGCGCCTGGTGGTGCTGCCGTAGAGATCTAGAACGTCCCCAGCACCGTCAGCGAGCCCGAGCCCGCGCCGATGCTCGGGACGAGGCGCGTCTTCGGCTTTGTCGTGGCCGTCTTCTCTCCGGTCCCCGGGTCCGTGAAGAAGACGTACGCGCCGACGCCGATCGCGACCGCCGCGCCGGCGCCGAGCCCGATGGCGAGGGCCGAGGCGGCCTTCGAGCTGCCGTCGATGTCCCGGCACTTCTGGTCGTAATCGCGGCAGGGCTTCGCGCCGTCGTCCTTGTTGTTCTTGTCGAGCTGGGCGGCGCGGTCGTCGCCCTGGCTCTGGAGATCGAGGTAACGAACGAGCTCGATGACCGCGATCGCGCCGAGCACGGCGCCGGCGCCCATGGTCACGCCGCCGACGATCTTGCGCGTGCTCGACCTCGCGGCTTCCTTGGGCGGCTCGGTGGTGGGCGCGCCGGAGAACTCGACGACGGTCTCGCGACCGGCGGTGACGATGATGTTCCGCTTGCTGGTCCCGCCGTTCGGCGAGGCGACCTCGACCGAGTGCCCGCCTGCCGCGAGCTCGATGCGGGCGGTCCCCTTGTCGAGCAGCACGTGCTTCTCGCCGTCGACCACGACGTCTCCCGAGGGCTCGGACGACTTCACGACGATGACTCCGACCGCGGTGCCACCGAGGCGATCGACGATGCGCGCGGCGATCTTGCGGAGCGTGTCGTCGTTGCCGTCCTTCAGGTTGTCGGCGTAGGCCTCCTTGAGGACCGTGTCGCTCTTGCCCTTCTGGTAGAGATGGATCTCCGCGGTGACCTGGCCGCTCGCCGGGCCCTTCGTGACGAAGCCGAAGATGTAGCGCTCCGCCTTGATCTGCTCGGCGATCTTCTGCTGGCACTCGGGCGTCGGGCGCGCCGGGCACTTGAATGCGGCGGTCATCATGCCGAGCGACTGGGTGGTCTCGATGAGCGACCAGCCCTGCGCCGCGCGGATCCGGGACCGCAGCGCGCTGGTGAGCGCATCGGCTTGCTCCTCCGCGTCCTCGGAGTCGAACGCGAGGACGGCCACCGGCACGGTGTGCGCGCCCGGCTGGTCCGCGCGCGCGATGCGCGGCACCAGCAGGCATACGAGCATGCCGACGACGCAGCTCGTGATCGAGAGGAGCAGGCCAAGGTGCGCGAGGGACGCAGTTCCGCGACGGAGCATCGAACGGAGCGTACCGCCGTGCGCTAGACTAGGGGCAGAGAATGCGCATCACGGGCGGACGCTGGCGCTCCCGAGCGCTCGAGGCTCCTCGGGGCATGACGACACGCCCGACGTCGGACCGCGTCCGCGAGGCGCTGTTCTCGATGCTCGTCGCGGACGGTCACCTCGGCGGCCTCGACGGCGAGGGGCCGCGGGTCCTCGATCTGTTCGCCGGCAGCGGCGCGCTCGCGTTCGAGGCTCTCTCGCGCGGCGCCTCGGCGGCGGTGCTCGTCGAGCAGGGGAGGGACGCCGTCCTCGCCATCCGCACGAACGCCCGCGCCCTCGACGCCGACCGTCTCGTGCAGGTCGTCCCGGGCAAGGTCGAACGCTCGCTCGACAAGGTCGCCGGGCCGTTCGGCGTGATCTTCGTCGATCCGCCGTATGCCGACGTCCGCGAGCCGAGCTTCGCGGGTCTCCTCGCGCGGGCGGGCGAGCTCGTGGCGCGGGGCGGGGCGCTCGTCCTTGAGCACGCGTCGACGGACGCCCCCCCGACGATCACCGGCCTCGCGCTGGATCGCAGCCGAAAGCACGGAGATACGACCCTCACGCTTTACGTTCGGCCCCCAAATGGGGCTCCGGACGAGGATCCCGGTCGCGATGCTTTGTGACGGTGGAAACTCCCGTATACTCGGCGGCGGTTTCTCACCAGCCCCTGTCCTCCGCACATTCGCTCCAGGTTCCCCCACCAGATGGCCTCGAAAGCACCTCCCCCCTCGTCGATGAGGCCCGCGCAGGGAGTCCCCTCGGGTGGAAACGGGAAGTTCATCCTGCTCGCCGTGCTGCTCGTCGGCGCGATCGTCGCCGTCGTCAGCTGGAAAACGTGTCAGAAGCCAGCAGGTCCCGTGGTTGTCTACGCCGAGGCCGGGCCGGGCCCCGGTCCGACCAAGAACCCCGACGAGGACATCCCGCCGCCTCCCGTGATCGAGGAGGCAGGCGTCGATGCCGGCAAGAAACCGAACAACGGCACCGTCTTCACCGGCACCCAGTGCGACGTGAAGAAGTGCACCGGCTTGTCGACCTCCGACATCGAGACCGCGCTCGCCTTCCGCGCGAAGCAGTCTCACCGCTGCTACGACAACGCGCTCGCGCAGGACCCCACGCTCCGCGGCAAGATCTCGATCGCGGTCCGCATCGGGGCGAACGGCACCACGTGCTCGGCCGGCGTCGCGAGCAACGAGCTGGCGAACGCGCCGGCCGTGGCGAGCTGCGTCGTCAGCAACTTCCGCGGTCAGGCCTTCCCGGCGCCCAAGGGCGGCTGCGTCGACGTGAACATCCCGATCAACTTCGTCCCGAGGCAGTGATGCCCGTGCGACCGGGACGCACGCGGCCGCGGCGCTGCGCGCAGGCCTTGGTCGGCCCCCGGCGCCGTCCGCTCCGGCTGCTGTTTGCGTTCCCGCTCGTTCTGCTGGTGGCGACGGCGTGCGGCGAGACGCGCAGCCCCATCGGCGACGAGTGCATCCGCGGCGAGGACTGCCTGTCTGGCGTTTGCTCCTCGCGGACGTGCGTGGCCGCACCGCCGCTGGTGAACGGCTCGGGGCCGCCGCCCGACGAGATGGCGCGCATCCCCATCGGGGATGCCGGCCCCGCGGACGCGCGACGCGAGGGCGGATGACCGCCGAGCACGGCGTGCTCCTCACCCTCGGCTACGACGGCACGTCGTTCTCGGGCTGGGCCACGCAGAAGAAGATGCGCACGGTCGAGGAGGTGGTGCGCGGCGCCATCCTCGCGCTCGACCCGCGCGCGGCGGGCCCCCGCGGGTGCAGCCGCACCGACGCCGGCGTCCACGCCGAAGGTCAGCTGGCCGCGTTCGACGCGAAGCTGTTCATGCCGCCGCGCGGCTGGGTCCTGACGCTCAACCAGAACCTCCCCGACGACGTGAGCGTCCGCGCCGCACGCGCGGTGAACGTCTCGTACAACCCGCGCTTCACGAGCCGGAAGAAGCGCTACCGCTATCTCCTCGTCCGCGACAAGGTGCGCGATCCGCTACTGCGAGACCGCGCGTGGCGAGTCGGCTACGACATGGACATGGAGAAGCTGCAACGCGAGGCTCTCTCCGTGCTCGGCACGCACGACTTCGCGGCGTTCCGCTCCGCGAAGGACGAGCGCTGCATCACGGTACGCACGATGTACTCGATCGCGGTCTCCCAGCTACCCTTCGATCCGCGGCTCTGGACGATCACCATCGAGGGCAACTCGTTCATGTACAACATGGTGCGGATCCTCGTCGGCACCCTCGTCGACGTCGCGCGCGACAACCTCCCCGAGGGGACGATCGCCCGCGCGCTCGAGGGCAAGGCGCGCCTCGGCGCCGGCCAGACCGCGCCGGCGCACGGCCTCACGCTCGAGCACATCGAGGCCGAGCTACCGGAAGACGCAGGAGCACCATGGCCGCCGTGAGGCAGACGCACCCGATCCGCGTGCGCGGCGCGAACCCCGAGGAGGGGCCCGCCATCGCCGGGCTGTGGCGCGAGCTATGGGACGCGCACGAGGACTGGGGCGGGTACGCGGGCACGCGGGATCAGCGCGTCTACGATCAGCTCTCGCAGCGCCTCGCCGAGGACGCGCGGGTGCGCGGCGGACAGCCGGTGCTCGGTCGCCACATCCACCTCGTCGCGACCGACGGCGAGCAGGTGGTCGGTCAGGTCGAGGGCTGGTTCGAGCGCCACGGCGTGGACGAGGCGACGCCCTTCACGTGCGAGGTCCGCTCGCTCATCGTGTCCGGTCGCTCGCGTACGCGCGGCGCGGGGCGCGCGCTCCTCGAGGGCCTCGCGGGCGTGGCGCGCCAGCTGAGCCGCGGCGCGCCGGTGGTGCTCGCCGCGGAGGTGCTCGAGCCGAACCCGGCCCATGCATTCTACAGGAATGTCGGGTACGCGCCGGTCTCGTGGACGGCGCGCATCGGCACCGACGGCGCGGTGGAGCCCTCGTCGTTCGACCCGTACGTGGCCCGCATCGCGACGCCGAATGATGCGCTGCCCATCGCGCTCCTCGATCCCGCGCTCGCGGCGCGGCGGCGCGCGCAGGGTGACATCCGTTTCGATCGCCCGCGCGCGGTCGATGCCACGTTCGTGGGCGCGCTCGCCGCGCACCTCGCGCGCCCAGGCGCGAGCGATCAGAGCGAGCTCGTCGCTGTCGATCCGGGCGGCATGGTGCGCGCGAGCGCGAGCCTCACGGTGATGTCGCTCGACCCGCCGTTCCTCCCGGCGCGGCGCGGGCTCCTGGGCCGCTTCGCGGTCGACCCGGCGCTCGATCCGCGCCCGCTGGTGGGCGCGCTGATGCGTCTCGGCCGCCGCCTCGCGCTGGTGCGCGGCGCCGCGACCCTGGAGCTCACGGACCTCGATCCCCCGGGCCAACCGCTCCACGAAGGCGCCCTCCGCGTGGGCGGCCTCCCGTGGTCGCGCATCGTGGAGCGCTTCGCCTGAATCGTCGCCAAGCCGCGCGAGCGCCAAGAGCTGACCTCGCCTCTTCAGTTTCGCGAGCACCGAAGGCAGCCGGTGGGAAGTGAGGTGACGTCCTGGCGCTCTGGCGGCTTGGCGGTAGGTCTCGCGCGCTCTTGCGATGAATCTCGAGTGCTTCAGCAATTCTGACGAGACCACGGGGGGCCAACGCGAAGCGCGAAGCCGAAGCCGAACGCGTCCGCGCCTCACACCCTCTCTCCAACTTCTTGGTCTCGACTGGCGTTCGCCGGCTACGGGATCGCGCTCTTCAGCTGTTGCTGGAGGATTGCGTCGACCGACGAGGGGGTCGCGGGCGCGGCGGGCTTCTTCTCCTCGACCGGCGGGGCGGCGCTCGCCGTCTTCTCCGGCGCCTTCGGCTTTGCCGCGACGGGCTCGGGCGCGGCGGGCGTGGCCTCGTTCGCGGGTCGGGCCGCGACCGCGAGGCCGACCGCGGTCTCGGCGGGCGCGGTCGTGGCGACCGGCGCGCTCGCCACGACGGTCCTCTGGTTGCGCTGGGCGAGCCCTGCGAACACGCAGACGACCGCGAGCCCGGCGATGGCCGCGATGGTGAGCGTCGTCCCGCGTGACGACTTGCGCGGCGCGCCCGTGCCGGGCGCAGCGGCGGTGACCGCGCCGACTGACGCGGTCTCGCTCTTCTCGCGCGGCGCCCTCGACTCGCGCGAGTTTGCCGCGGACAGCGCGGCGGCGGCGGCCTGCGCAGTAGCGAGACCCTCGGCGGTGAGGGGCACGGTCTTCAGCTGCGCCGGGAGTCCCTCGCGGCGCGCTCGCGGCACTTTGTTCATTCCGGTGAGACCTCGGTTCATCTCGATGATGAGGTGATCCCCGGTAGAAATCGAGCCCGCTGACGTCTTCACCACGCGATACCTGACCCTTTCCGGTTCTCGTACGTCGCCCCACCCGCGCCGATCCCGAGCGGTGATCGCCGACCGTGTTCTCAGCTCGGGATCGAGCGGTACTGCTCGCGCACCACGATGCCGCGCTCGCCGAGGTTCGTCGCGCTCACGTCGGCCGCGTAATCCGCGAAGCGGAACTCGGTGGCGGCGCGGTCGAGGTAGCCGCCGAGGTGCGCCGGGTCCGCCGTGCCCTGGACGGCGCTCGGGGGAACCGCGCGCGTCTGGGTGAGCAAGCAGGGGTACGGGACGTACGGCGCGGTCTTCACCGAGATCTTCTTGAGCGAGGCCAGGCAGGCCGCGGCGTTCGTCCCGTCGATCGGCGGCGCGCTGGCGCCGCCGTGGCAGGCCTTGTCCGCGCAGCGCCACGGACCCGCCGCCGCGAGGTAGGGATAGATGTCGGTCGCGAAGGACGGACAACCGCCGTCGAACCCGCCGCCGTCGCCCGCGTCTCCGCCGGAGCACACCAGCTCCTCGACGCCGCCTTCGCCCGGGATGCTCTTGCGATCGAGCGTGTTGGGATTGCCGAAGGTGGTGGGCGAGATCTCGGAGCACGCGACGATCGCGCGCGCGCCCCCGAGGCAAGCGCCGCCGCTGCGGCCGCGACAACGTACCGGCGCACCATCCTCTCTGGAGATT
>JAYTHX010000185.1:0-15572 GCA_043732195.1 Polyangiaceae bacterium
GGGTCCATCCGCATGTCGATGGGACCTTCGCGGCGGAAGCTCATGCCGCGAGCCGCGTCGTCGAGCTGGGGCGAGCTGACGCCCAGGTCGGCGCAGATACCCGCGACCTGCTCGATGCGCAGCTCGTCGAGGGCCTCGGCGATGCGGCCGAAAGGCGTCTTGACGAACGTGACGCGATCGCCGAAGCGCTCGAGACGGACGCGCGCCGCATCGAGGGCGATCTGATCGCGATCGAGCGCGATCACCCGGGCCTCGGGATGGGCCTCGAGGATGGCCTCCGTGTGACCGCCTCCGCCCACCGTGGCGTCGACGAAGAGACCGGCTCGGGGGGCGAGCGCTTCGGTCACCTCCGTCTTCATGACCGTCGCATGGACGAAGTCGGGCACCTCGGCCTCCTCTCCCGTCTCGTCCGACCAGACCCACTCGGCGGCCGTGTCGGTAGCCACGCCGGGCAGCGCAAGCTGACCCTGTCCGTGGTTCATAGTCCGAGCTCCGCGAGGCGCGCACTGATCTGCTGACGCTCGTCGTCGGTGGTCTCGAAGTGGTTCTTCCAGGCCTGGGCGTCCCAGAGCTCGGCGTACTTGCCGTTACCAGCCCAGAGGACGTCCTTCTGCAGCTTCGCGTGATCGCGGAGCGTCGGCGGGATGAGAATGCGGCCCGAGTCGTCGACCTCGCACTCCACGGCGCCGGAGACGTAGATCCTCTTCAGCTTCTGAACGGCCCGATCGAACTGCGGCAGCTTCGCCAGGCGATCCTCGAAGGCCGTCCACTCGAGCACGGTGTAGGCGACGAGGCAGGGGTCGAGCGCGCTCGTGAGGATGACGCGGCGCTCACCGATCGACGAGAGCACATCGCGATAGCGCGCAGGGAGGCTCGTCCTCCCCTTGGCATCGATCGTGTGTTCGTACCGACCGCGAAACATCCTAGCGCCCTCGCGCTGCGTGAGGGGCGTCCGTGCCTAACTTTGGCACTTTCCGCCACTTCTTCCCACGTAACAGCCGCAAGGTATTTTGCAGGCGCTGAAGTGTCAAACTTTTACCAAGCGGTTTGCGCTGTTCAGTGAACACCGACGGTCTCGCACACAGGTTTTCCACAAGTCGGTTCCGATGGACCAGTTTCTTTCCATCGGCGTTTGAAACCGCCGCGCGAGATGTCGCGTTGCTCGCCTGCAGGGCGTCGGGGGTGTGAGGCGGTGCCGGGCTGCAACCTGGCGACCAAGAGGAGGCGACGTGGCCAGTCCTTTCACGGGAACCATTGGCGGGAGGTACGCGCTCTGCGGGGAGATCGCGTCGGGTGGCATGGCCACTGTCCATCTCGCGCGTCAGATCGGCGCCGCGGGATTCGCGCGCATCGTCGCGGTGAAGCGCCTTCACGAGCGCTACTCGCGCGATCCCGAGTTCGTCGCGATGTTCCTCGACGAGGCGCGCATCGTCGCGCGGATCCGCCATCCCAACGTCGTCCAGACCGTCGACGTGGTCGCCGAGGACGGGGAGCTGTTTCTCGTCATGGACTACGTCCACGGCGAATCGCTGCTTCGGCTGACCGGGATGGCCAACAAGACGAGCATGCCGGTGCCGGCTTCCGCTGCGCCCTCACCCTTTGAGCTTCGACGAAATTTACACGGAGCCACGGAGCATCGGCTCCGTGCCTCCGAGGCTCCGTGTTGAACTGGTCCGAGATCGCTATGCCCGGAGGAGGTGCTTCGCGATGATCATGCGCTGGACCTCGCTCGTGCCTTCGCCGATCTCGCAAAGCTTCGCGTCACGCAGGTGGCGCTCCACCGCAAACTCGCGTGTGTAGCCGTACCCGCCGTGGACCTGGAGCGCGCGGTTGCAGACGCGCGTCGCCGCCTCGCTGGCGTAGAGCTTCGCCATCGAGGTTTCCTTCGTGTACGGCCGCCCTTGGTCCGCCAGCCACGCCGCGCGGTAGGTGAGCAGCTGCGCGGCATCGAGCTCGGTCTTCGAGTCCGCCAGCATCCACTGGATCGCCTGAAAATCCGCGATCGGCTTGTTGAACTGCTTCCGGTCCTTCGCGTACGTGACCGCCATCTCGAGCGCGCCGTAGCCGAGGCCTAGCGCCATCGCGGCGATCGAGATCCGACCGCGATCGAGGATCTGCATCGTGTCGGTGAAACCCTGATCGACCTCGCCGACGCGCTGCGCGTCCGCGACCACGACGTCCTCGAAGGTGAGCTCCACGGTGTCGCTCGAGCGACAGCCGTACTTCTCGAGGTGCTTCGATGCGGAGTAGCCCTTCGTGCCCGTCTCCACGACGAACGCCGTGATGCCACGCTGCTTCGGCGCGTCGAGGCTCGTGCGCGCGAGCACCACGCAGAAGCCGCAGACGCTGCCCTGCGTGATGAACATCTTCGTGCCGTTGATGACCCAGTTGTCACCGTCGCGGCGCGCGGTGGTGAGGAGGCCCGCCGAGTCGCTCCCGCTGCCGGGCTCGGTGAGCGCCCACGCCGCGAGCCACTCGCCGCTCGCCGCTTTCGGGAGGTACTTCTTCTTCAGCGCCTCGCTGCCGAAGCCGAGGATGTGACCGGTCCCCAGCCCGTTATGCGAGGCCACCGTGAGCGCGAGGGAGCCGTCGACGCGCGCGAGCTCCTCGACGCAGATCGCGTAGCTCGTCACGTCCATGCCCGAGCCGCCGTACTCCTCGGGTATGCGGATCCCGAGGAGCCCGAGCTCGGCGAGCTTTGGAACGATCTCCTTCGGGAACCGCTCCTCGATGTCCCACTGCTTCGCGTGAGGGAGCACCTCGACGCGCGCGAAGTCACGGACGGTCTTGCGCAGGAGCTCGTGGTGCTCGGACAGGGAGAAGTCCATGATCCCGATGATCTAGGGCCCCCGACGCGACGCCGTCAATGGTGAGTCGCTAGCGCTGGTCGATGCACGCCGAGCCGCCCGGCGCGATCGGCTGGCAGTGGTAGCTGGCCGGGCAACGATCGCCTGGGCCGCAGGGCCGCGAGCAGTACTTGCGGTCCTCCTTGGTGATGCACACCCCGGCTGCGCAGTCCGCGGCGCGCTCGCACGGCCCCCCCATGTCGCTCGGCGGCTTCTGCTTCGTGCCCGCCGTCGGCGGCGTCACGGCCGCGCCTCCGTCCTCGGCCCCGTCCCGATCGAGCCCCGCCACCTTCGCGAACGCCTCCTGCACGAGCCAGCTGAACGCGTCGACCCGTGTGTAGATGTTGTGCACGTTCCGCCCCTCGCAGCTCGGCCCACCGCGCGAGACGACGCCGACCACCTCGCCCGTGCTCTCGTCGAGCGCGGGACCGCCGGAGTCTCCCTGGCACGTCGCCTCGCCCACGGTGAGCTCCGCGGCCGACACCGAGAGCACCCGCACGTGCTCGCGTACGAGCTTCGTGCCCGCGCTGCCGTCGTCGCCCGTGCGCCCGAACCCCACCGCGCGCACGCGATCGCCGGCCGCCACGCCGTGCGTCCGCACCGGCAGTGGCTTCGCGAGCTTCACCGCCTGATCGAGGACGATGATCGCGATGTCCGCGTCACACAGTGTGACGCCCGCCGGCGCGACCACCGCCACGCCGCGCGCCACCTGATGCGCCGACGCGACGTCGTCGCCGATCGAGATCGTTAGCGACGTCGGATCGCGGTCGCCGAGCACCTGCACGCCGGACGCCGGACAGCCCACCGACGCCACGGTGCGGCTCGTGCAGTGCCGCGCGGTCAACACGAGGCGCGGCGAGATCAGCGTGCCCGTGCACAGCCCCTCCTCGCCGATCTCCACCGCCACCACCGCCGGATCGCGGTTGTGATCGGGGACTCCCTTCACGATCTCCACTTGATCGGCCTCTGTTGGCGAGGCGGGCGCTGCGCCGCCGTCCGCCGCGGCCGCCGCGGCCTCGTGGAGATCCGTTCGCTCCGCCGAGACGCCGCACGCGACGAGACTCGTGACCACCAGCAAGGACGTGAGCACACGCATGAAATGAACCTCCCTCGACGATCAGCTCGGCCGCTGGCGCCAGTGCCAGCGGCCCGACGACCGGGCCCCGAAGCGAGCGTCGTGCCACCGAGCGCTTCGCGAAATCGCTCGACTTTCGGTCGTCCCGGGGTGGCACGGACAGATTTTGGCCTGGCCCGGCCAGGCCTGCGACGCGCGTTCCCGCGCGCGCGGGCGGGGCCGTCCTCCCGCCCGTCGGCTGCGTCGACCCCTCGACCCCTCGACCCCTCGACCGTCGACATCGAGTCCGCGGTGGCGTTCACGCCCTTCGGCTCGACCCGCTGGTCGCGCCTCTCGTTGGCGGCGCTTCGAAGGTGATGTGGCTCGTACCCGCGAGGCCGGGCGCAGCGCTCGGTTGGCGCTCCTCGCGGGCCGTGGCTTCGAGGTCTCTGCCGCCGCCTCGGCAAAGATCACCGAGACGTACGGCAAGGGCTACGCGCTCGTCTCCCTCGATGTCGCTCATCGCCAGCCGCGCCACGAGCGTGCGCGTCACCGCGCTCGTCATCGGTGAAGGCGGAGCCGCAGCTGATCCTCCGCCTGCGTCGCAGCTTGCGCCTGAAGAAGCTCTGAGAGTAAACGTCGGGCGTGGCCACGCTCGTCTTCCGCGCGGGCACCCTCGAGCTCCGAGGCGTCGCCCGCGAGCTCCCCCTCCCCGCAGCCTTCGTCTGGGACGAGCGCGAGGCCTGCCATCGCGCGCCGGCCATCGCCTACCGCGAGGCGGTCCTCGCGCTCCGCGGGTCGGGCATCGCGTTCGACGACGACGCGCCGCGCGACACCGAGCTCGCCTCGGGGGTGCGTGTGCATCGCGAGCCGCGCCCGTTCCAGACCGACGCCTTCGAGGCCTGGCGCGCCGGAGGTGAGCGCGGCGTGGTGGTGCTGCCCACCGGCGCCGGCAAGACGCACGTCGCGGTCATGGCCATCGACGCGGTGCGCCGCAGCGCGCTCGTCGTCGCGCCCACGCTCGATCTCGTGCGCCAGTGGTACGACCTCCTGCGCGCCACCTTCAGCGTGCCGGTGGGCGTGGTGGGCGGCGGCGATCACGACGTGCAGCCGATCACCGTCACCACCTACGACTCGGCGTACCTCCACATGGATCACCTCGGCGCGCGGTTCGGCCTCGTCGTGTTCGACGAGTGCCATCACCTGCCGGGCCCCACCTACGCGCTCGCCGCCCGCCTCTGCCTCGCGCCGCGACGCCTCGGGCTCACCGCCACGCCCGAGCGCGCCGACGGTCGCGAAGCGGAGCTCGAAGCGCTCGTCGGCCCCATCGTCCATCGCCGCGACATCAGCGAGCTCGCAGGCGAGTACCTCGCCGACTACGACACCGTGCAGCTCGACGTCGAGCTCGAGCCGGACGAGCGCGCCGAGCACGACGCCGAGCGCGCCATCTATCTCCAGTTCATCGCCAAGAACGGCATCCGCCTCGGCTCACCACGCGGCTTCGGCGATTTCGTGATGCGCTCCGCGCAGAGCATGGAAGGGCGCCGCGCCATGCGCGCCTACCGGCGGCAGCGGGAGATCGGCTTCGTGGCCGCAAAGAAGCTCGCCTACCTCGAGCACCTGCTCGATCGCCACCGCGACGACCGCGCCCTCGTCTTCACGCAGGACAACGCGACCGCCTACCGCGTGGCGCGGCGCTTTCTCGTACCGGTGATCACCCACCAGACGCGCGTGACGGAGCGCAGCGAGATCCTCGCCGCCTTCGCCGCCGGGGACTACGCGGCGGTGGTCACCTCGAAGGTGCTGAACGAGGGCGTGGACGTGCGCGAGGCGAACGTCGCCATTGTCCTCTCCGGTAGCGGCTCGGTGCGCGAGCACGTGCAGCGCCTCGGGCGCATCCTCCGCAAGAGCGGGGACAAGCGAGCGGTGCTCTACGAGCTCGTCACCTCGCGAACCGCCGAGACGGGCACGAGCGAGCGGAGGCGCGAGCACGATGCTTACCGCTGACCACGTCGACGCGCGGAAGCAGGGCGACCAGCTGGTGCTCCGCCGGCTCGACGCCAAGGATCTCCGCGAGGCCCACGAGCTCGCCGGGGCCTTCCTCGAGGCCGCAACCGCGCACGTCGGCCAGACGCAGTCCGAGGTCACCGAGGCGTGGCAGGCGATCGAGACCAGCGCCCGCAAACGCAAGCTCGCGGCGGGCCTCCGCAAACTGGTCGAGGATGGCTGCGTGTTCGACGAGGAGAGCGGGCTCGATCCGCTGACCGTCCGCCGCGACGTCTTCCTGCGCGCGACCCGGAGCCGCCGCACGCGCGACGTGCTGCGGCCATTCGACCGTGACGCCGTCATCGAGGCGGTCGCGAGCTCGCTCGGCCAGGCGCCCGCCGAGATCGAGCGCGCGCTGTTCGCCGATCTACGCGGCGAGCACGTCCTGCGCGGCGCGCCGGTGGTGGATGCGGCAAGCATCGTCGATGCGTACGAGCTGGGCCGCGCGCAGGCCATCTTGCTGCGAGCGGTTCGCGTCCGTTGCGACGTGCAGGCCGGGTCCCCGCTCGCCGTCCGCGCGTTCTTCGCGTGGCTGAAGTTCCAGAGGCTGCTTTTCACCACGGAGCGCGGCGCGGGCGGCGGGTTCACGGTGACCATCGACGGGCCGTTCTCCATGTTCGAGTCGGTGACGAAGTACGGCCTGCGCCTCGCGCTCGTCCTGCCGGCGCTGCGCACGCTCGACGCCTGGACGCTCACCGCCGACATCCGCTGGGGCAAGGAGCGGACGCCGCTCTCGTTCGCGCTCTCGTCGAAGGACGGCGTGACGCGCCCCGCGCCGGCTCCGCGCGAGCCCGCGCAGGCCCTCTCCGACGATGCGCAGGCGCTGCTCGAGGGCCTCGCTGCGTTGCCGAAGTCGCGCTGGAAGGCCGAGATCGCCACCACGCTCCTCGACCGTCCCGGGCTCGGCGTGTGCATCCCCGACCTCGTGCTGCGTCGCGATGGGTCGCCCGATCCCATCTACGTCGAGGTGCTGGGGTTCTGGAGCCGCGACGCAGTGTGGCGGCGCGTCGAGCTCGCCGAGCAGGGGCTCGAGGCACGCATCGTCTTCTGCGCGAGCTCGCGCCTCCGCGTGAGCCCGGAGGTGATCGGCGATACGGCGCCCGCCGCGCTCTACGTGTACAAGGGCAAGCCGAGCGCGCGCGCGCTGGTCGAGCACCTCGAGCGCGTCGCCACCTCCATGCTCGTCGACGGAGCCCGCCGCCCCACGTAGTCTCGCGCGATGGCCATTGCGCTGCATGTCGTCGTCACGGGAGCTTCGAGCGGGATCGGGGAGGCCATCGCGCGCGAGTACTTGAGCCGCGGCGCACGCGTCACCCTCGTCGCGCGACGACGCGACCGCCTCGACAAGCTCGCGAAGGACGCGGAGGACCGCACGCACGTGGTGCAGGCCGACCTCGCCGACCCCGCGGTCGCGTTCTCGTGGATCGACGGCGCGGAGAAGGCGAACGGCCCGATCGACGTGCTGGTCAACAACGCCGGCGTGCAGATCGTCAAGAGCGTGCTCGAGACGCCGTGGGAGGACGGCGAGCGACTGCTCCAGCTCGACCTGCACGTGCCGCTGCGCCTGACGCAGCTCGTGCTGAAGGGCATGGCGAAGCGCAGGAGCGGCACCATCGTGGACATCGCGTCGATGGCGGCCATCGGCCCCACGCCCGGCATGTTCTTCTACAACGCCGCGAAGGCCGGCCTCGCCGCGGCCTCCGAGGGACTGCGCGCCGAGATGAAGCCGTACGGCGTGCACGTGGTCACCGTCTACCCGGGTCCGGTCACGAGCGACATGGAGATGGCGGGCCGCGCTGCGTACGAGACCACCACCGTGGTGAAGTACACCCCGACGGGCTCGCCCGAGGTGCTGGCCCGGAGGATCGCGAAGGCCGTGGAGAAGAAGCGCCCGCGCGTCATCTACCCCCGCACCTACGCGTTCTCCCGCCACTTCCCGAACGTCACGCGCTGGGCCCTGGACGCCCTGACCCCGACGCTGAAGCAGCTCGGGTGATCGGAAGATGAGCGTCACGCCTTGGGGACGATGTTCTCTTTCACCCAGCCGATGATCGTCTCGAGGGTCGTGCCCGGGGTGAACACGCCCTTCACTCCCGCGCTGCGCAGGCGCTCGAGGTCGCTCTCGGGGATGATGCCGCCGCCGAAGATCACGACGTCGTCCACGCCCTTCGCCTTCAGCGCCGCGATGACCGCCGGAAACAGCGTGTTGTGCGCGCCGCTCATGATCGAGAGGCCGACGCCGTCGACGTCTTCCTGGACCACTGCATTGGCGATCATCTCGGGCGTCTGGTGGAGCCCCGTGTAGATGACCTCGAACCCGGCGTCGCGGAGGGCGCGCGCGACGACCTTCGCGCCGCGATCATGACCGTCGAGCCCCGGCTTGGCGACGAGGATGCGGACCTTGCGGCTCGAGGGGGCCTCTTGCGACATGCCCGCGGTTATCATCCGCGGACGCGCGGGTGTCAAATCGAGGCTTTTTCGAGCCAGTGCGGGTTCTTCTGCGTCCCGTCGAACTGGGTGCTGATCTTGAAGCGCTCGAAGCGCCCATCCTTCGCGAAAACCTTGGTTCGGTCGAGCAAGGCCGTGACCTGCGCGGGCTCGAGCGGCTTGAACGAGAGCGCCGCGGCGAGGGCCTGGTCGAGGATCCCCATCGTGTCGCAGCCGGTGATCACCACCGAGGTCGGGAGGTTCATCGCGTAGTGGAGGCACTCCACGGCGCTCACCGCCTTGCTCTCCAGGATGATGCCCGAGCCCATCGACTTCATACCGAGGACGCCGATTCCCTTCTGTACGAGCACCGGCAGGACCATCTTCTCGAAGCTGCGATAGTGCGCGTCCATCACATTGAGCGGCATCTGGACGGTGTCGAACGCAAACTGGTGGTCGTCGGCAGCCTTCAGCATCGCGAGGTGGATGTCCGGATCCTTGTGCCCGGTGAAGCCGATGAAGCGCAGCTTGCCCGCCTTCTTCGCCTCCACCAGCGCCTCGATGCAGCCGCCGGCCGCGAACGCGCGCGCGGGGTCGGTCGGACGGATCACCTCGTGGATCTGCACGAGGTCGATGTGGTCGACGCCCAGGCGCTCGAGCGACTGATCGAGCTGATCGGCGGCCGCCTTCTTCGTACGACCGTCGAGCTTGGTCATCACGAAGGCCTTGTCGCGGTAGCCGTCCTTGAGCGCTTTGCCCATGCGCTCCTCGCTCTTGCCCTCGTTGTAGTCCCAGCAGTTGTCGAGGAAGTTGATGCCGCGGTCGAGCGCGCTGCGGATGAGGCGGATGCTCTCGGCCTCCTCCTTCTGCATGCCGATGTGGAAGCCGCCGAGGCCGACCATCGAGACGCTCACGCCCGTCTTGCCGAGCTGCCGCATCGGCATCGTGCTCGCCGTGACCGATGCGGAGGGGAGCGGGACGGTGCCCTCCTTCGGCGCGCCGGACTGCGGGCCCTTCGGCGGCTCGTCCTTCTTCTCGCTGCTCCTGTTGCAGGCGGCAAGCGCGACGGTCGCACCCAGGAACGCACGACGATGGAGACGGCTCGACATGCGCGGGCCGATGCAGCGAACGTGCCGTAGCTTTCGCCGTGGGCGCGCGCCTCGCAGACAGGCCGCGCAGGCGGGGCGTTCCGTCACGCCGCGAGACGAGGAGTCACTTCGCGGCGGCGAGGCGTGTGGCCATGAGCCGCGCGAGTCCGTAGATCGACTGCTGCGGATTCACGCCCAGGCTCGTGGGAAAGACCGAGCCGTCGACGACGTGGAGATTCTTGACGGTGTGATGCCGCAGATCCTCGCTGCGAACGACGCTCGTCTTCGGGTCGTCGCCCATGGGGCAGCCGCCCATCTGGTGGGCGGTGAACACCGGCGTCGAGCCGATCTCCCAGCGGGCGGCGTCGATCGCCGCCTCGTCGACCTTGCCCGTCATCGCGATGGGCTGCTCGTGGAGGGTCATCACTCTCTTCGCTCCCGAGGCGAGCTGGAGCTCGGCGAGCCGCTTCTGCGCGAAGCGGAACGCGCTCCAGAGCCGCGGCGTGATCGGATAGTCGATGAGCGGGGCGCCGCTCGGCCGGAGCGTGACCGTGCCGCCGGGGACGTCGTCGTGGAAGCCATCGATCCCGATCGCGATGTGCAGCGCGGTGTGCGCGGCGAGGGTCATGTTCTCCGCGTGCGACGCGCCGAAGCCGGGGACGGCGGTGGCGGCGAGCGCGGGATACCAGGGCACGGCCTCGAGGAAGAAGCCCATGTCGTCGCCGCGGTGCGCGAAGTGGTGGCTCGCTGCGCTCTGCGGTGCGCCGCGGAAGGGCTCCACCTTCTCGTCGTAGACGGCCGCGCTCCCCACCGTGGGGTGGAGGAACGTGCGGCGACCGACGAGCCCGCCGCTGTCGAGCCCGGAGCGGAGGAGGAGCGCCGGCGAGTTGATGGCGCCGCCGCTGACCACGAAGCGCTTCGCCTTCACCGTGAGCGATTGACCGGTGGGGGTGCGGCCTTCCCCGTCGAGCAGCGTGGCGTGAAGCATCTTGACCTCGCCGCCCTCGTGCTCGAGGCGGTCGGCGCGCGCGCGGAAGATCAGCTTCGCGCCGGCGTCGATGGCGTCGGGGATGAGCGTGACGAGCATCGAGCGCTTCGCATTGACCGGGCAGCCGAGATGGCAGAAGCCGGTCTGCAGGCACGCGTAGACGTTGCGCTTCAGCGTATCGACCTGCCAGCCGAGCTTCGTGCAGCCGTCGTGGAGCGTGCGGTTGTTGGCGTTCATCGCGCCGTACGAGACCTTCGCGATGGAGAGGCGCTTCTCGATGGCGTCGTAGTGCGGGACGAGGTCGGCATACTGGAAGCCGCCGACCGCGTGCTTCTTCTTCCAGTGCTCGACCACGTCCTCGGGCGTGCGGAAGCTCGTCGTCCAGTTGACGACGGTGGTGCCGCCGACCGCCTTGCCCTGCATGATGGCGATGCCGCCGTCCTTCGTGGCGCGCGCCATGCCCTCCTGGAAGAGGCGCGGCTCGCTATCCTTCTCGCGCATCGTGAAGTCGGCGTGCGTGTAGTAGCCGCCCTCCTCGACGAGCAGCACCGAGAGGCCGGCCTGCGCGAGGGTCGCCGCGGTCCAGGCGCCGCCGGCGCCGGTGCCGATGATGCACACGTCAGCCTCGAGCGTGAGGCTGGCGGCCTGCTTGGAGCCGTCGATGACACTCGCGCTGCTGCGGATGGTGGCGAGCTTCGTCATGGTCCGTCGGCCTTGGCCTGCGCCTCGAGCCACTCGGGCGTGCCGGCCTTCGAATCGTCGTAGGCGCCCGCGTTGAGGTTGCTTGGCGGCTCGTACCCGAGCGGCGCCCAGCTCGAGGCCTCGCTGTAGTACGCCGCAAGACACAGTTTGCGGAGCGCCTGGTAGCCGGTGCGCCGGATCTCGAAGCGGCTCGCGCCCCAGCCCTGGAGCACGCGATCGCGGCTCTCGGGGGAGAGGCGTGTGAAGGGCTGCACGCGCGCGTCGAGCAGGAGTCCGGGCAGCGCATTCTCGAGGAGCCCGAGGAGCTTGTTGAAGTCGACCTGCACCTCCGCAGGCACGCGCGTGAGCGCCTCGTCGACGCCGTGCGCGATGGCCACCGGGTCCGCCCCCGCGACGGTGACGATGCGGCTCGCCACCGCCACCAGCACCTGGAAGCTGGCGGGCTGGAGCGCGAACAGCGGCCCGGTGGGCGCTCCGACCTGCGCCGACGGGTAGAGCGCGAGCCCCGTTCCGCCGAGCGCGAGCACGAGCCCCCCGAACAGGCCCTTCTTCAGGAAACTGCGACGCGAACCGACCACCCCCGAACCTTAGATTCGTTCGATCGCCCGCGCCAGTCAGCGGCGCGGTCGGGGCGCGCGTTTCTTGGCGATCTCGAACGGCGGGTGGCTGGCTGCGGCACCGCCGGCCTGCGCGCCCGCGGGCGTCGTGCAGCGCGGCGAGCTGCCCTCGCGCTCGATCCAGCACGGATCGGAGAAGAGCGCGAGCGGGCCGCGACGGTCCTCGGAGAGCTTCGCGATGAGCGCGCGGTCCTTCTCCGCGTCGAGCAGGCGCGCGGCGATCTTCGGCATGGTGAGGCTGTGATCCTGCGCGTGCTCGTTGTCGATCCAGAGGAGGTGCAGGCCCCAGTCGAGGCGGAGCCCCTTGGGGTCGAAGGTGAACGAGAGGTCGGCGAGGACCCCGAGGCGCGTCCAGCCGTTCACGCACACGAGGTGGCGATCCTCGGGGAGCACGGGGAACATTGGCGGCTTCCACGATTCGCCCTGGTTCGTGACCAGGTTGCCGACGGAGGCGAAGATGGGGACGCTGCGTCCGTCCTTCGTGGGATGCACGACCACGGGCGAGGCGATGTGCGGGTGGTGGATGACCACCGCGTCGGCGCCGGCCTCCGCCGCATGTGCGGCCTGGTCCATCACGAGCGTCGTCTGCGGCGCATACTCGTTGCCGCCGTGGAAGATGGCGACGGTCGCATCGCACTGCACGCGGGCACGCGCGAGCGCGCGATCGATCTTCGATTTGCCGGAGCCGTTCAGCGTGGCGACCGCGAGGCGACGGCTCTTGGAGCAGGCGCCGCCGCTGTTGGAGATCGTGGTCCAGGCGACGACGCAGATGCGTTTGCCGTTCTGCTCGACCAGGGTGCGCGGCGTCCACGGATCGGCGGCATCGGCGCCGAGCGCGAGGAGTCCGCTCTTCTCCGCCGAGCCGAGCGTGGCGTCGAGGCCGAGCTCGCCGAGATCGCAGGCGTGGTTGTTCGCGACCGTGACCGCCTTCAGGCCGGCCCTGGGCAGCTCCTCGAGCCAACCGGGCGGCGCGGCATACGCGAGGCGGAAGGTCTTCGGGTCGACGTCACCGGTCGAGGCCTCGTAGTTCGCGACCACGGCATCGGCCTTCGCGAACAGCGGCGCGAGCGGCTCGAGCGCAGTGCGAATGGTCGCAGGCGTAACGAGGCTCGGGCGATGGGGCAGCAGATCTCCGCCGACCAGCACGCGCAGCGGCCGGTCCGGCAGAGGCGGAGGCGGCGGACCGAACGTGGGACCTTCGGGGATCGCGGCCGCGCGGGCAGCCGCGGTGGACGGCGGCGGCGGCGGCTCCTTCGCGCTCGCGCAGGCATCCAGCGCGAGGAGGCTCGCGATCAGGACGACACGGGATGCGCGAACCCCAGGACCCATGTAGGCGGGTATCTCACCCAACAGGGAGCGTGGCCCAATTTATGGATCGGCCCCGCTCAGAGCTGGAAGCAGTAGATGCGAGGACCGCGGCCTTGCAGCGGTGCCGCCGGTAGCCCTACTTCTTCTTCAGCGAGAAGCCGGCGAGGTCGACGCCAGCGCCGCGCTTCGCGATGAGGCCGATCTCGCCGCGCGTGAGCGGTGCGGGCAGGGTGCCGCCGAGCGTGGTGGTCCCGACGACCGCCTCCACCTTCATCCCCTTGACCGTGATCTTCACGTGCACGGGCATCGCGGGCGCGGGATCGATCGCGGAGGCGAGCGGCGATTCTCCGCCGCTGTCGTCGGCGCTGACCAGCGAGGCCTTGCCGCCGGGCGTGACGAGGAGCATGGCGCCTCGGACCGAATCGCGTCCGTTCGTGGCGCGGAAGAGGATGCCTCCCGAAGCGGTGCGCACCGTGAGCTCGCCCTCGAGCACGAAGTCGTCGGCGGGCGCCGCGGTGACGATGGCGTCGTAGCCGCGCGCGCTGCTGCCCGCGAGCTTCACCGTGGGGAGACCGCCCTTCTCCGCCGCCGGAACGAACCCGACGCGCGGCGCGCCGCGCAGCCTGGAGAACGTGATCCCCCCGTCCGACCACGACGCGCCGTCACGCAGCGGCGTGCGCGCCGTCGGGAGATGAGCGCGCGCGACGGGCTGACCGTCGCGGGCGACGACCGTGACGGCGAACGTGGGAGCGGCGCGATCGACCGACCACGTGTGACCGTCGAGCGTGAAGCCGATGGCCGAGCCGTTGGGCGCGAGGCGGATGGCGGACATGATGGTGGTCGCAGCGCCGCTGTTGGTACCCAGCTCGATCGAGAGCCCGCGAGGATCGGGCCTGGCGTCCGGCGGAGGAGCGGTCGCGGCCGCGAACACCACCAGCGCACCGATGGCATCGGAGAGGACGGCGGCGCTCTCGGCCCGCCCGCCGAGGAGCCGCACGAACGCGAGGTCGAGTGCGCGCGGCGCGTCGAGCAACAGCAGCTGCGCAGCGGCGGCGACGACGTGCTCGACGCTCGGCGCGCGCGGCTTGCCCAGCAGCCGTCCGGGATCGCCTTGCGCGCCGCCGGCATCACGCTCGGCCTGGAGGCGGAGCTCGCCGCGGTTGTCGAGCGCGCGCTTGACTGCGAGGAGCGCGACCTCGTGCACGACGCCCGACGTCGTGGGGTCGACGGTGGTGGGCGTCAGCTCGTCACCGAAGGGGTTGGCGTCGCCGGCCGTCCCGCCGGCATGCGCCACGAGGCCTCGCGCCCGCAGCGCGCCGCGATCGTCGCCGGCGTAGAGCAGCTCGAGATCGACGCGCGCCCCGGGCACTCGCGTCAGGATCTGGCGTACGCGCTCTGCCTTGGCGGCGTCGAGCTTGCCGGCATCCTGGAGGAGGATGCCCCACTCGATGAGCATCTGGCGGCGGGCGCCGGTGAGGCCGAGGCGATCGACGGCGTCCACGCGGCGCGTGAGCCCGTCGGGCTGCATGTCGAGGAGCGCGACCTGGGCCTGCGCGCGCAGCCGGCCCACGCTCTCGGGGATCACGCCCTCGCCCTTCAACCAGCGCGCGTTGTGCTCGAGGTGATCGCGCAGCGCCTTCGAGGACTCGCCGTACGCGGCGGCGGAGATCCCGGCGGTCGGGTCGTGGGCGGCGACGGTGGGCCGACCGGCGTTCGCGATGGTGGTATCGAGAAACGTGTAGATCGCAGCGAGCTCGGCGATGGCGCCGGGCTCGTGGTCGAGCCCGCCCCCGTACTTCGTGAACACGACATCGGCGCGCGCCAGCAACCCGCGCACGACCGCCTGCGCGAGGAGCGGCCGCGAGGACGCGGAGGCGACGCCGAACACCAGCTCGCGCAGGAAAACGGCGCGCTGCTCGCTGAACGGCACCGGCACGAGCGCCTCGGTGATCGCCGCGATCGACTCCTCCGCGGTGAGATCCGTGCGCGCGACGAGCGACCGGACGCGCGCCGCGTTCTCCGGCTGCCCCCTGGCGACGAAATCGCGGATCTGACCGCGCTCACTGGAGGTAAGCGCTGCGTCCGCGGGGCGTGCGGCTCCGAACGCGAGCGCAAGGGCAACCACGAACGCGCCGGGCTTCATGCCAGGAGAACGTAGCAGCGAACCGCCAGCGACTCACGGCCGCACGTGCGCGGGCCGGGCGCTACTTCGGGAGCTCGAGGACCACGTCGTACGTGGCCGTGCCGCGCAGGATCCGGCCTGACAGGCGCGAGGCGCCGGTGCTCGCGGCGAGGATCCCCGCCGCCACGATGGCATCCACGTTCGGGGTCTTGCGGCCGGACACCGACACCACGATGTCGCCGTCGCGCAGGCCCGCCTTGTACTTGCTCACCCCGACCAGCCGCACGCCGAGGGCGCTTCCGTCGGGCGCGACGGCATTCGTTCCGCTCACGTCGCGCTTGTCGATCACGCGCTGCACCACGGCGGCGGGCACC
>JAYTHX010000186.1:0-5174 GCA_043732195.1 Polyangiaceae bacterium
GGCTGCCGGCGAGGCGCGCCGTCTCGGCGAGGTTCGCCTCGTTGACGTCGCTGATCGCGACCGCGCAGTTGCGCTCCGCGAGCTTCACGGCGAGCGAGCGGCCCATCCCGGAGCCGGCGCCCGTGATGGCGGCGACCTTGTTTGCAAAGGACTTCATGAGGGGAGTGCTCCGGTGTCGTGGATGCGGACATTGGGCGTGGTGGCGCGTGGCGCGGCCTGGCTGGCGATCGCGAAGAGCGTGCGCGTGGCGCCCGCGATCTCGATGACCGCGTCGCGCGACGTGGGGCTGACCCCGACCATGTTGAAGAAGCCGTGCACGAGCGATTCGAAGCGGCGGACCACGGCGGTGACCCCGGCGCCGCTCAACGCGGCGGCGTAGGCCTCGCCTTCGTCGCGCAGGGGGTCGAAGCCCGCCGTGACCACGAGCGCGGGCGGCAGTCCAACGAACGAGGCGGCATGGAGCGGCCCGATGCGGGGATCCCCCTTGAGCACGCCGGAGCCGCTCACGTACTGCTCGTGGAACCAGCGGATCGAGGCGCCCGTGAGGAAGAAGCCCTCGTCGAAGAGCTCGAGCGAGCGGTACGGCCGGATGCGATCGACCGCGGGATAGACGAGCAGCTGGCACAGCGGCGCGGGCCCGCCGTCGGCGCCCGCGATCTGCGCGACCACCGCCGAGAGGTTCGCTCCGGCGCTGTCGCCGCCGATGCCGATGCGCGAGGGATCTGCACCCAGCTCCGCGGCGTGTGCCTGCGCCCAGCGCAGCGCAGCGCGTGCGTCCTCGACGGCGGCGGGGAACGGATGTTCGGGCGCGAGCCGGTAGTCGACGGCGAGCACGTGCATGCCGCCGTGGCGGCAGAGGATGCGGCACGGGGCATCGTGCGTGTCGAGGTCACCGAAGACGAAGCCGCCGCCGTGGAGGAAGACGAGGAGCGGCGCGCCCTCGCCGAGCGCAGGTGCGTAGTGACGCGCGCGGATCTTCCCGGCTCCGCCGTCGATCTCGAGGTCGCGCACGGCGCCGACCTTCACGGGCCGCCCGCCGGCGATGGCCGCCGCCTTGCGCTGCTCGCGGCGCAGCACGGCGGGGTCGGACAGGTTCATCACGACACCCCCGGCGCGGCGCGCCTCGCCCGCGAGGATCAGCTGGACGTCGGGGGCGAGCGGATGCCCGTCGCGCACGATCGGCTTGCCGCCGGCGAGGAAGATCTGCGCGCGCTCGGGCAGCGCAGTGAGCCCGGAGGCGACGAGGCTGGCGAGGCGTTCAGCGAAGCGACGTTCAGACATGGTGGGTCTCCGGGGGCGACTCGGTTTGCCTGGTCCTTCCCTCGGCCGCGCGGCGGCGTCGAGGGACCAGGGTGAATTCCGACGGGACGAAGCGCTTCATCCGCCTCATGAACGTGAACGTGAAGCCGGGCCAGAGCGCGCTGTTGCGCCCGCGCGCATCGAGGTACCAGCTCTTGCAGCCGCCGGAGGTCCAGACCGTGCGCTCCGTCTTCGCGTCGACCTCGGCGACGAACCCCGCTTGCGCCTCGGGCGTGGGCTCGAGGCTGCTCAGCGTGAAGGCGCGGAGGTGGCTGAGCGCCGCCACCACGTGGTCGATCTGCGCCTCGATCATGGTGATGACCGAGGTGTGCCCGAGGCCGGTGTTCGGTCCCTGGAGCAGGAACAGGTTCGGGAACCCGGCTACGGTCGTGCCGAGGTGCGCGGTCATGCCGTTCGCCCATGTCTCCTCGAGCGTGCGCCCCTCGCGGCCGCGAATGCGGTTCGCGAACGGATACTTCTGCACCTCGAAGCCGGTGGCGAAGATGAGCGTATCGACCTCGTGGAGGACGCCGTCCTTGGTCATCACGCCCTCGGGGCGGATCTCGGCGATGGAGTCGGTGATCACGTCGACGTTCGGCTGCGTGACCGCCGGGTAGTAGTCGTCGGAGAGCAGGATGCGCTTGCAGCCCATCGTGTAGCTGGGCGTGAGCTTCGCGCGCAGCTGCGGATCACGGACCTTCCGCTCGAGGTGCATGACCCCCAGGCGCTGCGTGACCTTCGCGATGCGCGCGTCGAAGAACGGCAGCGCCATCAGCTCGCGGAGGCCGTAGATGCGCGCGCGCAGCAGCCACTGGGCGGCGCTCGAGCGCTCGAGGATCGAGCGCTTGCGGTCGCTGATCGCGTGGTCGCCGCGCGGGATGATCCACGGCGGTGTGCGCTGGAAGAGCGCTAGATGCGCCGCCTCGCGCTGGACGAACGGCACGAACTGGATGGCCGAGGCGCCGGTGCCGATGACCGCGACGCGCCGCCCTTGGAGGTCGTGGTCGTGATTCCAGCGGGCAGAATGGAACGTGGTGCCAGCGAAGCTCGCGAGCCCGGGGAGCTGAGGAATGGCGGGGGCGCTGAGGGCGCCGACCGCGCCCACCAGGACGTCAGCGGTGAACGGGCCGTGCTTCGTCTCGAGGCGCCAGACCTGCGCGTCGTCGTCCCAGTTTGCGCTCAGGATCTCGTGATCGAAGCGGATGTTGGGGAGCACGCCGAAGCGCTCCGCGCACGCGATGAGGTACGCCTTGATCTCGCTCGCAGGCGAGAAGGCGCGCGACCAGCTCGGGTTCCGCGCGAAGGAGAACGAGTAGAGGTGGGATTCGACGTCGCACGCGCAGCCCGGATACGTGTTGTCGCGCCACACGCCGCCAAGCTCCGTCGACTTCTCGAAGACGAGGTAGTCGCCGAAGCCGGCCTCGCCGAGGCGGATGGCCGTGCCGAGGCCGCCGAAGCCGCTGCCGGCGATCGCGACGTGCACGTGGCGAGCAGGCGACGGGCTGGGGGATGCGGTCATGCGATTCTCCTCGGTGAAAGACGTTGGTACCGGCGCGTACCGCGGACTATGGTACCATCTGGTACCAAGGTGCAAGGCGCGGCGGACACAAAGATCGAGGCCCCGCTCGACGTGCATCGGCTGCGCCTCCTCGAGGGCTTTGCGGCGGCGGTCTCCGAGCACGGCTACGCGACCACGACCATCGCGCACATCGTGAAGTACGCCCGCGTCTCGAAGCGCACGTTCTACGAGCACTTCGCCGACAAGGAGGAGTGCTTCCTCTCGCTCTACGAGGAGGGGGCCGAGCTCCTGCGGAGAGGCGTCGAAGAGGCGCTGCTGGCGCCGGCGCGGTCGTGGGAAGCGCAGCTCGATGCGGGCCTCGATTCGTACCTCACGGCGCTCGAGTCGAACCCGGCGCTCACGCGCGTGTGTCTCCTCGAGATCCGCGCCGCCGGTCCGCGCGCCCTCGCGCTGCGCCTGCGCGGCCGCGCGCGCTTCGCCGAGATGCTGCGCGCGTTCGTCGCGCGGGGCCGCGCGGAGCATCCGTACCTGCGACCCCTGTCGTCGGCGATGGCGACGGCGGTGGTCGGCGGGATCGACGAGCTCTTGCTCGAGAACGTGGAGCCGGGCGCGAAGAGCAGCCTGAGCGAGACGCGCGCCACCGCCGCCGAGCTGATCCGCTCGGTTGTCGGCGCGGGCCGTCGCTAGCCGTTCGCCGCCGCCCGCTCACGAACGGGAAGACTTGCCGAGCGCGAGACCCGCGACGACAGCGCTCGCCGAGAGCACGACGTCCTCGGCGGCGACGGGGACGATGCCGATGGCTGTCAGGAGCGCGACCCCGCCGATGACGGCGCCAACACCCAGACCGATCCAGCGCGCCCGCCGCGCACTGCTACGGCCGCCCTCGATGTCCTCGAGGAACCGCTCGACCTGCGGGTTCAAAGGGCGATCCGCAGGGGCGTTGTCGGGCGCATGCGTGCTGTCGCTCGAGGTGGTGCTCATGATGGCCTCCGCTCGTCCGCTGGAATGCAGGGCACGTGCCGCCGCTGCGGCCGAGACGCACCCTGGACAAACGTTGAACAAAGACTATCTCTAGCGTCATGTCTGCCTTCGTCACCGGCGCCACCGGCGTCATCGGTCGCCGCCTCCTCGACAGCCTCGGCGAGGACGTCGTCATCACGAGCCGCAACCCGCAGAAGGCGCGAGAAACGATCAAGCACGGCCGCGTGATCGGCTGGGACGGCGCATCGGCGCTCGCAAAAGACGCTCTCGATGGTGTGGAGACGGTCTTTCATCTCGCCGGCGAGCCCGTCGCGGAGGGGCGCTGGACCGACGAGAAGAAGAAGCGAATCGAGGAGAGCCGCGTCCTCGGCACGCGCGCGGTCGTCGACGCGATGAGGGCGATGGCGACGCCGCCCAAGGTCTTCGCCTGCGCGTCGGCGGTGGGGATTTATGGCTCACGAGGCGACGAGGTACTGACGGAGGAGAGCGCTCCCGGCAATACGTTCCTCGCGCAGGTCTGCGCAGCGTGGGAGCGCGAGGCGGAGAAGGCGGAAGAGCTCGGCGTGCGCGTGGTGCGCGTGCGGACGGGCATCGTGCTCGCGCGTGAGGGCGGAGCGCTCGCCGAGATGGCACCGTTCTTCAAGACCGGGCTCGCCGGTAAGCTGGGGGACGGCAAGCAATGGATGCCGTGGATCCACCTCGACGACATCGTCGGGCTCTTCGCATTCGCGGCGAAGGACGAGCGCGTGCGCGGCGCCCTCAACGGCAGCGCTCCCGAGCCGGTCACGAACGCGGAGTTCACGAAGGCCATGGGCGAGGTGCTGCACCGGCCGACGTTCATGACCGCGCCGGCCTTCGCGATGCGCATCGCCCTCGGAGAGAAGGCGGAGATCGTGCTCGCGTCGCAGCGCGCCGTGCCCGCAGCCGCGCTCGCGCTCGACTACGCGTTCACCCACGTGGCCCTTGGCGCCGCCTTGCACGACCTCCTCGGCAAATAAATGACCCCCCACGTCCTCGAGCGCGTCACCACCATCCCGCGTTCCCGCAGCGAGGTGTTCGCGTTCTTCGCCGACGCCGCGAACCTCGAGCGCATCACGCCGCCTTTCCTCCGCTTCCGCATCACCACGAAGCAGCCCTTCGTGATCGAGACCGGCACGCTGATCGACTACCGGCTGAGCCTCTTCGGCATCCCGTTCGGCTGGCGGACGCTCATCGAGACCTTCGAGCCCGAGGTCCGCTTCGTGGATCGCCAGCTGAAGGGGCCGTACAGCCTGTGGCGGCACACCCATACCTTCGAGGACGTCGCGGGCGGCACGCGCATGACCGACCACGTCGAGTACGCGCTCCCGCTGGGACCCCTCGGCAGCATCGCGCG
>JAYTHX010000187.1:0-15505 GCA_043732195.1 Polyangiaceae bacterium
CCTGCTCCGCAATTCGATCGTCTCGCCAGTCGCGCGCCACGACTCACTGAATGCCAGCGCAGCGATCTCATGGAAAGCGATTCTTCACGCCGAAAGGGCAATCGATCTCACACAGTGCGGCATGGAACACATGGGCTCACCCGTGAACGGGTACCTTCACGAACCGCACCTGCTGCGCGTCCGCGGGCAAGGCGCCCGTGACCCTCACGCGCAGCACCACCGACCGGACGGCCAGCGTGTCGCCAGGGAAGCCGATGGGGTCGCCGCCGCCTCTCCTGACCGCGACCTCGAGCTCGGCCATCGGATCGGTCGGGCCCTCGAGCTTCACCACCGTCGCGCCGCGACGGATCCCCTCCATGATGCCGGCGACCGAGAGCTCCTTCGCGCGGACGAGCGTGGTGGGGCTGCCGATCGGGCTCTCGACGTTGCCGTCGGAGATGCCGGCGCGGTGGTCGTCGCTGCCGCCGAGCGCCGGGATCTTCTGGCCCTGGTCGAGGATCGCGTCCCAGAACGCGATGGCCTTCGCCGAGAAGAGCTGCGCGCCCTGCCGGAGGCCGCCAGTGCCGATCTCGACGCCGCCGATCTTCTGCGCGCTGAGCTCGTGCTTCCACGCGCATCCGATGCAGAGGTCCCCGAGATCGAGCGCCGGATGGTTGATGCTCAGGATCGCGCCCTGCGCGAGGATCTGATCGGCGGCGCCCTCGATGGTCACGCCGGGCTGGCCTATCTTGTGGTCGACCCACTTCGTCGCGCCGATGGCGTTGGCATGGCCGCGGTACGTCGTGTACTCGATGCCGGGGATCAGCAGGAACGACGGCTCGGTCGCCTGGACGTCGGTGAAGAAGTCGAGCTGGGTGATCGTGTTGTGATCGCTCATCTCGATGAAGTCGAGGCCGCGCTTCTTCGCGAGCGCGACGTTCGCGACGAGCGTGGGTTTCGCGTCGGTCGACTCGAGCGAGTGCACGTGGAAGTCGCCCGCGTAGTAGCGCGTCTCGGTCTTGCGTGCGGCGGCCACCTCGTAGGGCTTGCGGACCACCACCGGCAGGGTCGGCGCGGTGCGGTACTCGACCTCGACGTGGTAGAGCGCGGGCGACGCCACGACCTTCGCCTTGCCCACCACGAGGCGCCACGTGCCGGGCTTGATCGGCCCCGGGACGTACGCGCGTGACGCCGCGGCCTCGCCGATCACGATGGGCTCGCTGGTGCCGCCGCCCCAGCCTCGGTAGCCGTCCTGATCGAGGAGCCCCCAGTCGAGGATGTTCGCGGTCGACCCGTCGTCGTGGCGGATCTCGATCTCCTTCGTACCGGCGGGCACCTCGAGATCGACGAAGAAGTGGTCGAGTCCGTCGGCCGGGACGGCGCCGTCGATCACCACCGGCGCGGCGGCGGCAGGGCTCGCGTGGAGGCTCGCCACGAGCGCGGCTCCGGCCGCGAGGCCACACGCGGGTCGACGCCGGGCCCAGGAAAAGGTACGAGGCGCCACCGAGAAAGCATCGCACCGCCCATGGAACGCATCCAGAAGATCCTCGCGCAGGGCGGCATCGCCTCGCGCCGCGCCGCCGAGAAGCTCATCACCGAGGGGCGCGTGCGCGTGAACGGCCGCGTCATCAGCGAGCTGGGCGCCAAGGCCGACGCCCGGAACGACAAGATCGAGGTCGATGGCAAGCGCGTCGTCGCCGAGCACCACGTCTACATCGTCGTGCACAAGCCGCGCGGCGTCGTCGCGACGATGAGCGACCCGGAGGGCCGCCCCACCGTGCGCGAGATCCTCGCGAACGTCGGCGCGCGCGTGTTCCCGGTGGGCCGCCTCGACTTCGCGACCAGCGGCGTCCTCCTCGCGACGAACGACGGCGAGATGGCCGACGGCCTGCTCCACCCCAAGAAGGCCGTTCCCAAGACGTACATCGTCAAGGTGAAGGGGAAGATGGCCAAGGCCGACCTCGATCACTGGCGCGAGGGCGTGCACCTCGAGGACGGCAAGACCATCCCCGCCGAGGCGAAGGTCGTGCGCTTCGAGGGCGACAAGACGTGGTTCGAGCTCACCATCAAGGAGGGCCGCAACCAGCAGATCCGCCGCATGGGTGAGGCCACGCGCTTCCCCGTCATGCGTCTCGCGCGCCTCGCCTTCGCGCAGATCACCGCCGAGGGGCTGCGCCCCGGGCAGTGGCGTCACATGACGCGTGACGAGCTCGTGCAGCTCAAGAAGACCTACGGCGTCCCGAAGTCGATCCCTTCGCCTCCGGACGAGGAGATCGCGCCCGCGCGGCGCACGCGTTCGCCGGAGACCCGCCGCGGTGCGGCCACCGCCACGCGGACCACGCGCGCCACGGGCGCCGAGCAGCCGCGTCCGTCGGGCCCGATGAACACGCGCTTCACGAGCCGCGACCGCGTCGCCGGCAAGGACGGCCATGCGGGCCGCGCCGGCGCGCAACGGCCCGTCGAGGAGCCGAAGCGCACGCCGGGGCCGGACGAGCGCCGCAACACGCACGCGCCCACCAAGCGCGGCATCCGCGAGCGGGACGCCCGACCCGAGCGCCCCGGCGCCACGCGCCGTCGCTGAGCGGCTGGCGGTCCGGTAGCGCTCACCGCGACGCGTGAGAAGGAGGCTTGTAAGCGAAGTCTAAGCGGTCGGCTCGACGAGGCGCGGATAGCGTTCGCGACTCTCGCAGGACCACGCCGTCGATGACCCTCACCCCGAGCGAGCTGCTCGCGATGATGAATGCCGCGATCCACGAGACGGGCCGCCGCCAGATCATGATGACGTGCGTGGCGACGATGTTCGATCCGCGGCAGCGCACGCTGACCGTGGCCAACGCGGGCCATCATTTTCCGCTCCACGTGCGGGCCGGTCAGGTGAAATCGCTCGTCGCGCAGGGCCAGCCGCTCGGCGCGTCGGCCGCGTTCGTCTGCGAATCCGTCGTCGTGCCCTTCGGGCTCCACGACGTGCTGGTGTGGTTCACCGACGGCGTTCGCGGCAGCCCGCGCGGACGCCTTCACGCAGCTCGCCTTCGCCCTCTTGCCCGAGCTCGCAGAGGGCGTTCGTGCCGCCAACGAGGCGGCGCGCGTCCTGCGCTCGGCATCCGGTCTCCTCGACGTCGCCGCCGAGTCCGATCCCGCGTCGCTCCGCGCGCTCCTCTCAGACCAGCTGCGCCTCCTCGCGTGCGACGCCGCCGACCTCGATCTCGCCGTGGAATGGGCGAGCCGCCGCTACCGCGATCTCGCCGTCATCGCGTGGACGTCGGGCGCGATGGATCCGCTCCTCGAGGCGGTCCGTTCGGCGCCGGCGATCGTGAGCATTCATGGACCCTAGCGCGTCCGCGCCGCGGCTGAGCGAGCTCTTCAGCTGGGGCGCAGCGACCGTGAAGCTCCGCCCGCGCACCTCGCACGACCGCGACGTGGCGGTCACGGAGGTCACCTCGCTCGCCGAGCGCGCGGGGGTGCCGGTGCGCGTGGCGAAGCGCGTGGGCGAGGTCGCTCACGAGATGATCATGAACGCCATGTACGACGCGCCGGTCGATGCGGCCGGCATTCCGCTCCAGATCGTCGACCCTTTCGGGCGCCTCGAAAGGCATCACGTGCTCGACGGCATCCTGCGCGGTCGGAAGGCCGGCGGCGGCGGAGAGGTGCTCGACACGTCGGGCGGCGGCGCCGGGCTCGGGCTCTCGCGCATCCACTCGCAGAGCACCGCGATGATCGTCGATGTCGAGCGGGGGCGATCCACGAGCGTGACGTCGTTCTTCGACCTGGACGTCAGCCCGCGCGACGCCCGCACCATGCCGGTGTCGCTTCACCTCTTCGAGCGGTGACGACGCCGCGTCATCGACGTGCGCTCCGGACGATCCACGTCGCCCTCCCATGATCCGGGTCCGCGCCGCTGCCCTCCTCTTGCTCAGTCACGTCGAGCCGCCTCTGGTTTCAGTGCCAGGACGGCCCGTGCGCGGAGAGCCATAAGCTCTGATTCAGGGGGTCGCGGCGGGACGGAGCTCGCCCAGCACGTACTGCGTGCTCGTGAGGTACTTCTTCGCAGCGGCGCGGACGCGGTCGCTGCTGATCTTCTCCACGAGAGCGTCGAGCTCGAGGATCAGCTTCGGGTCGTCGCCGTAGCGGTAGGAGCGCGACAGCTCGCTCAGCCAGAAGCCGTTGTCCCTCAGGCTCGTCTCGTGATCGCGCCTCCGCAGCGCCTTTGTCTTCGCGAGGTAGTCGGGGCCGATGCCATTCGTCTGGATCGCCTTGATCTCGTCGAACACCGCCTTCTCCAGCTTGTCGACGTTCTCGGGCGAGCAGCCGAAGCCCACGTTGAAGGCGAACTCCTTCTTCGGGCGCCGCGCAATGTTGCCGCCCGCGCTCACGCCGTAGACCCCGCCCATGTCCTCGCGGAGGATCTCGCGAAAGCGCATTCGGAGGACCTCGCCCAGCATGCGCATGTCGTTGTCGGAGTCGCGGGTCCACGTCTCGGTCCCGTGGAACGTGAGCGATACGCGCGCCTTCGGCTCCGATCCCTTCGCGACCGCCTTCTTCGCGACTCCCTTGGGGCGCTGCACGTTCGGGTCGCGCCAGGTCTCCTTGGTGCGCGTCGCCGGGAGCGAGCCCAGGTAGGTCTCGACGAGCGCCTTCGCGCGGTCCGCATCGAGCTTGCCCACCAGCACGAACGTGAAGTTGGCGGCATCGGCGAAGCGCGCCTTGTAGAAGGCGAATGCCTTGTCGACGTCGATCTTCTGGATCATCTCCGGCGTCGTGGGCTGGCGCCGCTTGTGGTTCTGCGTCGTGAAGATCTGGAGATCCTCGGCGAACGTGCCCTCGGGCGAGAGGCGCCGGTTCCGGGCTCGCTCGATCTCCGGCTCCTTCCACGCGGCGATCGCGCTGTCGTCGCGGCGCGGCGCCGTGAAGCGCAGGTGCACCATCTGGAACATCGCTTCGAGGTCGCTCGGTGAGCCGCCCGCGAAGACGCTCGACTCCAGCTCGTCGATCCCGGCGCTCGCGAACGCGACCTTGCCGGCGAGCGCCTTGCGGAGGGCGGTCGCGTCGAACGCTCCGAGGCCGCCCTCGCGCACGATGGCATCGGCGAACTTCACCGAGTCGTAGTCCGCGTCGGACGCGAGCGACGTGCCGCCCGGCGCGAAGCCGGCGAGCCGCACCTCGTCGCTCTTGAACTCCGTCGGCTTGAAGACCACCCGCACGCCGTTCTTCAGCGTCCACTCGGTCACGCCGATCTCGGCGATCGTGCGCGTCGTGACGACGGGTCCCGGCGCCGGCGTCGTCGCCATCAGGGCCACGCTCGGCCCTCCGTCGTCGTAGGCCTTGATCTCGCGCGCCGTGACGGTCGTCGTGACCCCGCGCAGCGCTACCTCGGTCGGCTTCGTCATGGTGGCCGGGCCCGTCACGCCCACCACGCGGCTGCCCTTGCCGAGCGCTACGCCGAGGCGATCGAGCTCCTCGAGTCCGATCGTCGGCAGGAGCTTCTCGGCGAGCGCGAGCTCCGCCTCGGGCCCGGGCATCGCCTCGTCCTGGAGGAAGTTGCGGACGATCTCCTGGGCGTAGGTCCGTCCGTCCTCGGTGTCGCGCTGCTGCACCGCGCGCTGGAAGGAGCGCAGCACGTCGCTCTTGGCGCGCGTGAGCTCGGTCGCCGTGAAGCCGTGCCGCTCCACACGCAGGAGCTCCTCGATGAGCGCGCCGTAGGCCTCGAGCACCGCGCCCTCCTTGGCGACGGCGGACTGGGTGAACGAGTCGGCGGTCCGCACGAAGCCGCCGGAGCGCGAGCCCGCGTTGAGGAAAGGGGCGTTCGGGCGGCGGCGGATCTCGTCGAGGCGCGCGCTCAGCATCGTGCTGTACAGCTGCTCGGCGATCGTCCGGCGCTCGTCGCGCACGGTGGCTACGGGGCGGTGCGGCATCTTCGTGACGATCGAGACCGCCGTGGACGTCGCCTCGGGGTCGGTCTCGATGGTGAAGAGCTCGTCGGCGTGCGCGGGCACCGGCACGACGGGGCGAGGCCGCGGCTTCGCGGAGGCGGGGAGCGATGCAAACTCCTCCTTGATCTTCGCCTCGACGGCGTCCGGCGCGAAGTCGCCGACCGCGATCACCGCCATGAGGTCAGGGCGGTACCAGTCCTTGTAGAAGCGGAAAAGCGTGTCGCGCGGCGCGCCCTTGATGATCTCGGGCTTGCCGATGGGAAGGCGCTCTGCGTACTTCGAGCCGCGGAAGAGCACCGGCGCCTGCTTGTCGAAGAGGCGCGCGCCCGCGCCGCGGCCGAGGCGCCACTCCTCCAGCACCACGCCGCGCTCCTTCTCGACCTCGGCGGGGTCGAAGCTGACGTCACCGCTCCAGTCGCGCAGGACCCCGATCGCCTTGCCGAGCAGCTCCGGCGGGTCGGTGGGGACGGTGAGCGTGTAGACCGTCTCGTCGAACGTCGTGTACGCGTTCAGGTCGGCGCCGAAGGAGATGCCGCTCTTCTCGAGTACGTCGACCAGCGCCTGTCTGGGGAAGCGCTTCGTGCCGTTGAAACCCATGTGCTCCACGAAGTGCGCGAGGCCGCGCTGATCGTCGTCCTCGAGGACCGCGCCCGCGTTCACCGCGAGCCAGATCTGCGCGCGATGCTCGGGCTTCTTGTGGGGGAGCACGTAATAGGTGAGGCCATTCTCCAGCTTTCCCTTCTTGATCCGCGCGTCGAGCGGGAGAGGCGCGTCGGAGATGCCGTCGGGGGCGGGTCCGCGTACGCCGACCGACGCGGCGGCCGCCGGCTTGATCGGACCGGCAGGCGCGTGCGCCCGGGGGCCGCACGCGGCGATGAACGCGAACGCGGCGAGGGCCGCAAGGGTGAACAGCGCCGAGAGGGAGACGGGACGAGCGGGACGCATGCGGCACGATAGACGCGGTCGCGCCCGCGCGCATCGCCAGCGTGGTCGGCGTGGTGCGAGTCCGTTACCATGAGCGGCAAGGTGGGGAGCAACGAGGCCGCGGTACAGGACTTCTGGGCGGTCTACGATTCCCACTTCGAGGAGCTCTACCGGCACGTCATCGATGCGACGCGCGACCACCCGGTCCTGGGCGCCTACATCCGTACCGTGACGGTCGAGCAGATCGGCGCGATGGCGAAGGAGTATTGCCTCCTCGTCCAGCGCTCGATCGAGGGCGACTCGACCTCCCGCGACGCCTACCTCCGGCAGATCGCGCACGCCTACGCCGACGCCGGCATCAGCTTCGCCGAGTGGTCCGCCTACGATAGCTCCCTCGTCGACCTGCTCACGCCGCTCATCGTCGCGACGTACGGCAACGAGCCTCCGCGCATGATTGCAGCGCTCAAGGCGATGCGCGAGTTCACGCATCGCACGACCGTCGTCCTCGGCGGCGCGTACATCGAGGAGAAGGAGCGCGCGCTCGTCGAGAGCGAGGCGCGCTATCGCCAGCTCGTCGACCGCTCGCCGGAGGCGATCGTCGTGCAGGTCGAGGGGCGCGTGGCGTTTGCCAACGATTCGGCCGCCCAGGCGCTCGGCTTCGCGGACCGCTCCGAGCTCGTCGGTCGCCACCTGGCGGATCTGCGCAGCGCCCACAATGCCGGCGGTGCTCCGCTGTCGCTGGCGCGCGCGCCAGGCGCGGCGGGCCAGGCGGGAGACGCCCCGGTCGAGAGCGTCGAGCGCTACAAGAGGTCCGATGGGCGCGAGGTCACCCTCGAGGTCCGCTCGATCCCGATCGTCTACGAGGGCCGCGAGGCCACGTTCGCCGTCGCCCACAACGTCACGGAGCGTCTCGAAGCGGAGGCGGCGCGACGGCGCGCGCTCGCGGCCGTGGATCTCGAGCGCCGTCGGCTCGCGGCGATCCTCGACGCGCTGCCCATCGGGATCTGGATCGCCGACGCCGACGGCCGCGTGAGCTACACAAACCCCGGCGCCGCTCAGGTCTTCGGCGGACGCGCGCCTCGGCCCTCGGCCATCGAGCGCTACGGCGACGAGTACCGGGCCACCTGGCCGGCGACGGGAAACCCGGTGCTCGCCGACGAGTGGCCTCTCGCGTGCACCCTGCGCACGGGCGAACCCGTCGTGCGCCAGCCCATCGACGTCTTCGGTTTCGACGGGAAGCGCGCGCACGTCCTCTTCTCCTCGGTGCCCATTCCAGGCGGCGACGGCGAATCGCACGGCGCGATCCTCGTGGGGCTCGACATCTCGGACCAGAGGCGCTCGCTGCGGGAGCGCGAACAGCTCCTCGCCTCCCTCGAGATCGCGGCGCAGCGCACGCGCGCGCAGTTCAAGGCCATGCCCGTTCCCACCTACGCGTGGCAGCGGCGCGTCCACAGCGACGGCGCGGTCGACTTCGTCCTGCACGACTACAACGACGCCGCGATGCTGGCGACGCGCGGCAGCGTCGCCAGGACGGTGGGCTCGACAGCGGCGGCGCTCCTGGGAAGCTCGGCCGACGCGATGGTCGCGGACATGGCCGCGAGCCTCGAAGAGGGGCGCGCCATCCGTCGTGAGGTCACGTTCGCGATGCCGGCGGGCGAGCCGAGGCGGTTTCTCACCACGTACTCGGGCGTGCCACCCGATCTCGTGCTCGCCCACACCGAGGACATCACCGAGCGGCTCGAGCTCGAGGAGCAGCTCCGGAGCGCGCAGAAGATGGAGGCGATCGGTCGCCTCGCGGGTGGTGTCGCGCACGACTTCAACAACATCCTCTCCGTGATCCTTGGTTACACGAGCCTCATGATCGACGATCTCGCCGTCGACGATCCCATGCGCAACGACGTCGTCGAGGTCGCGACCGCGGCGCAGCGGGCCGTGGCGCTCACCCAGCAGCTCCTCGCGCTCGGGCGTCGTCAGGTGCTCCAGCCGCAGAGCATGGACCTCGTCGCCTCGGTGCGTGGGCTCGAGCCGATGTTGCGGCGCCTCCTGGGCGAGAGCATCGAGATGTCGACGCGCACCGGGGCCGCGGTCGGCGGCGTCTTCGCCGACCCCACGCAGATCGACCAGGTGATCATGAACCTCGTCGTGAACGCGCGGGATGCCATGCCGACCGGCGGTAGGCTCACCATCGAGATCGATGACGTCACCTTCGACCACGCCGACGCGGCCCGCGACCTCGACATCCGGCCCGAGCGCTACGTGATGCTCGCCGTGACCGACTCCGGCACCGGCATGGATACCGCGACCCTGGCGAAGATCTTCGAGCCGTTCTTCACTACCAAGGAGGAGGGCAAGGGCACTGGCCTCGGCCTCGCCACCGTGTTCGGCGTGGTCCGCCAGTCCGACGGGGTCGTCAGGGCCGAGAGCGAGGTCGGCAAGGGCACCACCATGAGGGTCTACCTGCCGCGCGTCGACGGCGAGCGTTGTGAGGGGTCGAAGCCGCCGAGCCCCTCACCTCGCGCTCACGCACCGCGAGGCAAGGAGACCATCCTCCTGGTCGAGGATGACCTCCAGGTGCGTGTCCTCGCGGGCAACGTGCTGCGGCGTCAGGGCTACAAGGTCCTCGAGGCGGACAACGCAGCCGAGGCCATTCTGCTCTCGGGGCAGTACGAGGCGCCGATCGACCTCCTGCTCACCGACGTGGTGATGCCGCGCATGAGCGGCCGGGAGCTTGCCGATCGGCTCGCTCCCGTGCGCCCGCAGATGAAGGTGCTCTTCATGTCCGGCTACACCGACGACGCCGTCGTGCGGCATGGCGTGGCCACGTCGGGACGCGCGTTCCTGCAGAAGCCCGTCACCGCCATCGAGCTCGCGCGCAAGGTGCAGAGCGTGATCGACGCCGCCGCGCCCGCCGTCGTGTATCCGAAGCCGCTCGCCTGAGCGGAGATCGCCGGCCGACTACCAGTCGTCGCTCGAGCCGCCGCCGCCCGAGCTGCCGCCGCCACCGCCGTAGCCGGAGCCCCCCCCTCCTCCTCCTCCTCCTCCGAAGCCACCCCCGCCGCCACCGCGACCGAAGAGGAGGAAGAAGAAGAGGATCTGACGAAACGTCGGCGAGACGATGGCGAGAATGATCACGAGCAGCACCACGCCGGCCAAGCCGATCATCTTGAGCGGGCTCGCGGGCTGCGCCGCGGCGGCGCCGCGCTCGCGATCACGTTCACGCTGCGTCGCCCTGGGACTCGGCGTCTTGCCGGGATCACTCGCGCCGCCCGGCGTGCCCGTGGTGAGCGACTCGAGGATCGCGTCCGTGCCCTTGTCGACGGCCTCGTAGAAGAGCCCCTGCTTCAGCAGCGGATTGATGGTCTCGCGGTTGATGTGGCTCGAGCCGATATCGGTCAGCCCCCCGCCCACGCCCTTGCCCGTCTCGATCTTTGTCTTGCGATCGTTCGGGGCGATCAGGAGCAGCACGCCGTCGTCACCCTTGGCCGAGCCGACCTTCCACGTGTTGAACGTGGTGTACGCGACGTCCTCGACGCTCTCGCCGTCGAGCGATTTGGGGAGAAACACCACGACCGCGAAGCCCTTCTCCACGCGGGCACGCTCCAGCTTCGCGTCGAGCTGGAGCACCTGCTGCTGCGTGAGGACCCCCGCCGTGTCCATGACGTGCCCGTTGATCGGCGGCGGCGTGAACGCCTGCGCGACCGACGGCCAGAGCAGGGTGAGCAGGGTGACGACCGCCACCAGCAGGGCGAGCGCGGAGGGAAGGCGCTGCGCGCGGAGGGACGTCATCGGTCCCCAATGTAATGCCACGAATCCGCGCGGCGAGCCCGATTGTCGAAGCTCAGCCGATCGCCCGCGGGATCACGGCGGGGATTGCGCGGGCGCCTCGCTCGCGAGCGGAGCCTCGGGCGGCGGAGTGCGGCGCAGGCGCGCGAACGGGTCGGCGGTCTTCGCGGGCAGCGCCCACTCCTTGTCGAAGAAGCCGCCCGCGCGGAACGAGCCCGCGCCCAGCAGGATCTGCCCGCGGGCGGGCGCGACGGCCTCGTCCCACACCACGAAGTCGGGGAGCAGATCGGGGAGCGACATCCCGCGCAGCGTGCCCGGCACGTCGGCGCCGGCGACGACCACGACGTAGCGATCGGGACGCGCCGGGTTCGGGCGCACGAACGCCGCACCCAGCTCCTTGCCGGCGAACCGCTCGCGCCCGACCGTGACCGCGCCGGCCTCGACGCGGATGGGGAACGCGCTCGCTTGATCGAGCGCAGCGAGGACCTTGTTGGTGCGGCCGACGAGGAAGAGGGCGCGGTCGTTGGCGAGCGGCTCGCTCTTCGCGAGGAACTCCACGTCGCTCATGACCGGGTAGGCGACCTGGACGCCCGCGCGGATCTTCGCGAAGTGGCGGGCCACCTGCTCGTTCGCGCGCGCGTCGTCGTCACCGGCCCCGTACACGAAGAGGATCGGATCCGCGAACACGTCGCGGATGGGGCCGGTCACCGAGCCGTGCTTGAACGGCCCGGGGTGCACGAGCGCGCCCTTCTTCCACGTGGCGGCGCGTCCGGCGCCCGCGCGGCCGAGGACGATGGGCTCGTTCTCGTCGAAGGCGAGCTGCTGGCCGTCGATCGTCACGCTCACGGCCGCGCTGCCCAGGAGCTGGTCGTCGCGCGTGAAGGTGAGCTGCGCGATCCCGCTGCTCGTCGCGGTGATGGTCCTGGTCTTCGCCGTGATCCGCGCGTCGACCTCGCCCCAGCCGGCCTCGGTGGCGAGCTCGTCGATGCCGACCCAGGCGCTGGTGCTCCAGCGCGTGCGCGACGTCTTGAAGCGCACGTGCGAGGGATGCAAGTCGACGCGGCGATTGGCGAGCCACGTCATCCCCTTCAGCTCCTCGTAGGTCTGCTGCCAGACGTTGTGGCCGGCCTCGGGGTGCTCGTGCTTCACCGAAAAATGCAGCTTCTCGTAGCGTTCGATGAGCACGCCGCTGTTCTCCTCGGGGAGATCCTGCGTGCCGTGCACGACCCAGAGCGGCAGGTGCTCGCCGTTCTCGGCCCAGAGCACGTTCGAGCGCTCCTCGGCGAGGATGCGCTCCCACGGGCGAAGCGAGCGTCCCGCGACGTCGCTGCGGACGAAGTAGCTGTGGTAGCCGCACAGCGGCGCCGCGCCGGCAAACACGTGCGGACGGTGCAGCGGTACCGCAGCCGCGCCAATGCCGCCCATCGAGGGCCCCGTGATCGTGACGCGCGACGGATCGATGGGGAAGCGGCGCATCGCCCACGCGACCGCGTTCATGATGTCGGTCTCCCCCAGCTCGCGATAGAGCGAGTTGCCGTGGCCAAACGGCGTGATCACGAATGCGTCCATGGGCGGAAGCGGTCCGACGTGGCGATCCTCCCAGCCCTGATCGCGCTTCGGATCGTCGCCGCCGAAGAGCCAGCGCAGGACGCCCATGGAGTACCCGTTGAGGCCGTGCAGGCCCACGATCAGCGGGAATTTCCGGGTCGCGGTGTCCTTGTACCAGGGCGGGACGTACAGCCCGACCTCCGCGTAGTCGCCGTCGATCGGGGACCGGAGCGCGCGCCGCATCGGGCCGGTGCGTCCTTCGTAGGGATCGACGCCGCGCTCCAGCGCCGCCGCGAGATGATCGAGCTCGCGCGCCTCGTCGGCCTGCGCCTCGAGGTCGGCGTCGCCGCGCGAGAGGAGCCCGGCGAGGCGGCGGGTGAGGTACCTCATCGAGTCGAGCGAGCCGGCGGTGAGGAACGCGGGCGAAGCATCGGGCGCGATCTTCGCGAGGGCGTGCTCGGCGCGGAACACCGCCTGCTCGGCGAGCGGCCGCGGCGGGAGCGCCGCCTTCACGACGCGTCCCGCGACCGTCGTCTCGAACGTGAGCGGCGTCGCCGAGGGCGTCTGCGAGGGCAGGGCGATCACCAGCTCGCCGGCCCCGGCCGCGGTGACGGGCACGCCGCCGGCCTGCACCTCGAACACCGGCTCCTCGCCGGGACCGCGCGCGAGGCGCGTGCTCACGGGCACGGTCACGCCGCGCGGCGCGCCTTCGGGGAAGCGCACGGTGAGCTTCGGGCGATAGCGCGGAGGATCGACGGTGCCGTCGAACGTACGGTCGAGCGACACCCACGACATCCGGGTGGCGAGCGTGCGGGCGTCCTCGGAGATCGTGCCGGGCAGCCGCAGGTATGCGCCGGCGGGCGGCGCAAGCGTGGCCTCGACCAGCCGCACGCGGAACGCCCACGCGCCGTCGCGCTGGTGGAGCTTGAGGTGTACGGGGTGCTCGCCGGCGGCGAGGTCGAGCGGCACGACGTCGTCGTCGTCGCGAACCGGGCGCGCGTCGTCGCGCGTGAGCACGACGCGGCCATCGACCGAGACGCGCACGCCGTCGTCGACGCTGAGGAGGAGCAGGTATCGGCCGGCGCGCTCGAGATGGAGCGTGCCTGCCGCGTAGGCGATCAGGTCGTTGCCGGGCTGGTCGAACGCCGCCTTGAGATCGACGGGGCCGTCGCCGCTCGACGTGATCGTCCAGCGTGCGCCGGGCTTCTTCTTCGGCCCGCCGAGGTCGCGATCGCCCGAGGCCACGGCGCCGGAGCTCGGCGCGAGCGCGGCCTCGTCGACGCCCTGCGGGCTCGTGTCGAGCGCGGGCTTCCCGGCGCGGAAGGGACCGGCGACGAGCCAGGCGCCGAGCACCCCGCGGGACGACGGCGCGAGCCGCACGTCGATGGCGATCGCGCGCGCCTCGGCGTCGAGCCGCGCGGTCTCGGCAGCGGCCGCGAGATCGGCGGCGGGGCTCGGGGGCGTCGCCGCTGCGGCGGTCGCGGGGAGGGAAGAGGCCGCCGGAGCGGCGGGGGTCGCGGGCGCCGAGCCCGGGGAGGACGCGGCGAGAGCGAGCGCAGTGACGAGCGCTACCGGGGGTAGGGGGAGCGCTCGTCGTCCGATCACTGCACCACGACCGTGCCCTTCATTCCGGCGCTCACGCAGTGCGGGGTGCAGAAATATTCGAATGTGCCGGCCTTGTCGAACGTGTGCGTGAACGTCGCGCCGTTCGCGCTCTGGAGCGCGCTGCGCGTGAACACCTTGTCGTCCGTGCAGTTCGCCCCGGAGACGACGTCGTGGTTTCCGCCAGCCCAGGTCCACGTGACCGTGTCGCCGATCTTGACCGAGAGGCTGGCCGGCGTGAACTTGTTGCTGGAGACCGTGACCGCGTTCGCGGCGGGCGTGGTGCCGCTGGTGCCGCCGCTGGACGACGAGCTGGTGGGCGAGTCGCTGGTGCTGCAGGCGGTGACGAGCGCGAGAGCGAGGGCCGATACGACGTGCTTCATGTGCTTCCTTTCGATAGGAAGCGCACGCTAGTCGTCATGCCGCGGGCTTGGCAAGGTGCGGTCACGCGAGGAAGAACGCGCGGCGAGCCGCGAGCTCTTCCTGGGCGTCGCGAACGAGCGCCGACTCAGTCGGTCAGGCCGTGCGCGAGGGTGCGGGCTTCGTCCTTGAAGAGGATCTCGACCTTCTTGCCCTCGAGCAGGCGCGTGACCAAGCCGTCGCCGAACTTGGAGTGGCGAACGAGGTTGCCCTCCTCGAAGATCTCGCTCACGCGGTAGGGGCGGAACTCGGAGACGGACTTTCCGTTGACCGCCTTCTCCCACGACCGCTCGCGGTCGAGGACGAGCTGCTGCGCCTTCGTCGGCCCGCGCGTCGACCGCGGGCCGGCGCTGCTGGTGGACCGGGTGGTGGTCCCGCCCGCCGAGGGCGCCTTGTCGCCGGGCGCACGCGCCCGGAAATTATGGTGGGAGTTGCACGTCGAGCACTCGACGCGCGCGGGCGTCGTCCCGACGAGCGCGATGATCCGGTGATTCAGGACGAGCTTGCACTTGGTGCACCAGCTATCGACCTCACCCCCCGCACGAAGCGGTTTAGCCATGGCGCCCTTATAGCAAGAGAGTCACGCGCCGCGGCGCGGATTCCGGCGGGATCGTTCGCGGTCGTCGCGGCGGACCTTCACCGTCGTCTTCACCTCGGGCTTCGGAAGGCGGCTCGAAGGCGCGTCGTCGCCTTCCTCCTTCTTGTCGCTCGCCGCCTCGCCGTCCTCTTTTCCGCCGCCGTCGTCGCCCTCCTTGCGGGGCTCGCGGCCGTCGTTGGGCGTGAAGCGGATGGTCGTGTTGACCTCGAACTGCACGGTCGTGAGGAGCTTCTGCACTTCGCCGGCAAAGTTCGTGTGCTCGAGAAAATCGCGGATCTCCTTCGCCACCACGCGAAAGAGTCCGTTCTTCGTGTCGTCGATCTGCTGGAAGATGACGTGCGCCACTTCCTTCGGGACCTTCATGTCGTGCACGAACTGGCGCACGGTGTCCGGTGACTCGCGCGCCTTCTCGACGCCGAGCTCGACCGCACGCTTGATGATCTCGGGGATGACGCTCTCGAGCCTGCTCCGCCGGCTCTCCTTGTGAGGCGTGCTCGGCGGCTCGGACGGATGCTCGGCGGGCGGATCCTCGTCGCTCATGAGGTGGTCGTAGCCGCCTGATAGGGGCGCGTCAACGCGCCGCGTTACACGGTGTCAGGTCATGCCGCGGCGAGAAGGATGCGGCTGATGCCGGCCGCGGCCTGGTCGAGGTCGCGCTCGACACCCTCGGTCGGCTCGCGGCCCTCGCCGCGGTGCTGGCGCCGGGCGCAGAGGAGCACCTCCT
>JAYTHX010000188.1:0-5131 GCA_043732195.1 Polyangiaceae bacterium
CCCGTCGCAGGCTACGGCCCCGCGTGGATCAGCCACTTCTTCGTCGAGGGGAACAAGCCGGCCAGCTTCAAGCACCCGCTCTGGTCGCTCCGCGCGGATCTCGTGATGTGGACCAAGATGGTCCGCTTCCAGATGGACGACGAGGTCGAGCGCGTCCTCCGCGAGGAGCGCGAGCACGCCGACGCCGAGCGGTCGAACACGGCGAACCAGGACGGCAGAGCGCAGGCCGGTTCTCCGAGTGAAGTCGTGAACTGACGCAAAAATAGGCCGTCAAGCGGCCCGTGCTACGCTCGCGGACCATCGACGCCCGGAGTACGTCGCCGCCGCGCCGCAGAGCGATCCCACGATCGAGGAGCCCGCGCCCGTCACCATCAACCTCGAGGATCTGCCGATCTCGAGCGGCGGCCCGTTGTCGCCGGCGCCCACCACCGAGCGTCTGACCGGCACCGGCACCCGCGGCTCGGGGGCGCTGCTCCAGGCCGCCTCGCAGCACGCGCAGTCGATCGCCGAGGCGCTCGCGCGGCTACCGCTCGCGCTGCCGCACGAGACGCAGCAGATGATCGGCGCGCCGCGGCCGCAGCCTGGTCGACACGCGGAGACGCTCGCGTCCCCCACGAGCCCTGCGCCTGCGATGCCCACCCTCGCGAGCAACATGGGGAGCGGCGCGCATCCCGCGCTCGCGAGCAGCGGCGCTCATCCGCCGTACGATGCGTCGCTCGATCGTCCGACTGGGCCCTCCGCGCTGGCGCGCGCCGCGGCAGCGCCGGTGGCGCCCGGGCCGGCGTCGCTCCGCGTGCGGCGCTCCTCGCGGCGCGTCGTGATCCTCTCGCTCCTCCTCATCCTCGCGTGCGCCGGGGTGGGCGCGTGGGTGATGCTGCATCGGCGAGCCGGTGCGCGCGGGCCCCGCGACCGACGGTGCGTTCGCGGCCATGAAGGGCGGCGAGCAGCTCGATCACTTCACCATCGAGCGCGAGATCGGCCGTGGCGGTATGGGCGTGGTCTACCTCGCGCACGACCGCGCGCTCGATCGCCGCGTGGCCATCAAGGTGATCGTCCCGCGCCGTGACGACGCGCTCGCGCTCGACCGCTTCTTTCGCGAGGCGCGCGCGCAGGCGAAGCTCGCCTCGCCCCACGTCGTCGCCATCCACTTCATCGGGCGCGCCGGGCCGGCCGCCTACTTCGCGATGGATCACGTGCAGGGCGAGCCGCTCGAGCTCACGCTCGATCGCGGCGAACGGCTCGAGGCCGATCGCGGTCGGCGCCTCATGATCGAGGTGGCGCGCGGCCTGGCGAGCGCGCACGCCGTGGGCTTCATCCATCGCGACATCAAGCCCTCGAACCTGCTCCTCGATCCCACGGGCCACGTGAAGATCGCGGATTTTGGCCTCGCGCGGCCGATCGAGAGCAACGGCGCCACGCTCACCGGGGAAGGGGTGGTGCTCGGCACGCCGATGTACATGGCGCCCGAGCAGACGCGCGGCGAGAAGGTCGACCACCGCGCGGACATGTACGCGCTCGGCTGCACGTTCTTCCATCTCGTCGCAGGAGTTCCGCCCTACGACGGCGCAAATCACATCGAGCTGCTCTCGAAGCACTTCACCGCGCCCGTCCCCGATCTCCGCGCGAAGGCCCGCGAGGCGACGCCCGCGCTCGCGCGCATCGTGGCGCGCCTCATGGCGAAGGACGCCGATCTCGGGCTATGCGCGGCGCTCGTGGGCATCACCGGGCCGTACGGGCTCATCGGCGGCTTCGTGGTGATCGTCGCCCTCCAGGCCTGGCGCGGGCAGACACCCGGCAAGTACCTCTTGCGTATCCGCGCCCAGCAGCTGTCCGGCAAGCCGCTCGGCGCCTGGCGCGCGCTGGCCCGGGTCACGTTCTCGGCGTGGCTGCCGCTCCTCGTGGCGGCGGTGGTGCTCGCGACGAAAGGGCAGCACGACCTGTTCGCGATCGTCGGCACCGCGTCGCAGGTGGGCGAGATGAAGGCGCTCGTCACGGCGTTCGCGGTGGGCAACGGCGCGCTGTCGATCCTCTATGCCGCATGCCTGGGGCTCGCCGCCATCCACCCCGAGAAGCGCGCGGTGCACGACCTCCTGGCAGGCTCGCACGTGGTGCACGTACGTTCCTCGGGGCCGGGAATTCCGCTATGAACAGGCGATGCGCTTCGCTCCGCTGCTCGTGGTCTCCGCGTTCGCCTCGCTCGCTGGCCTCCTGACCGGCTGCCCCGAGAGCGCGCCCGGACCGGGGCCGAACGACCCCACGCTGCAGGGCAATGGCAGCGGTCCGCTCGCCGGGCTCGAGTCCTCGCCGTTCCAGAACGAGGTGTGGACCGGCGAGGACGGAGCGCACGTTCCGGTCGTCTACTACGCGCGGGAGAATCTGCGCGTGAACGCCCAGTGTCGCGGGGCCTCGGGTCAGTTCACCTGTCAGGCCATGAGCTTCATGCGCACCGGCGCGCCGGTGGAGATCGCGCACCGCGCGCTCGACGGCCGGACCAGCGCAGGGGTGAAGGTCTGCATGCGCATGAACCAGCCGATCGTCGTGGCGCACAACGCCGCCGGCGGTGAGGACAGCTTCTGTCGCTTCCCGGACGGCTCGCTCGTCTCGAACGGCGCGCTCGAGCAGTACAAGATGCGCGTCATCCCGTAGACGCAGGCAGCTCGATCACGAAGGTCGCGCCCTGGCCGAGGCGGCTCGTCACGCGGATCGAACCGTCCATCGACTCGACGAGGTGCTTCACGATCGAGAGCCCGAGCCCGGCGCCGCCGTGCTGCCGCGAGCGGCCCGGATCGACGCGGTAGAAGCGCTCGAAGAGCCGAGGCAGGTGGTCGGGATCGATGCCCGGCCCGTCGTCGCTCACGACGATCTCGACCACCGCGCCGCGCCGCGTGGCGCCGATCTTCACCTCGCCGCCCTCGCTCCCGTACTTGATGGCGTTGTCGACGAGGTTGATCACCGCCCGCTCGACGCCGTCGGCATCCGCGAGCGCCACGACGTCCTTCGCGACCTCGATCGTGACCTTCATCGCGCGCTGCTCGGCGCGGCCACGGACCGTCTCGTCGACGTGCTGCGCGATGGCGAGCAGGCCGACGCGCTCGTGCGCGATCTCGTCCTTGCCGCGGGCCTCGAGCTCGGAGAGCGCGAGCAGCTGCTCCACGAGCCCGCCGATGCGCTGCGCCTGGCGATGCACGATCTCCAGGAACTGCCGGGACGTCTCGGCGTCGGCGCTGCCGCGGAGAAGCGTCTCGGCGTAGCCCTGGATGGCCGTCACCGGCGTGCGCAGCTCGTGGGAGACGTTCGCCACGAAATCCCGGCGCACCGTCATGAGCCGTCGCAGCGCTGTCTGATCGCGGAGCACCGCCACCACCGCGCCGCTCGAGGTCTGCGGCAAGGGGCGCGCGTAGATCGCGATCGCCATGCCGCGGTCGTCGGTGATCTCGTCGATCTCCGTCACTTCGTCGCGCATGCAGGCCTGGATGAGGGCGCGCGTGCCGGCGTGCGTGACCGCCTCCTCCAGCGTACGCCCCACCACGGACGCCTTGTTCCCGAGGATGCTCGCGGCCGCGGGATTCTCGACGATCACGACGCCGTGCTCGTCGATCACCAGCACCCCCTCCACCATGCCGGCGAGGATCGCGGAGAGCCGATCGCGCTCCGAGACGAGCTCGCCGATCCGCGCCTTCAGCTGCATCGCGAGCGATTTGAGCGCGCGCCAGAGGACCCCGAAGTCGTCCTTGCCCCCCGCCTCGATGGGCACGTCGAAGTCCCCCTGCGCGAGGCGCGTCGCGGTCTCGGTCATCGCGCCGAGCGGCCGCGACGTGATGCGCGCGGCGAGCACGCCGAGGAACAGCGCCACGAGGATCGCCACCGCGGACGTGACGAGGAGGCGGCTGCGCATCGCTGCGACGGTGGCATTGACGTCGGAGAGCGGGATGGCGAGTCGGATGACGATGCCGTCGGCTCCCGGTACGGCCACGTAGTGGAGCTCCTCGGCTCCGCGGAAGCGCGTGGCCTTCCCGACGCCCTTCGTGCGCGCCTCGGCGACCTCGCTTCCGATGTCCATCCGCGACTCGGGCGGCGAAGCGCCGATCACCGTGTTGTCGCGATCGAGCAGGGCGACCTCGGCATCCACGATGTGCGCGATGCGCGTCGCGACCTTGTCGGGATGGCGCTTGCCGCCCTCCTCCGCCCACTCCACGGCGCCCTTGGCCTGCTCGAGCAAGCGCGCATCGAGCTGGCGCACCAGGTCCTCGGTGAGCCAGCGGTTAAGCGTGAAGATCGCGATCAGGCCGACGAGCGTGACGAGGCCTACGTAACTCGCGAGGAGCTTCGTGCGGAACGACATGCGGCGCGCCTCTCTCAGGTGGAGCTGGGCTCGGCGCCCGCGATGCTGCTGGCCGACGTGCGCGCCGCGTCCGGATCGCGGAGTCGGTAGCCAAAGCCGTGCACGGTCTCGATGGCCTCGCTGTACGCGCCGAGACGCTCGCGCAGCCGGCGGATGTGCGTGTCGACAGTGCGCGTGTTCGTGTCGGGCGCGATGCCCCAGACCTCCTGGAGGAGATCGGTGCGCGAGAAGACGCGCCCTGGATGTTCGACGAAGATCGCGAGCAACTTGTACTCGAGCGGGCGCAGCATGAGCTCGGCGCCCTCGATGAGCACGCGGTGCCGCGTGGGATCGATCTCCAGGCCGCGCCAGCTGAGCCGCTTGCCCTCGTCCCGCGCGCCCCGCGCGAGGCGGCGTTCGTTGGCGCGGCGCGCGAGCCCTCGCACCCGCATCACGAGCTCGCGCACGCTGAAGGGCTTCACGACGTAGTCATCGGCGCCGACCTCGAAGCCGAGCACGCGGTCGTACTCGTCACCGCGCGCGGTCAGCATGAGGATGGCGGCGTCGGCCACGTTCTCGTCGGCGCGGAGGCGGCGGCAGACCTCCATCCCCGAGATGTCCGGGAGCATGAGATCGAGCACGACCACCGAGGGCCGGAGACGCGTGGCCGCGGCGACGGCATCGGTCCCGTTCTCCACGGAGTCGACCTTGAAGCCAGCGTCCGTCAGGTTGAACGTGACGAGGCGGCGGATGTCCTCCTCGTCGTCCACGACGAGCACCACATCACCCGTGGAAGTCGTTGCGTTGTGC
>JAYTHX010000189.1:0-15481 GCA_043732195.1 Polyangiaceae bacterium
CGACCCGTGGATCCGGATCCGGAGGACGCTTCGGTCAGCGGCCCGGCGCTCCTCTCGCAGACCGGTCTCTACTCCGACTTCGCGGCGCGCACGGTGGCCACGGAGCTCTTCGCGTACGCACCGCGCTACGAGTTCTGGGCCGACGGCGCCCAGAAGTCGCGCTGGCTCTACCTGCCACCGGGGACGAAGATCGACACCTCGCGGATCGACCACTGGGTCTTCCCCGTCGGCACGAAGGCGTTCAAGGAGCTTCGCTACGAAGGCAAGCCCATCGAGACGCGCCTGCTGATGAAGGTCCGCGAGGGTCAGGGCAACGGCGTGTGGTGGGAGGCGGCGTACGTGTGGAAGGAGGACGGCTCCGATGCCGTGGCCACCCTCGGCGGCGCGGCGGACGCGCTCGGAACCACGCACGACGTACCGAACCAGACCGACTGCAAGAACTGCCACGGCGACGTGAGCGACGTGCTCATCGGCGTGAGCGCGATCCAGCTCAGCGATCCGACGACCAGCCCGTTGACGGCGCTGAATGCCGCGGGACGCCTCTCGAACGCGCCGCCCGCGGGGGTCGACGTTCCGGGCACCGGCAACGTGAAGGAGGCGCTCGGCTACCTGCACGCGAACTGCGGCCACTGCCACAACAGCCAGGCGGTGAAGCTGAACACGCAGTCGAAGCTGCGGCTGCGGCTGTTCGTCGGGCAGACCGTGGAGCAGACCGGCGCTTACACCACGACCGTGGGCACGGTGATGAAGCACGAGCTCGACGGCGGGATCACGGACGTCGTCGTGAAGGGCGATCCCGATCGCAGCGGCCTCTGGCTGCGCATGAACCAGCGCGGCTACTACGGCATGCCGCCCGCAGGCACGCAGTACGTGGACGACGCCGGCGCCGCCACGGTCCGGCGGTGGATCACGGAGTGGCAGTAGCCCGCTCGCGCGCGTGGGCGCTCGCGGCGGCTCTCTCTCTTTCGATGACGTCGTGCGGTCCGGACGAGCTGGCGGTGCCGGGCCCGGTCAGCAAGGGCGCGGGCATGTCGCGGCGATCCGCGAGGCGGCGGATCTCCGGCTACGCCCGGTGCTGATGACCGCCCTGGTCGCCGCGCTCGGGTTCATTCCGATGGCGGTCTCGTCAGCCCCGGGTAGCGAGGTGCAGCGCCCGCTGGCCACGGTCGTCATCGGGGGAATACTGTCCGCGACGCTGCTCACGATGCTGCTGCTCCCGGTGATCTATGCCTTCTTAGGCAAGGAGCCGGAGGCTCGCGAGGTCTCTCCTGCCGCGAACGGAGCCGCATGATGTCCTCCGGACGACCGCCGAGCCTCTGGCGAAACCGGAGCTTCGTTCTGCTCTTCACTGCGCAGGTGATCTCCCTCGTCGGTAGCGGCGCGACGACCATCGGGCTCGCGCTCTTTGCCTACCGGATGGCGGGCCCTGGCTCCGGAACGGCGGTCCTCGGCAACGCCCTCACGCTGCGGATCCTCGCCTTCCTCGTCTTCTCGCAGCCGGCTGGGGTGCTGGCGGACCGCATGAACCGCAAGGCCATCCTCGTCGCGTCGGACCTCCTCCGCGCCGCACTGCTCCTGGCGCTGCCCTTCGCGAGCGAGCTCTGGCACATCTACGTCCTGATCTTCCTCCTCAACGCCGTCACCGCGTTCTTCACGCCGACCTACGAGGCGAGCGTCCCCGCGATCGTCGGTGAGACGCACCTGGTCCAGGCGCTTTCGCTGTCGCGGGTCGCCGTGGACCTCGAGGCGGTCCTTGCGCCCGCGGCGGCCGCCATCATCGTCGGCCTGGTCGGCGGGCGATGGGTGTTCTGGTTCGACGCCTTCACGTACGTGGCATCCGCGTCGCTCGTCGCGTTCGCGGCAGTGCCAGCAGCGACGCAGGTCGCCCAGCGGCTCTCGCTCCGGACCTTTGCCTCCGAGATCACCTACGGAACAAGGGTGATCTTGCGCGAGCCCTCCCTCCGCCAGGCGATCATCCTGAGCTTCGTCGAGGCGACCGCTGGAGCGGTCGCGATCGTCACCACGGTCTCTTACGTGCGCGACGTGCTCGGGCGCGGGGAGACCGCCGCCTCCGTGGTGATGGCGGCGGTCGGCGTCGGCTCCGCGGTCACGGCCTTCCTCCTGGGGCGAGTCACGGGCCGCTACGAGCGAGCCAGGTCCGAGCAGGCTGGCCTTCATGCGACGCGCCATGCGTGGGGCCGGAGCGCGCTCCTGGCCGGCGGCGTGTGCCTGGGCGGCGTCCTCCTGCCGGGCGTGCTGATCCCACCGCTGACGGTGCTCGCGCTCCTCTGGGCGATCCTCGGCGCAGGCCAAGCGCTCGTCGCCATTCCCTCGTCCACGCTGCTGGCCGAGCACTCCTTCCCCGAGGAGCGCGGGAAGGTCTACGCCGCCCATTTCGCGCTCACCCATGCTTGCTGGCTCGTCACGTATCCCGTCGTCGGTCACGCGGCGGCACGGTGGGGCGCGCCGCATACGTTCACCGTCGCCGGTGTCGTGTGCCTGCTGATCACGCTCGTCGCCTGGTTGATGGGCGGCAGCCGAGGTGCCCACGTCCATCCTCCCCCCACCCGCCTCGCACCGCGATGACAGCCACTACTGCGCGAGGCGTAGCCTTGGTGACGCCGAACACCACGATGACCTACCGCCTCGCTCCGGACGAGCCCGGCCGCCCGCAGCACCAGAAAGATGGGGTCGATCTCATGTTGCCCATCCCCGTCTCGCGCATCGCCATGTAGCCGGGGAGGATTGCCTTCACCTTGCTCGCATCGCGTGGGGAGGGTCGGCGGGCCGGCGGCGCTGGACCGCTCTTGGTCGCTGCCGCGGGTTGAAATCGCCCAACACGAGACTAGTGGGCCTGACTCTGGCTCACGACCCAGTAGCCGCCCGCGGCCGCCGCGCCCGTCAGGACGGCGCCGGCCGCGAGCCAGACCCACGAGCGCGCCCGCGTGCTCCGGTCGGCGTCGAGCGATACGGTGACGTCACGTACCTCGTTGCCGCGAACGAGGATCTCCTTCTCGAAGGCGATCCGGTTCGGCGCCGTGACGCGGACGACATGGGTCCCGCTCGGTACCGTCGCGGACCACGGCGCAGAGCCCACCGCACGTCCGTCAACGAAGACCGAAGCCGCGCTCGGCGCGCTCACGTTCAATCGGCCCTCCGCGCGCGCCTTGGTGAGTCTGACGACGACGACGACGACGGCGACCGGCGACCGTCCGTCGACGAACGTATCGTCGGTCACCTCCAAAAAGCCCGCCTTGCGAGCGCGAACCTGGCGAAAACCGATGTCGACGAGGACCAGAGGCAGGGGAGTGGTGCCGACCAGCACGTCATCGACCAAGATCTCGGCGCCGGGCTCGTCCGAGCGCACGCTGAGCGGCGCCGTGAACGGCCGGAGCGCGGCGATGAGCCTCTCGGCTTCGAGACGATCCCCGTCGTCGAGGCGCTCGCCCTCGCTGACGAGATACCTCTGCACGAGCAAGAGGCTCTTCGCGTAGTGGCGCATCTTCTTCTCGCAGGCCGCGATATTCCACAGCAAGCGCGCGTCGGCCGCGTGCTCGTACACCCGCCCGAATGCCTCGGCGGCAGCGCTGAACTGCTCGCGGGCGAAGAGCGCCTTGCCCTCCTCGTAGCTCACCTCGTCTTCGCCGGTGAGCAACTGGCCCAGCGCGGGCCGAGCCGCGGCCTCATCGCTCGCGCGTTCCTCCGCGAGCGCTCGAGAAGGAGCGACCGCGAACAGCACCGCCACCACGAACCCCACGATCGTCTTCATTTGAGCCCCATGTCCAGCGTGCTCCGCACGGATGTTCCGACCGTCGGCGCCAGCGAAGCGGCGGCGGGCTCCGCCTCCGGCGGAGACGCGGATGTCGGAAAGAGCGCGGCCTCGGTCGGAGTCGGGGCTGCGACCGGGTCGCGCTCATCCGGGTGGACGACCGCCGGGGCGGCCGCCGCCGAGGCGCTCCGTCGGGCGGCGCGCGCGTCGGCCGCGGGCCCGCGCTTCGCTTCGCGGGGCACGGGAGCTGGCGCCGCCGCCGTCACGTCGATCGCCGGTCCTGCGCTCGCGGCCTCCGCGACACGCACCAGGGTGGCATGCTCCACGCTCGGGTCGGCCCGCGGAGTGACCGATGCCGTCATCACCATGCCGTGAGCGCGAGCGCTGCTTCCTGGCAACGTCAGCACGCCGAGCGAGGGAGAGAGCGCCAGCGCGGCGATGGTCACCATCACGCCGACGACGATCGCGAGCAGGTGCGGGCTCGCCGGGCGTGGCCTCGTGATCATGTCGATGGTGGCTGGCGGCAGGCACTGCAGCGTGCTCCCGGGATCCGTGGGCGCCGCGACCGCGTCGCTCGCCGCGCTCGCCGGTCCGGCGTCCACGACACATGGCGGATGAAGCGACGAGAGGACGCGCGCGACGAGGGCAACGCTCGCGCGGTCCTCGGGCCGCGCGAAGGGTGCCAGCGCCACCGCCAGGTCCACGACCGAGGCGAATCGCTCGTTGCGGTCCTTCATGAGGCAGCGCCGGATGACGCCGGCGATCCCTGCGGGCAGCTCCGGCCGAAGCACCGACAGCGCAAGCGGCTCTTCGTAGAGCACCGCCGCCATGATCTGGTGGAGACCGTCGCCACCGAACGGAGGCTGACCGCCGAGGAGCTCGAAGAGGATGACGCCGAGGGCCCAGAGGTCCGCCCGCGCGTCGACGTCATCTGCAGAACGGATCTGCTCGGGTGACATGTAGTACGCCGTCCCGAGGATCTCCCTGGACGGGGTCAGGCGCGCGCTCCGCTCGTCCTCGAGCTTGGAGATCCCGAAATCCAGGACCTTGATGATCGCGCGCTTGTCCGGTTGCCTCGCGAGGAAGAGGTTCGCCGGCTTCAGGTCCCGGTGAACGATGCGCCCGCGGTGCGCCTCGGCGAGAGCCTCGCAGGTCTCGAGGACGAACCCGACCGCATCTTCCAGGGACAGCGGCCCGTGCAGCTGCAGGTGGCGCTCCAGGTCGTGACCTTCGAGGTGCTCGATCACCATGTATGGCGCGCCGTCCGCGAACTGGCCGACGTCGATCACCCGCGCCACGTGCGGTCCGCGAATCCGGGCCGCCGCGCGGGCCTCGCGCGCGAAACGTTCGACCACGCCGGGATGCCCGGATGCCTCGGGGAGGAGGTACTTGATCGCGACGAGCTGGTCGAGGGCGAGGTGGCGTGCGGCAACGACCACGCCCATGCCGCCGATCCCGAGGATGCGATCGATGCGGTACTTCCCGTCGAGCAGCTCGCCGGCCACCGGCTGATGTCCCGCTGCGCCGAACGCGGCGGCGCTCATCGGCCCGTCCCCGTGGGTCGCGAGGTCGGTTCAGGCATGGGGCTTCCAGATGTCGACCAAGCGAGGCACGCGCCATCCCCAACGGCCGCCGCGCGAGCGAGTTCATACCTTCGAGGACCATCGGTGCGTCGAGCTCGACGACAAGGGCGCCCCGGCCGATGGCTCGACCCTGCCGGCGGTCCCGCCAGGAGCGACCGACCGCTTCATGCTCGCGTGCCTGGGCGCGGGTCAGTCGCCGCGAGGGCCTCGACCCGCTGACGAGCGCCGTCGACGCCCTCTGATGGCCGTCGCCCCAGTCCTGACCTGTCGCGGCCGATGCGCTACGTGATGCCGGGGTGGTCGCGCTACAGGACAGCTCGGACGGCTTCTTGTCGTACGACGAGCTCGTCAGGCTCGAGGAGTAGCGGGGCTCTGGCCGAGCACTCCTTCCCCGAGGAGCGCGGGAAGGTCTATGCCGCCCATTTCGCGCTCACGCATGCTTGCTGGCTCGTCACGTACCCGGTCGTCGGTCACGCGGCGGCCCGGTGGGGCGCGCCGCACACGTTCACGGTCGCCGGTGTCGTGTGCCTGCTGATCACGCTCGTCGCCTGGCTGATGGGCGGCAGCCGAGGTGCCCACGTGCTTTCTCCCCCGACCACCATGTCCTAGCTCGGGCGACATCGCGCTCGGCCCGGCAGACCCCGGCATCCCCGAGCCCTGCGGCACGCAAGGTCCTGTCGAGCGCACAGTCGTCGGAGCGCGAGAGGTGCGGCGCGGAATCAGGAAGCGCAGCAACAGTCGACCCATTCGCGGTGCCATCGCCGTCAGCTTCGCGCTCGGCTACGCAGCTCCCGAACAGCCCGCCCGCTTCGGCCGGTCCGGGTTGCTCACAGCGTTCCCTCCGGTGGCACTCCGCAGAGGGGCTCGAGCTTGCACGAGTCGATCACCGTGACCTTCACGAGGTCGACGGCACACGGCCACCGCGCGATCTCGGAGATACACGCGGCCAGCGGCTGCGGGTGGATGTTGCTCTTGCACCCCGAAGGCTTGATCTCGGCTTCCGTCGCGTTTCGCAGGACGGTCATTCTCGATTCCACGTCCTTCGGCGCGCCGCCCACATCCGGCCGCGCGCACGCCTGCTCGCGCGCGAGACGGGTATAGGCGACGCGACCGATCGCCGCGGACTCGTCCGGCGCGAGCTCGGACCCTGGATAGCGCGAGCCCTCGCCACATCCGAGATGCGCGATCAGAAGAATTGGCAAGAGAGATGTCAGCACGGTCTTCGTCATTTTGAATTCCAATCATTCAGCAGGCACGAGGTGGCCGTCCGGGTCTTCCTCGCTGTGGCCCGCTCGGGGGTCGTCGAGGATGCGGTCGTCAGGGTCCACGACCGCCGGCCTGGCGATGAGCGTGAACATGGTCGGCACGAGAAAGAGGGACAGGAGCGTCGACGATGCAAGCCCGCCCACGACGGCGAGCGCGAGCGGGCGGTTCGAGGCCGAGGCCTCGTCGAGTCCGATGGCGGTGGGCAGCAGGCCGAAGATCGTCGCCAAGCTCGTCATCGCGATGGGCGTGAACCTCACGCGGGCAGCATCCACCATCGCATCGACGGCCGTCATTCCGTTCACCAGCTCGCGGTTCGCGTGGTCGACCATGAGAATGCCATTCGATACGGCAATACCTATCACCATGAGCACCCCCATCAGAGCCGTGATCGAGAACCCTTGGCCGGCCGCCATGAGCGCACCGACGATTCCGACCAGGGACACGGGGATCGTGAAGAGCATCACGAACGGCAAGCGCAGCGACCTGAACTGCGTCGCCATGATCATGAACACGACCATGACCGCGAGACCGAGCGCGACGCCGAGGCCCCCGAAGGTGCTTCGCATGAGCTCGACCTGCCCCACGAAGTCGACCTTCACGTTCTTCGTGCGGGGATCCAGGGCAAGCTTCTTCTCCAGCTCGGCTGCGGCACTGCCGATGTCGCGCCGCTCGGTCTGCATGAAGATGTGCGAGGCACGCGTCATCTGATTCCGTGTGACCAGCACGGGACCGACCGAGCGCGTGATGTTGCCATATGCCCCCAGGGTCACCGCGGCTCCGTTCGCACCGACGCGAATCGGGACCTCGCCGAGAGCGGCAGCGTCCTTGACGACCGCGTCGTCATAATACGTGACGACGTAGTAGGATTGGCCGTTGTTGGTATCGGTCCACACGGCAGGGGTATTCACGTTGCCGAGGGTGGCTTCGAGCGTGGTCTGCGCGGCGTCGCGTGCCGTGACCCCCACCAGACCGGCAGTCTCTCGGTCCGTGTTCACCCTCAGCTCGGGGTAGTCGTTCTCCAGCTGAACGTAGACATCACGAATGCCCGGTACGGACCGCGCGACAGCGGCGACCGCCTTGGACTGGTCGAGCATCACATCGAGATCGTTGCCACGCACCTCGACGACCAGCGGAGCGATGTACCCGTTGGAGAAGACGCTCGCCACGAGCCCACCAGGCGCCTGGAGGAAGTCCACGCCGGGATAGGTGTGTTGGAGGAGCTCGCGCATCCGGTCCGCCAGCTCGCGCTGATCCAGCTCGCGCTTTCCCATCTCGGTGAGCTCGACGCGAATGAAGCCCTGGTGAGTGCCCATGTTCGGGCTCGTCATCGCCGAGCGTGCCTTGCTCGGCGAGCCGACGTTCGTGAGGACCAAGCTCACGGTGCCGGGCGGCAGCTTCTCCTTGATGGTGTTCGCCATCTCCACCGTCTTGGCTGACGCATCTTCCAGCGACGTACCAGGGGTGAAGCGCACGTAGACCCGCTCCATCGACTCGTCGATGTCGGGAAAGAAGGTGCTCGGGAGGCGCCCGCTGAACCAGATGCTCGACCCGACGAGCACCGCGGCCCCGGCAATCACCCAGGGCCGGAACCCGAGCACTGCGCGGAGCGTCCGCGAGTAGGCATTGGCGACACCGTCGACGGCCCCGCGCAACGCTCTGACGAGTCGGCCCGGCTCGTCGTGGTGCTCTGGCAGGAGATAGCGGCACGCGACCGGCGTGACGACCATGCTCACGACGTAGCCGGCGACCATTCCCGTCGCGACCGTGAGCGCGAGCGGGACGAACAGCTTCTTCGCCAGGCCGGCAAGCAGTACGACGGGCAGCAGCACGGCGATCGTCGCGAGGGTCGCCGCAAGTGCGGCGATGGCGACCGCGTTTGCGCCGCTGAGAGCCGCAGCTACGCGCGTCCTACCCGGCGAGTTCCGGTGGATGGATTCGAGGACGACGACCGAGATGTCGACGAGTGGCCCCATCGAGAGCGTGAGCCCACCGAGCGTGAACGCGTTGAGGCTCTGTCCCGTGACGTAGAGGACGATGAGAATGATGGCGAACGAGATCGGAACCGCAATGGCCGCGATCAGCACCGAGCGCGGGCTCTGCAGGAAGAGCAGAATCACGAGGCCGATGAGGACGAGCGCCTGGAAGATCTCCTTCACGAGGCCGTTGATGGTGCCGCGCACGAAGGTCGACTGATCGAACACCGGCTCGACCTGGACCCCGGGCGGCAGGTCCTTCAGACCCGCAACGATCTTCTTGATCTCGTCGTTGATGGCGACGACGTTGCCGCCAGGCACGCGGAGCACGTTCAGATAGACGCCGACCTCACCATTGATCGTCACCGACTGCGCGTCCTTCGACCCCCCGTCCTCGATCCGCGCGACGTCCCGGATCATGACCGCTCTGCCGTCACTCAGCTTGAGGACTGCATCACCGATGTCCGCAACGGCCTTGGGAACGGCATTGGTGTACACGTTCGCCGAAAAGGTCGGCGGGTTGAACCTGCCCGACGGCAGCAGCGCGTTCGCCCGCTCGACCGCCTTGGCGACATCGCTCGAGGACAGGCCCCGCGCAGTGGCCTTCGCAGGGTCGACGATGACGTTGATCTGCCGTTCCTTGCCCCCGTTCGGCGAAGCACTCGCGACGCCGGGGATTCCCTCGATCAGCGGCTCGACGTTGTTTGCGGCGTAGTCGTAGAGCTGCGCTGCCGAGAGACCTCCGCCGTGTACCGCCACCTGCATGACCGGGGCGTTCGACGGATCGTACTGGAGGATGAACGGCGGAATGATGCCGAGCGTCTTGGGGACGGACGACATCGCGAAAGCTACCTGCTGTTGCACCATCGACTGCGCCGCGTTGAGGTCGGTACCCCATTTGAGCCAGACGAAGATGACGCTCAGACCGCTCCGGGAAATGCTCTCGACGTGGTCGACACCGGGGGTCGCACTGACGGCCTTCTCGAGCTGCCACGTGAGCGTCTTCTCGACGTCCGTCGGGCCCATTCCGGACGCCTTGGTGCCGATGACGAGCACCGGCGGCGACAGCTCCGGAAACGTATCGACGCTCATTCGAGGCGTCACGACGGCAGCGAACACGATCAGCCCGATGCAGAGCATCAGGACGAAGATCGGATTCTTCAGTGCCAGCCGCGTCATTGCTTCACCTCCGCCGGCGCGGGCTTGGTTTGCTCTTTCGCGACTTCCAGCTTCGCCACGACGCGGTCGTTGTCCTCGAGCAGGGAGCGCCCCTGCGTCACGACCTGCGTCCCGGCAGCGAGCTCCGTCTTGACGAACAGGCTCCCACCGCGTTCGCCGATCACGGACACGCTCGTCTTCTTCGCCGTCGACCCGTCGATGACGAAGACCGTTGCGCTCTTGCCGCGGACCTTTGCCGCGAGGAGCGGTATCTCGACGGCCGGGATGGGCTCCCCGACCTCGACGATGACCTCCGCAGTCGTCCCGACCGCGATCTCGCGTGAGGGGTTGGGAAGATCGACTTCGAAGTGAATCGTCCGCGTGCCAGGGTCCGCTGACGGGGCGCGGCGGGAGATCTCGCCGGTCAGCTCCTTGCCGCTGGAGAGCAGGCGAATGCGCACGGGTGTCTTCGGTGGGATCGCGTCGAGGTCGACCTCCGGAACGTCCCCGGTGAGCCGGACGACCGAGCGATCGACGATCTGCACGATCGCCGTCCCGGGGCGTACGAACGTTCCGGGGTCGGCCGTCCTCGCTGCGATCTCGCCGTCGAACGGGGCCCGTAGAACGCAGTCTCCGACCTCGAGCGCACGGCCCGAGGCCTGCGCGAGCATCGCCTGGATCTGCGCTTCGTTGGCCGCCGATTGCGCTTGTTTCTGTTCGACCTCGTTGGGTGACGCATAGCCCCCGTCGAGAAGCTCGCCAAGGCGCACCGCTTCACGGGACGCCGCCTTCTGTCGTGCCTCGAGGGCGCGGGCCTGATGGGCGACCGCTTGATTCCCCGCGGAAGCGTTCCGGCAGTCCAGCGTGGCGAGCACGTCACCCCTCTTCACGATGGCGCCTGGCCGGACGAGCACCGTGTCGACGAAGCCGGAGGCGAGCTGAGGACCGACCTTCGCGTAGAGCCATGGCTCGAGCGTGCCGACGTAGCGCCTCGTCGCACGAAACGTCGTCCTTCGGGCCTCCACGACGGCAACACTCTTGGGGTCGGCGTCGAGCGCCACGTTGCTCACGCCCGCTTCGGCGCGTCTCAGGAGCAGGGCGCCGCACCCGACCACACCGAGCACCAGCGCACTGACGACCGCGGGGATCCGCCAGCGCCGATTCGGGCCCCCGGCTGGGCCACGCGTGGGTGACGGAATCTCGCCGTGCTCCGAGGTATTCATCGAGCCTCCGCGACCGCGCGCTCGAGGGCAGCGCGCGTTCGAGCCACTTGAAAACGACCGATAGCGAGCTGGATCTCGGCGTCGGTCCGAAGCGCCTGCGCGTCAGCCAGCTCGGTGCTGGTGCCGAGCCCAACGCGAAACCGATTTTCGGCCTGCTCGTAGTTCGCCCGAGCGGCGTCCGCACCACGCTGGAGTGCAGCGACGGTCTGCGACGACGCTTCCGCGTCGCGGTAGGCCACCACGATCAGGCCGCGCTGGTTGCGAAGCTCGAGATCCGCATCGGAGACCAGCGCTTGCTCGCGCGCCCGCGAGGCGTCCGCGCGACGATCCCACGTCGGCTCCAGGATCGGCCAGGTGAAGACGAGGCCGGCATTGTAATTTGGAACCGCAGGCAGCCAGCCGTCGCCGTAGGGAACCGGTCCGCTCGAGGGAAGGGCGCCGCCCGCGCGACCGGAGATCGAGGCGGTCGCCGAGATGTTCGGCCTCGTCTGCGCGTCGAGGCGGGCGCTCTCGGCACGCTGCGCCTCCACGCGCGCTCGTCCTTCGAGAACGCTTGGCGACAGCGGTGCCATCCCGAGGGCGGTTGCCAGCGGAGGCAGAGGCTTGAGCTCGCCGGCGGCGCCCGTTGCATCCAGCTCGCTCTCGTCGACGCCGACCGCGACGGCGAACACGCTGCGGGCGATGTGGAGCCCCGCGGTCGCTCGCATCATACCGGCCTCGTAGCGGGCGACGTCGGCTTCGGCGCGCGTCAGCTCGATCGGAGGGCGCATCCCGCTTGCGACGTTGGCGCTGGCGAGGTCGCGATGCTGCGCTGCGCGGTCGTAGGCGGCGCGCGACGCGCTCTCGATCGCAACCGCCGCGAGGACCGCGAAGAAGGACTGCTCGACCCCGAGATCGACGTCGAGCGACACGCTCCCGAAGCGGATCTTGTCGATCTCGCCCGCGAGCACGGCCGCATTGCGCTCGGCCGCGATACGTCCAAAATCGAAGAGTTGCTGGCGCACACCGAGCGCTGCTCCGGTGGACGGGTAGGGTTGGAAGTCCGCGGCCGCGTCGACCTTCGTTGCTCCGATGCGAGGGAGGTCGACGGCCGAAGTAGCGAGGAGCGTCGAGGTGCTGTTGTTCGTGGTGGACGCCTCGATCTGCGCCATGGCCCCTACTCGCGGTAGCCACTGTGCGCCTGGTACGTCCGCATCGCGCTGTGCTGCGACCAATCGCTGCCGAGCCGCGGCGAGCCGGAGGTGGTGCGAACGAGCGAATGCTCGCGCTTCGTCGAGGGACATTCTCCGCGAGGACACCACTCCGTCCGCCGGCGGACGTGGCCCGCTCTGCGCGGACGCCTCTGGCGCCATCACTCCCCACGCGGCCGCCAGGAGGAGGGCCGTGACCCACCTGCCCGGTCCGCGATTCGTCGGCGTCTGCAGCATCGTGCCGCCCCGCCAAGCACGCTCTGCGCCAGCGAGTATCGCGCGTGAATCCGCGGTCGTCTTCCGGGGCGAGACGGAATTTTTCCCGGTCGACCCGGAAATTTTCCGCTCCGACGGAGGGGTACGCCGCCGTTCGCCGTGTCCTGCGCGAGGCGCGTCTCTTGCTTGAAGTGCTGACGTCGGCACGATCCACGCGCTATGTGTCCAGGCTCTCCCGCCATGACGACGGCTCATCCATGATCACCTCCACGCCGAGCGCCCGCATCCTCGTCATCGACGATGACGCTGCGCTGCGTGACACGATCGCCGACGGCCTTCGCGCGCACGGTCACGACGTGACTGCGGCGGGAGCGGACGTCGCTGCGAATCTCGTTCGTGACTCCACGTACGACGTGTTGGTGACGGACCTTCGCATGCCCGAGATCGACGGCATCAGTCTGCTCACGCTCTCGAAGAAGCTCGTCCCCGAGCGGCCGGTGATCGTCATGACCGCGTTCGGGGCGGTCGACACGGCGGTCGACTCCCTTCGCAAGGGCGCTTTCCACTATCTGCTCAAGCCGTTCAAGGTCGCGGAGCTCGACCTCGTCATCGGGCGCGGCCTCGAGGAGCGTGCGTTACGGCGCGAGACCCGCTCGCTGAAGCGCGCGCTTCGCCAGCGCTTCGCGCTCGACCAGCTCGTTTCGCAGAGCGACGCCATGCGCCAGGTGCGTGAGCTCATCGAGCGCATCGCCGACGCCGACGTGGCGACCCTCCTGATCGGTGAGACGGGGACTGGCAAGGGAATGTTCGCGCGGGCGCTGCACGCGGAGAGCGCGCGGGCATCGGCACCCTTTGTCTCGGTCAACTGCGCGGCGTTGCCCGAAGCGCTTCTCGAGAGCGAGCTCTTCGGACACGTTCGGGGCGCGTTCACGGGCGCACACGCCGAACGCCGCGGACTCTTCGAGCAGGCGGACGGAGGGATGCTCTTTCTCGACGAGATCGGCGACATGGCGCCACCGCTGCAGGCGAAGCTCCTCGATGTGCTCGAGCGGCGATGTATCCGTTCGCTGGGTTCGTCGCGCGAACGGCCCGTCGATGTGCGCATCCTCGCGGCAACCCACCGCGACCTCCGGAGCCGGATCGGCGCGGGGCACTTCCGTGAAGACCTGCTCTATCGCCTGGAAGGTGTGGTCGTCGAGATCCCGCCGCTCCGGCATCGACGCGACGACATACCGCCGCTCGTCGAGCGATTCATCGACCAGGCGCGAGCGGCCAACCCGAAGGCAATCGTCGAGCGCTTCTCGGCCGACGCGATGCAGCGACTCCTGGAGTATGCGTGGCCCGGCAATGTCCGCGAGCTGGAGAATGCCGTGTCCAGGGCAGTCCTCCTGGGGCGCGGGACCGAAGCAGCGCTCGACGACCTTCCGCCGTCTCTCGGGATCCGGAGGCCGGGACGGCTCCCGGCCGATTTCGGCGACGAGATCGTTCCGGTTCGGGATCTCCAGCGAAGATACGCGATGTGGGCGCTCGAGCGGCTTGGTGGACGTAAACAGCTGACGTGCGAGAAGCTCGGCATCGACGCGAAGACCCTCAACAAGTGGCTCGCCGTCGATGACGCGTCCCGGGATGACTGAGCTCGCAAGCGTCGTCACGGGGACGCGAAGGCACCTCGCGCGCTGGTGGCTCCAGGCGTCGATGCTCCTGGCGATCGGAGCGGTTTTTGCCGCGGCAGCGTGGTCCGCCACGGTGGAGCGAAGAGCTGCGCTCGAGGATTTTTCGCGCGAGCATGCCGCCCTCGCTTCGATGGTCGCGATCGACTTCGAGCACCGGCTCACTGCGCGGGCCGCGACCCTGGCGGACGGAACGCTCACGGACGAGGCGCTCCTCGAGCTGATGCGCGGCGCTCGACGCCTCGAGGAACGCGGTGACCTCATGATCCTCGTCGCGCGTCCGGAGCAGCATGGATTTCTGACCACGGATCGACGACTCATTCCTTCGGCACGACTGCGGGCCGCGCTGGACACCGACAGCCGGACGACGACGATCCCACGCGACGAGGCGGTCGCGTTCGGTCTACCCCGGCGCTTGGCGGTGGGAGGCTTGGCTCGCGTGGCCACCCCTCATGGGGCCTGGGGCGTGGTCGTGCTCGCATCGGCGGAGCGAATGCGAAACCGCGAACAGCAGGAGGCCTGGCGTCTCGGCCTCACGGTCCTCGTCGTGACCGCTCTCGTTGCGACGTTCGGAGGGCTCGCACAGCGGCGCCAGCGGAGGCAGCTGGAGCTCCAGCGTCAGGTCGCGGTCTCCGCGCTCCAGCGGGAACGCGAGGCTCTGCTCGCCAAAGCCGACAAGATGGCCGCGCTCGCGGCGCTCTCGACGGGCATCGCGCACGAGCTCGGGACCCCGCTGGGCGTCATCGTGGGCCGTATCGAACAGACGCTCGATCGCGTCGGCGAGAACGACCAGGTCACGAGGCCGCTGGGGATCGTGCTCGAACAGGTCAGCCGGATCCAGGCGATCGTCAGGGGATGCCTGGCCCTGGCGCGTGGGGATGCTCCGCACCTCGTGCAGAGCTCGCCGGGGTCGCTCGCCAAGCACGCGATCGAGCTCGTACGGCATCGGTTCAACGATGCCGAGGTCGCGCTCACGTGGGACGTCGATGCCGAGCTACCGCCGATCGCCTGCGAACCGTCGCTGTTCGAGCAAGCACTCGTCAACGTTCTCCTCAACGCCTGTCAGGCCACGCCAGCCAGCGGAGCGGTGCGGCTCCACGTCTCGTCGCTCGGTAAGCGGGTGCTCTTCGTCGTGGACGACGACGGCGTCGGTATCGACGACGATGTCGCTCAGCGGGCGACGGAGCCGTTCTTCAGTACGAAGCGCGAGGAGGGCGGATCGGGTCTTGGGCTGACGATCGCGCGCGAGATCATCAGTCACCATGCCGGCACGCTCACGCTCGCGCGGCGCGACGGAGGCCACGGCACGCGCGCCGTCATCGCGGTCCATACGTGCAGCTGATGGCGTCCGTTCATCGCGCCCACGACGTATCCGCGCCCGCGAGCATCCACTCCCGCGACAGACGCCCGCCAGCGCGGATGCGCGACGTCGC
>JAYTHX010000190.1:0-37362 GCA_043732195.1 Polyangiaceae bacterium
TCGCCATCCAGCGCCGGTAGATAGACGTCGGAGCGACTCTCGATGTCCTTCACGCGCTGCGCGCGATCGCCGAGGGAGCTGCCGCCGATCGACTCCACCCACTCGCCGAGCTGCGTCGCCGAGGCGGCCGGCGTGCATTGCTCGAGCGCGGCTGCGAAATCGCGCGCCGTCTGCCAGCGCTTGTCGAGGTCGCGCTCGAGGCCACGCATCACCGCCTGGTCGAGCGCCTTCGGCAACCCGGGCGTGACGGAGCTCGGGAGCGGCACGGGCTCGTCGAGGACCTTGCGGATGACCCGCCCCTGGTTCTCGCCCTCGAAGAGCCGCTCGCCGGTGAGCGCCTCCCAGAGCACGACCGCCGCCGAGTACACGTCGGCGCGGCGGTCGACCGCCTCGGAGAGCAGCTGCTCCGGCGCCATGTACGAGATCTTCCCCTTGATCGACCCGTCCTGCGTCGTCTGCGCGCGGTGCGCGGCCTTGGCCACCCCGAAGTCGAAGATGCGCGCCACGCCGTCGACGCCGACCATGACGTTCTGCGGCGAGACGTCACGATGCACGATGTGCAACGGCTCGCCCTGCTCGGTGGTCGCTTCGTGCGCAGCGTGCAGGCCGTGGAGGACGCCCGTGACGACGGTGACGGCCAGCCGCGGAGGGATGCCGCCCGGCTTCATGGCGCGCCCGAGCCGCGAGAGCGACTCGCCCTGCACGTAGTCCATGACCAGCAGCAGCTCGCCCGCGTCGTGCACGACGTCGAGCACGGCCACCACGTTGGGGTGGCGGATGCGCGCCGCGAGCCGCGCCTCGTCGAGGAACATGTTCGCGAACTCGCCGTCCCGCGCGAGGTGCGGATGGAGGCGCTTGATGGCGACGGTGCGCGAGAAGCCGACCGCGCCGAGGAGCCGCCCGAGGTGGACAGACGCCATCCCCCCGGCCGCGATCTCGTCGTACACGACGTACCGCCCGACCACGCTTCCGGCCTCGTTCGCGGCAGCCCCCATGCCGCTTGATTTTACGGGTATCGTGAGCCAGACGCGAAGACAAAGCGGTGATACAACGGCCGCTCCGCAAATGACGCTCGATCGCTCCATCGCGGGCCGGCAGGCGACGTCGTCCGACATGCCCGCGCCGTCCTCCATCGTCGCTGCGCTCACGGTCTACGTCGAGCCGCTCGTCGCAGATGCTCGCGTCGCCGTCCTGGGAGACGGTGAGCTCGGGCTCGACGTCCGTCTGCTCGAGCTCGGTGCGCGAACGGTGCACCTGTACGACCCCGACCCCGACCGCGTCGCGCGCATCGCCGACGAGGTGCCGCGGGGCGTCTCTGCGCGGATGCTGCGCGACGACTTCGACGTCCGCGACGGCGCGTTCGACCTCGTCGTGATTCCCGACGTGGGGGGCCTCCCCGATGCCGCGGGCGCCATCGTGCGGCTGCGGCGCATCCTCGATCCGCGCGGCGCGGTGGTGGCGATGGGCCGGGCGCGGACCGCCGGCGGCGGCGGGGCGCTGTTTCCCGAGCTCGTGCCCGCGACCATCGAATACGCGGAGCTCTACGACCTCTTCGCGCTCCAGTTCGAGAACGTCACGATGACCGGCGTGCTGCCGTTCAACGGTGTCGTCTTCGCGGAGCTGGGCGCGGGCGACGACCTGACGGTGAGCGTCGACACGCGGCTCGTGGAGCCGGAGCCGCCGGGCATCTTCGTGGTGGTGGCGAGCCGCGATGAGGAGCCGGTCCTCGACCCGTACGCCATCGTGCAGATCGACCGCGAGGCAGACGCCGAGGAAGACCCGGACGCCGTCGACGACGTCGGGGGCCTCCCCACGCAGCTCATCGACGCGCTGCCGGTGGCGGTCGCGATCCGCGCGCACGAGGACGCTCTGGAGGCCGCTGCGGCCTTCGCGGCGATGCAGCTGAAGGCGGAGATCCTCGCGCAGCAGCTCGAGGAGCATCGCGCGCGTCTCGCGTCCGGCGAGCAGCGCGCCGCGGAGCTGGAGAGCATCCTCTCGGCCGCGCAGGTCGCGATCGGCACGCTCGAGCGCCGGCTGATCGCCGCCGAGCAGGGCCTGCGCGAGCGCGACGACCGCATCGCCGCGCTCGACGCGGAGCTCGATCAGCGCGACGAAGCCGGCGAGAACGCGCTCAGCACGACCTATCTCCAGCCGGCGGACCTCGCCCACGCAGTGGCACGCGCCGAGCGCGCCGAGCGCGCCGAGGCAGCGCTGCTGCTCGTCGCCGATGCGCATGGCGCGGAGACCACGGGCATCGAGGCGCAGCTGCGCGAGCGCGCCAGCGTCATCGCGGGCCTCGAGAAGGAGCTCGATCGTCGCGAGCACCTCGTTCGCGAGCTCGTGGCGTCGCTCGAGGAGGCGCGGGACCCCTCCGGTGTTCCGCTCACGTTCGAGGCCGCGCCGGCGATGCCGGGCGTCGCGCCCGAGGAGGCCGCGCGGCTCCGGCGCAAGCTGGACGAGCTGGCCCTCGAGGTGGCGCGCCGTGAAGGCGAGCTCACCGCGCAGACCTGGCGCATCACCGAGCTGGAGAACGAAAAGCGCCGCCTCGCGGCGAAGGCTGCGCGTCCCGCGAGCCCGGCTCCGGCTGCGCCTGCGCCCGCCGGGATCGATCGGGACCTCGCGGCCGCGCGCGACGAGCTCGACGCGCTCCGTCAAGCGCTCACCCAGGAGCACGCGGCGCGGGTCGCGGCCGAGTCGGGCGAAGAGCTCCTACTGGCCCGTGCCGAGCTCCAGCGTCAGGGCGTTCTGCTCGAGCAGCTGCGCGCGCGAGGCACCCCGGCCGAGGGCTGAGGCGAGCTCATCCTCTCTGCCGTTGACACGTCATCACCGCGTCTTACCTTGCCGCGGCAACTTCACGCTCCGTTCGATCGGGATCAGGCTGTATGTCGGAAAAGCGCGATTACTACGAGATCCTCAGCGTCGAGCGGACGTCGACCGTCGAGGAGGTACGCAAGGCTTACAAGCGCGAAGCGCTGAAGCATCACCCCGATCGCAACCCGGGGGACGCGTCCTCGGAGAGCAAATTCCGGGCGTGCAACGAGGCGTACCAGGTCCTCTCCGACGAGGAGAAGCGCAAGATCTACGATCAGTTCGGCCACGCCGGGCTCGAGGGCGGCGGCGGCTTCGAGGCCGCAGGCGACGTCTTCGCGCACATGCAGGACCTCTTCTCGGAGATGTTCTCGGGCGGTGGTTTCGGCGGCGGCGGTCAGCGCCGGCAGGCCCGCGGCGGTGACCTCCGGATGCAGGCTCGTTTGACGCTTCGCGAGGCGGCCTTCGGGGTGAAGCGCGAGGTCGCGGTGCGCGCGCCGGTCCGCTGCGACGACTGCAACGGGACCGGCGCGAGGGCCGGCACCAAGCCCGAGACCTGCGGGCACTGCCGCGGAAGCGGTCATGTCTCGAACGCCCGCGGCTTCGTGATGTTCACCACGCCGTGCCCGAAGTGTCACGGGCAGGGCGTCGTCATCAAGCACGCGTGCAAGGGTTGTGAGGGGCGCGGCGCCGTCGAGAAGGCCCGCAAGGTCGTGGTCGCGTTCCCGGCCGGTATCGATGCCGGCCAGAGACTCCGCGTACCGGGGCAGGGGATGCCCGGGCCGCAGGGCGCGCCGTCCGGCGATCTCTACGTCGAGATCGACGTCGAGGAGGATCCTCGCTTCGAGCGCGACGGCGCGGATCTCGTGACGCGCTTTCATGTCTCCTTCGCGGACGCGGCCATCGGCGCCGAGGTCCGCGTTCCCGCCCTGGGCGACGCGGAGACCGAGGAGGCGCAGCCCACCGTGGCCCTGAAGATCCCCGCGGGCACGCAGTCCGGGTCGGTCTTCACCATCAAGAGCCAGGGCATCCCCCGGCTCGATGGACGAGGGCGCGGCTCGCTGATCGGCCTCGTCCAGGTCGACGTGCCGACGAGCCTCAGCGAGCGCGCGAAGAAGCTCGTCCAGGAGCTCGATGCGGAGCTGAAGGGCGCGGCCGTTCCTGAACCCGAGACCGCGCGCGTCGCTGCCGCCAAGTAGGTATGCTCGGCGCATGAGCTCTCCGCTCGATGCGCTGAAGGCCAAGCTCGCCGCCACCCCCGCGCTCCGTGCCTCGGGGCGCGTGCTCGCGGTGACGGGCCTCAGCCTGCGCTTCAGCATGCCGGGCGTGCGCGTCGGTGACGTCGTGCACGTGAAGCGGCGCGGCGAGCCGCTCGCGTGCGAGGTGGTGGGGTTCGCGGGCGGCGAGGCTGTCGCGATGCCGCTCGGCGCGCTGGTCGGGGTCGGGCCGGACGACGAGGTCGAGGCCACCGGCGGGGGCTTTCTGGTGCGCGCGTCGGATGCGCTGCTGGGGCGCGTCGTCGATGGGCTCGGGCGCCCGCTCGACGGGCGCGGCGCGATCGAGGGCGGCGTGATGGTGCCCGTCGATCGCGACCCCGAGGCGGCGCTCGCGCGGCGTCCGGTGGTGAAGCCGCTCGCGACGGGCGTGCGCGTGCTCGATGGGCTCCTCACGCTCGGCGAGGGGCAGCGCGTCGGCCTGTTCGCCGGCTCGGGCGTCGGCAAGAGCACGCTGCTCGGCGCCATCGCGCGCGGCACCGAGGCCGACGTGGTGGTGGTGGCGCTGGTGGGCGAACGCGGCCGCGAGGTCGGCGAGTTCCTCGAGCATGCGCTGGGCAAGGCCGGCCTGGCGCGCAGCGTGGTGGTGGTGGCGACGAGCGACGTCGCCGCGCTCGAGCGCTTGCGCGCCGCCCAGGTCGCGACCGCATACGCCGAGCACTTCCGGGATCAGGGAAAGAGCGTGATGCTCCTCGTCGACTCGGTGACGCGCTTCGCCCGCGCCCAGCGCGAGGTCGGCCTGGCGGCGGGCGAGCCGCCGGCGCGTCGCGGCTATCCGCCGAGTGTGTTCGCGATGATGCCGCGGCTCCTCGAGCGCTCGGGGCAGGGCTCGCGCGGCTCGATCACGGCGATCTATACGGTGCTCGTCGAGGGCGGCGACATGGACGAGCCGATCGCCGACGAGGTGCGCGGCATCCTCGACGGGCACGTCGTGCTCGATCGGACGATCGCAGCGCGCGGTCGCTACCCGGCCGTCGACCCGACGGCGTCGCTCTCGCGCGTGATGGATGCCGTGGTGCAGCCGGCGCATCGCGACGCTGCGCGCAAGCTGCGCGTGCTGATCGCGCACTACGAGGCCAAGCGGGACCTGGTGATGCTCGGCGCGTACGCGAAGGGCTCGGACAAGCTGCTCGACGAGGCGCTCCAGAAGATGCCGAAGATCGAGCAATTCCTGGCGCAATCCCCGCACGATCGGGTGGCGATGGACGACACGATCGCGATGCTCACGCAGGTCGTCGCGTAGCGCTGGATGCGTCGCGTCGGGTCCTCCGCGAGAGAGGGGCCTCCAAGCCGCGCGAGCCGCGCGAGCCGCGCGAGCCGCGCGAGCCGCGCGAGACGCGCGAGACGCGCGAGACGCGCGAGACGCCGAGAGAGATTCTTGGGCGCGCTTCGCGCGGGGGTCTCCGCGATCGTCGCGTCGTCGACCACCCCATGGCGGCCGTCCTAGCACAGGAGCACGATGTCGTCCTGCGCCAGCGGCGTGCGCGTCAGCGCCACCTCCAGCTTCGTCGAGCTCCCCAGCGCCTGCAGGATCATCACCGTCATGCCCACGGCGAAGAAGAAGATCGACGGTCGCTGAGCTGCGCTATACCGCCGTCTCGAGATGACGGTCCTCCAGGTCGCCGATCTACGCTTCGGTTACGCGGGCGATACGCTCTTCGACAACGTCACGTTCACGCTCGCCATCGGGGAGCGCGCCGCGCTCGTCGCGCCGAACGGCGCCGGCAAGTCGACGCTCCTGCGCCTCCTCGGCAAGGAGATCGAGCCCGACGGCGGCTCGGTTGTCATCAAGCGCGACGTCTCGGTCGGCTACTACCGGCAGTCGCACGAGGTCGAGGCCAAGGGGGACGTGCTCTCCGCGTTCCTCTCCGGCTTCGGCGACATCGTGGAGCTGCGCGAGCAGCTGGCGGCGGCGCAGCACGAGGCGGCGAGCGGTGACGAGCGGGCGCTTGCGCATCTCGCGCACGTCACGGATCGGTACCACGTGGCGCGCGGTGACGATCTCGAGCACCGCGTGGCGGCCATCGCGGCGAAGCTCGGGTTCTCCAACGCCGACCTGGCGCGGCCCGTCGCTTCGCTCTCGGGCGGCGAGCGGGGGCGGCTGCATCTCGGCGTCATCCTCGCGCTCGAGCCCGACCTGCTCATGCTCGACGAGCCGACGAACCACCTCGACCTCGACACCATCGCCTGGCTCGAGGGGTGGCTCCGCTCCTACCGCGGCGCGGTGCTCGTGGTCTCCCACGATCGCGCGTTCCTCGATGCCGTCTCCACGCAGACGATGGAGCTCGGCACGCGCGGCCTGCGCGTCTATCCGCTGCGTTACAGCCAGTACGCCATCGCGCGCGCCGACGACCTCGCGCGCGAGCGCTCGGTGCTGGAGCGGCAGCAGGCGTTCGTCGACAAGACCGAGGACTTCATCCGCAAGAACATGGCGGGGCAGAAGAGCCGGCAGGCGCAGAGCCGGCGCAAGATGCTCGACAAGCTCGATCGCGTGGAGCGCCCCGAGGACGTGTGGGCAGTAGCGGAGCGCGTGAGCTTTCGCTTCGCGCCCGCCGCGCGCTCCGGCGACATCGTGATCGACGCGAAGAATCTGTCCGCCGAGCGCGGCGGCCGCACGCTCTTCGAGGGCTTCGACCTGCTGATCCGTCGCGGCGAGCGCATCGGCGTGGTCGGACCGAACGGGGCAGGGAAGTCGACGCTCCTCAAGCTCCTCGCGGGCATGGGCGATCGCGAGCTCGATCACGGGTCGGTGAAGCGCGGCACGAATATCCAGGAGGGGTACTTCGATCAGCACCTCGGCGCGGTGAACCCGTCGAACACCGCTATCGAGGAGGTCCGCTCGATCCGCGGCGATCTGAACGCCGAGGGCGCGCGGCAGTACCTCGCGAGGTTCCGCTTCTGGGGCGACGATCCGCTGCGCGTGGTCGCGGGCTTCTCGGGCGGTGAGCGCTCGCGCCTCGCGCTGGCGAAGCTGCTGCTCGAGCCGCGCAACATGCTCTTCCTCGATGAGCCGACGAACCACCTCGACATCCCCGCCGCGGAGATCCTCGAGGAAGCGCTCGTGGGCTTCGAGGGCACGGTGCTCCTCGTCTCGCACGACCGCCGCTTCCTCGAGACGGTGACCACGCGCATCATCAGCGTGCGCGACGGCCAGGTGGAGGTCTACCCCGGCGGCTTCTCGGACTTCGCCTCCGCGCATGCGCCGAAGGTCGAGCCCGCGGCTGCGCGCAAGCCGCAGCGCGAGCCGAAGAAGAGCGACGCGCCGCCGCCGCCACCCGACGACCAGGCCCGGAAGCGCCAACACGAGGCGCAGAAGCAGGTCGGACGCGATCGCGTGAAGAAGGAGAAGCGCTTCAAGGAGCTCGAGGAGCTGATCGCGGCCGGCGAGAAGCAGGTCGGCGAGATGCGCGAGAAGCTCAAGGAAGATCCCGCGGGAGACTGGGCGAAGCTCGCGAAGATGGCCACCGAAGAGCAGGCGCTCAGCAAGCGCGTCGACGCGCTCATGACCGAATGGATCAAGCTCGGCGAGGAGCTCGGTTGATGGCTGAGCTTGTATGAGGCCCGCGAACGCTGCATTCTCTTGCGCGGTGCGCCCGCTCCGTCTCTGGCTCCGCCTCGTCTGCGTGCTGGCCGTTCTCACGGGCCTCGCGGCCTTCGGCGCCTCGACGACGGGCTGCAGGAAGAAGGGCGAGGCGGCGGCTGAAGCGGCGCCCGAGCTGCCCGCGGTGACCGACGCGACGACCGGTCTCCTCCTCACGTGGATCGACGACAAGGGCGAGTTCCACGTCGAGCAGAAGCCCGCGGACGTGCCGGTCGTCGGCCGCGACGCGGTGAAGGTGCGCGATCCGGCGCGCGATCCGCTGAGCGCCAATCGCATCTTCGTGGTGGACCTGCGCACCCCCTCGGCCGACGGCAACTACCCGGTGCGCGTGGCCGAGGCGAACGAGTTCGAGGACATCGCAGTCACGCGGCGCGCGAAGCACGGCATCGTCCTCGCGCCGCGCGAGGCCGGGGCGCCGCCGGCGGGCTCGGGCGCGGCCAGCGAGGCGGGCGGCCGACCGGCGGTGATCATCTACGGCGCGTCGTGGTGTGGGCCGTGCCACCAGGCGGCGGCGTACCTGAAGGGGCGCGGCGTGGAGTTCGTCGAGCACGACATCGAGAAGGACAGCTCGGCCGCGCGCGAGATGCAGGCGAAGCTGACGAAGGCGGGCGTCCGCGGCGGCTCGATCCCCGTACTCGACGTGCGTGGTCGCATCCTGATCGGTTTCGACCAGCGCGCGGTGGATCAGGCCCTCGGCACCGCGCTCTGACGCTCTGAGCGGCCGCGCGATCGATGCGCGTCCTCCGCCCCCTCATGTGTGGTTCGCGGATCTCGCGCTGCGACGCGGGTGGCTCGTCCAGGCTTGCTACGCCGTCAGAACGTTCCGCCGAGGCCCATCATCTGGCCGCGCGGGAGCGGCGCGGCGACGAGGCGCGCGCGCTGCAACCAGCTCGCGGTGGCGTCGGGATCGATGGGCCGGTGGAAGAGGAGCGGGACGCCGCCGCCCACCACCGTGCCGATCGCCGCGCCTGCCAGCACGTCCGTGAAGTAGTGGCGGTCGGACGCGATGCGCGTGTACGCCGTTGCCACGCCCACCATCAGGCCCGCCGCCCACACCAGTGGGGCGAGCCGGTAGCCGCGCATGCTCGCCACCACGCCTGCCGCGCTCGCGACGCCGAACGCCTCCACCACATGCCCGGCAGGGAACGAGTGGAAGGCGCCGGTCTGCGCGAGCACCTCGGCCCGCGCCTGATCGCTCGCGATGGCATGCACGTACGGCCGCGTGCGAAGGGTCACCGACTCGAGGATCTCGGTGGTGAGCATCGCGCTGAAGCCGCCCTCCGCCACCGCGAGGAGATCGACGAGCACCTCGCTCCCGCGACCATCGCTCACAGTGGCGAGCGCCGTGAACGCGATGGCGGACACCGGCGCTGCGCCGAACGCGAGCACGTAGCTCGCCACGTTCGCGGGATACGGATCGTGCCGGCGGAGCGCGGTGCGAAACCAGCCGTCGACCGCGTTCACCTCGCCGGGCGAGCTGCCGTCGCACCAGCGGCAGGAGCTCGGCTCGAGATCGTCGCGCACGAGCCGGAAGCCGACCGTCGCCACCGCGAGGCCCGCGGTCACGGGCAGATCGACCCGCAGGTCGTGCCGGAGCGGCGTCACGGGCGTCACCGGCTCGTCGGCGCGCGCCTCCCCGCCCACGCAGCCGAGGGCGGAGAACGCGACGAGCCCGGCGGCGAGCGCGCGAACCTTCCGCGCCGCGCGCGCCGGTCGCGTCACAGCGCGTCGCGCAGGGTCGCCTTGCGACGGACCACGCGCTCGTAGATCACGCGGCGCGGTCGGCCGCTCCACGCCGCCACCACGTCGGCGACCGTCTTCGCGTGGGTGCCCGTCTCGAGCTCGCGGTCGATGCGCGCGTCGATCGCGGCGTCGTCGATCTGCTCGCCGTGCGCCTCGGGGGACCACCCGCCGAGCACGATCGCGATCTCGCCGCGCCAGCTGTCGCGGTCGTTCGCCAGCTCGGCGAGCGTGCCGCGGACGACCTCCTCGTGCATCTTCGTCAGCTCGCGCGCGACGCACGCCGGGCGATCGGGCATCGCGTCCGCCAGCTCACGCAGCGTCTCCTGCGTTCGCTCCGGTGACTCGAAGAGGATGACCGGCTCGGGCGTCGCGCAGACCGTGGCCACCGCGTCGTGCCGGCTCGCGCCCTCGCGTGGCAGGAAGCCGAGGAAGCGGAAGCCCACACCGGTGGCGAGCCCGCTCGCGACCAGCGCCGCGAGCACCGCGCTCGCGCCGGGGATCGGCACGACGCGGATCCCGACGGTGATCGCTGCCTTCACCAACGCATCGCCCGGGTCGCTCACCGCGGGCGTACCTGCGTCGGTCACGAGCGCCACCGATTCGCCGGCTTGCATGCGCTCGACGAGGCGCGTGACGTCACGCGCGCTGGAGTGCGCGTGCAGCGCGTCGAGCGGCTTGCCCATCACGCCGAGGTGCGAGAGCAGCTGGCGTGTGCGGCGCGTGTCCTCGGCGGCGACGCGCTCGCACGCTTTCAGCACGTCGATGGCGCGCAGCGTGAGGTCGGAGAGATTGCCGATCGGCGTGGCGACGACGTACAGGCTGCCAGGTGTTTGGGGGGACGACACGTCCGCGCCGCTCTACAGCGAGTCCGTCGCGTCGCCCATCTCGCGCTTCAGGTAGTCGCGGAGGCGGCCGAGCAGCCGCTGCTCGAGCTGCCGCACGCGCTCGCGCGAGATCCCGAAGCGATCGCCGAGGTCCTGGAGCGTGAGCGGGTCGTCGGCGACGAGGCGGAGGTCGAAGATCGCGACGTCCTTCTCCTTGCCGGCGAGCGTGGCGCGGAAGTCGGCGAGCTTGTCCTTGAGCAGGGCCTGGAGCTCGTTGTCGGCCATCTGCGTCTCGGGCCCGGCCCCGACGCTCGGCATCATGTCGATCTTCGAGATGGCGCGGCCGTCCGCGTCGCCCACCGGCGCATCGAGGGATTTCTCGCTCTGCGCGAGGCGGACGTCCATCTCGGCGACGTCGCTCTCGGGGACGTTGAGCTGCTTCGCGATCTCGGCGTTCGTGGGGTCGATGCCCATCGCCACGAGCTCGCCGCGCTTCTTCCGCAGGTTGAAGAACAGCTTCCGCTGCGCCTGCGTGGTGCCGAGCTTGACGAGGCGCCAGTTGTTGAGGATGAACCGCAGGATGTAGGCGCGGATCCACCACGCCGCGTACGACGACAGCTTGACGCCGCGGTAGGGATCGTAGCGCTTCACCGCCTGCATGAGGCCGATGTTGCCCTCCTGCACGAGGTCCATGATGTTCTTGTAGGCGCGCCGGTACTCGTAGGCGATCTTCACCACGAGGCGGAGGTTCGCAGTGACGAGCCGGGCCGCGACCGCAGGATCCTGCGACGTGAGGAACTTCGCGGCAAGCGCGTGGGTCTCCTCGGGCGTGAGCAGCGGATGACGCTGGATCTCGCGGAGGTAGGAGGCCATCGGATCGAGGCGCTCCATCGAGTGGCCGACGCCGCGCGCCAGGTCTCGTGATGCCGGCACGTCCGCGACGTCGATCTCGGCGTCACCGTCGCGCGGCTCGGCGAACGCATCCTCGTCTGCGAGGGCGGGCTCGGAGCCCGCGGCCGGCTCGGCGTCGCTCGACGGACCGTCGCCCTCTGCGCCTTCTGCGCCCTCGCCCTCGACGGCGTCGTCCTTCTCGTCGTCCTCGCCGTCCGCGCGCGCCGACGAGGTCGTCTTCGCCGCGCCCGTCTTCTTCACCGCGGTCTTGATCGCGGTCTTGATGCGAGGAGTCCGTGCCGGAGCACCTGCAGACGTCTTGGGCGAACGGGGCACGGGCTCGGGATCTACCATGGCCTCACCGGTAGAGGAACACCGTCGCCGTCATCACGATGGCCATGATCAAGGCGACCAACAGCTCGTACCCGAACCCTGTTCCGGGAGCGCGGGACGAATGAGGTGCGATGCTCTCGCGCGGCGGTCCGTGGCGCTCGAAATCGGTGCGGGTCGGCATGGCGCAACTGTGGGGCCGATAACGCGACGCGTCAATGGGTCCAACGAATCGGCACAACGCGAGCCATTTCCATGACTTGTGGGGGGTCGACGTTGACACGGGGTGGCAGGTCCGTATCCTCGACGACGTGAAGGGTGCTCCGCCAGACAGCGCGCTGGGAAAGCTCGCTCTGGCCGGCGCGGACTTCGACGCATTCCTGGAGCCGACCCCGAGGGCACCCCGCGCGGGCCAGGCGATCCGCCCGGTGCCGGCGGCGCAGCGGCGCGTTCTCCGCGAGCGCATCGAGGTCTGGGCGCGCGGCATCGTTCCGCGCCTCGAGCAGCTCGGGATCGCCGTCGAGGTGGTCGTGCCCGACGAGGTGGAGCAGCATCTGTCGTCCCGCGCGCCGCGATCCATCGCGCAGCGCGTGATCTTCGTGCGCGACGCGTTCGGTCGCTCGGGCGTGCCGCGCACCGAGCCCGACGCCGACCCGCTCCGCGCGCACGCCTACCTCGCGCTCACCATCGACAGCGTTCACGTCGAGGTCGCGCTCGAGATCTGCCCCGAGGCGGAGGCCGACGTGAAGAACCTGCGCGCCCGCCTCGGCGATCCCACGCGGCTCCTCGAGCTGACGACGCTCTTCGAGACGCTCCCGCTCGAGTTCGCGATCGGCGTCATCGGCGTGCCGAGCTTCCCTCGCGCCGAGAACGCCAACGCCGACGACGTCCGCGCCCTGCTCGACGACAGCCAGCGCAACCGGCGGCCGCTGTGGGTCGGCTGGAGCGTCAAGCGGGAGATCGCGCTCGCCCACTCCCGCGAGCTCGATGAGCAGCTCGCCGACGCGCTGGTCGTCCTCGCGCACGCCTACAAGCTGCTGGCCTGGGCGCCCGACAACGATCTCATCGGCGCGGGGCGCCGCGGCGCATGGCGGGCGGGCCGGGCGCGCAACGAGGAGCGCCGGGAGCGCGGCCGCGAGGAGCGGCGCAAGCGCCGTAACGTGCACAGCAAGAAGCCGGCGCGCGTCGAGGGCACCCGGCGTGAGCGCGAGGATGCGCGACGGCTGCTCACCGTTGCCGAGCGCGAGGGCGCGGGCCCGGTCTCGCGGGCGCCCGGCGAGGACGCGGCCGCAGCGGAGGACAAGCGCGGGGAGGGCCCGGGCGGTCGCGCCCTGCCGGCGCGCCGGCCGATGCTCCAGACCATGATGCGTGCGCGGGGCGCGCGGCCGTCGCTCACCGAGGTCGACCCGCGCCTCCCGATCGAGAAGGGCACCCGGGTGCGCGTGCTCGCGGGTCCGTTCGCGAACAAGGCCGGCGTGGTCGAGGAGCTCGACTCGAAAGGCCGCGCGCGCGTCCGCCTCGGCCTGCTCGCGGCCACGCTGAGCCTCAAGGACATCGTCGCCTCCACCGAGGGCGTACGGCCCATGCTCGCGAGCTCGCACCGCCGACCGCGCGGCTCACGATCGCGCTGAGAAGCGAGCGGGGCGCGACGGCCGCGCCGCTCCGAGCATCCAAACGCCAGCCCTACTCTGCTATTCAAGCGGGCGGCCTCGTGTCAGCAACGACTCACCCCGCCAGCCTCGCTCACGACCCATCGACGTTTCCGATCACGCTCGGTGGCCAGTTCCGGAGGCATCTTCCCCGTTACCTCGCAGGAACGGCGATGCTCGCCACGTTCCAGCTGTGCTTGAACCGCATCGACTGGCTGTGCAAGGCGGCGATCGACGCGGTGTTCGGCGGCACGCCAGACCGCGTCACGGGCCCCGCGGTCACCATCTTCGTCCTCGCGGTGGTGGCGTTCGTCACCCGCGTGTCGAGCCGCTGGTTCATCTTCAACGCGGGACGGGACGCGGAGTACCAGCTGCGCGCGCTGCTCCTGCACCGGCTGCATCGCCTCGGCACCGCGTTCTACCGCACCATGTCGGCGGGCGAGATCATGAGCCGCTCCACCGGCGATCTCCAGCAGGTCCGCCTGCTCCTCGGCTTCGGCATCCTGAACGTCATCAACGTGTTGCTCGCGTTCGGCAGCGCGCTCCAGGTGATGGCGACCATCAGCGGCAAGCTCACGCTCGTCTCGTTCGTGATGATGCCGTTCATGATCCTCATCACGCGGCAGTTCTCGCGCGCGATGTTCATCAGGACGCGCTCCAACCAGGAGACGCTCGGCAAGCTCAGCGAGGTCCTCCAGACGAACCTGGCGGGGGTCCGCATCGTGCGCAGCTTCGCGCTCGAGAAGCGGGAGCGCGGCCGCTTCGACAAGGCGAACATCGCCTACCTCGAGGCGAGCCTCTCCCTGGCGCGCATCCGCGGCCTCATGGGCCCGCTGGTCGGCGCCGCGAGCTCGCTCGGCGTGCTCGCGTTCTTCTGGTACGGCTCCACGCTCCTCGGGCGCGGCATCGACAACGGCGGCATCACGCGTGGTGACTTCTTCGCGTTCTGGCTCGCCTACGGCCGCATGACGTGGCCGATGGTCGCGCTCGGTTTCTCCATATCGATCGTGCAGCGCGGGCGCGCCGGCTACGAGCGCCTCAAGCAGATCTTCGACGCCGTCCCCGAGGTCACCGACGGCCCGTTGCCCGAGCCGAAGGAGGTGGCGGGGGCCATCGCGGTGCAGGGGCTCTCGTTCGCGTACGGCGATCACAAGGTGGTCGACGACGTGTCGTTCTCCGTCCCGGCGGGGCGATCCATCGCCATCGTGGGCCGCACCGGCTCCGGCAAGTCGACGGTCGCCATGCTGCTCGCGCGCCTCCTGCCCACGCCCGCAGGCGCGGTCCGCATCGACGGCGCGGACGTCTGCGATCTGCCCCTCTCCGCCGTGCGCAAGGCGATCGGGTACGCCCAGCAGGACGCGTTTCTCTTCTCGACCACCGTCTCGCGCAACATCGGCTTCTGCCTCGACGAGTGCGACTCCGACGCCGCCCTCGCGCGCATCCGCGACGCCTCGCGCGAGGCGCAGGTGCTGGAGGAGGCGCTCGGGCTCCCCGAGCAGTTCGACACGGTGGTCGGCGAGCGCGGCGTGCAGCTCTCGGGCGGCCAGAAGCAGCGCATTGCGCTCGCCCGCGCGCTGGTCCGCGAGCCGAAGGTGCTCGTGCTCGACGACCCGCTCTCCGCCGTCGACGCGAAGACCGAGTCGGCGATCCTCGACGCCATCGAGCGCCAGGCTGCGTCACGTACCGTCGTCCTCATCACGCATCGCGTGGCCGCTGCCTCCCGCTGCGACGACATCGTCGTGCTCGACGAAGGGCGCGTGCTCGAGCACGGTACGCACGCCGAGCTGGTGGAGGCCGGCGGCCTCTACGCGAAGTTCGCCGCCGAGCAATCGGCGAAGTCCGAGGTCGAAGCGATCGACGTCGAGGAGCCGCTCCCGCCCCCGGTGGTCGCATGAGCGCGAAGCCGAACACCCCGCCGAGCGCGGCCGCGGCCGCGCAGACCGTCGCGCTGAACGCGGTGGAGGGCGCGCGCAGGGGCGCGGGCACGATGCGCGACTTCCACGAGGAGGAGCGCCTCGGCCGCGCCTACGACGCGCAGCTCCTCGCGCGCCTCTGGCCGTTCGTGAAGCCGCACGCGAAGTTCATGATCGCGTCGCTGACGATGATCGTCCTCGCCGCGATCCTCGGGCTGATCCGCCCGCTGATCATGGGCCGCCTCGTGGCGAACGCGCAGAACGAGGAGCCGGGCGGCCTGCTCCGCTACGGCCTGCTGCTCTCGCTCCTCGTCGTGGGCACGCAGTTTCTCACGTTCGTGCAGATGTACACGATGCAGATCGCCGGCGCGCGATCGATGGCCGACCTCCGCAGCTCGATCTTCCAGTTCATGCAGCGGCTCGAGCTCCGCTACTACGATCGCACGCCGGTGGGCCGGCTCGTGACGCGCGCGACGAACGACGTCGACGCGGTGGGCGAGCTCTTCGCCTCCGGCGTGCTCAACGCGATCGGTGACCTCGTCTCGCTCATCGGCATCGTCACGATGATGCTGATCCTCGACGTCCGGATGTCGCTGATCGCGTTCGCGGCGCTGCCGGTGGTGGGGGCCGTTGTCTGGTACGTGCGCGGCCGCGCCCGGCAGGCCTACCGCGACATCCGCGTGAAGACCGCGCGGCTCAACGCGTTCCTCAACGAGCAGGTCTCGGGCATGAGCGTGGTGCAGGCCTATGCGCGCGAGGCGAGCATGGCGCGCGAGTTCGACGACATCAACGTCGAGTACCGCAACGCCAACCAGCAGTCGGTCTTCTACGAGGCCGTGCTCGACGCGGCGATCGAGATGGTGGGCACGGTCTGCATCGCCTCGATCCTCTGGTGGGCCGGCCTGAAGCGCGTGAGTGACAGCGCGATCACGTTCCCGCTGGTGGTCGTGTTCACCCAGTACATCAAGCAGTTCTTCGAGCCGGTCAGCCTCCTCGCCACGCGCTTCACGGTGCTGCAATCGGCGATGAGCGGCGCGGAGCGCATCTTCCAGCTGCTCGACGAGAAGTCCCTCGAATCGGAGGCGAAGTCGAGCGCCGGCGCGGCCACCGCGGACGACCATCCCGGCGAGGCGGTCGCGCTCGACGATGTCACGTTCTCCTACAAGAAGGGGGTTCCCGTCCTCCGCGAGGTGTCGTTCACGGTGAAGAAGGGCGAGCGCGTCGCGCTGGTCGGCGCCACCGGCGCGGGCAAGACGACCGTGACCGCGCTCCTTCTGCGCCTCTACGAGCTCGATCACGGACGGGCGCGCGTCCTCGGCAAGGACATCGAGAGCTACGACCGGCGCGAGCTGCGCGACCTCTTCTCGGTGGTGCCGCAGGACGTCTTCCTCTTCGCGGGCACCGTGGCCACGAACGTCGCGATGAGCGACGAGGAGCCGGACCTGAAGCGCGTCGAGCAGGCGCTCACGCGCATCGGCGCGCTCGATCTCTTCCTGCGGCGTCCGAACGGCCTCCAGGCGCGCGTCGACGAGCGAGGCGCGAACTTCAGCGCCGGCGAGCGCCAGCTGCTCGCGTTCGCGCGGGCGCTCTACAAGGACACCCCGCTGCTCATCCTCGACGAGGCGACCGCCAGCATCGACTCCGACACCGAGTCGCGCCTCCAGAACGCGCTCGAGGCGGTGATGGCGGGAAGGACGGCGCTCGTCATCGCGCACCGCCTGTCGACGATTCGCGCCGTCGACCGCATCGTCGTCTTCCATCGCGGTCGCGTGGTCGAGGCCGGCTCGCACGACGAGCTCATGGCCCAGGGCGGCGTCTACGCGCGCCTCTACCGCCTCCAGTTCGCGGTCGAGGAGCTCCAGAAGGAAGAGGCGAAGGTGGAGCGTCCCTCTGCCGTCAGCGCTTGATATCACCCGGGTTTCTTGCCTGGGTTGACGCGCGCGTGCGATGGGGAGAATAGCTCGAAGTCATACGAGCGTTCCCCGTGCAAGAGGATCGCGCACCCATGAATCAGCCCGTCCCCCCCGCACCTCCCTCTTCCGGAGCGCTCGGCTCCAGCCGCCGCGAGTCCGACGTGCTGGCGGCCGCGGACAGCGTGCGTGTCCTCAAGCCGCGGCGTGCGGCCCCGGCCGATGCCGTGCGGCCCACCCGCGCCGAGATCAACCTGGCCGCGCTGCGCCACAACCTGCGCGTCGTCGCGCGCCACGCGAAGACCGCGTCCGGCGGCAGCACGCACGTCTGGCCGGTGCTCAAGGCCGACGGCTACGGGCACGGCGCTCCCGCCGTCGCGCGCACGCTGGAGCGCGCCGGCGCCGAGGGGTTCTGCGTCGCGCTCCTCGAGGAGGCGGTCGAGCTCCGTGACGCGGGGATCCGCACCCCCATCCTGGTCATGGGCGGCTTCAACGCGCAGTCGCGCGGCACGTGCGAGGAGATCGCAGCGCGGGACGTCATCCCCGTGGTCTACGACCTCTCGCAGATCGAGGGCCTCGCACGCGCGGCTCGCGCGCTCGGTCGTCCCGCGCGTGCGCACCTCAAGGTCGACACCGGCATGGCGCGCCTCGGCGTGCGCATGGCCGACCTGGAGCGCTTCGCCGAGCGCCTCGGGGATTTCCCCGAGGTCAGCATCGTCGGCCTCATGACGCACCTCGCATGCGCCGACGCCGAGGAGGGGAGGCCCGAGGCCGGCTTCACCGCCGAGCAGGTCGCGCGCTTCGAGGACGCCACCACGCGCCTCGTCCGCGTCGGCGCGGTCCCGCGCAACATCCTCCGCCATGCCGCGAACAGCGCCGCGCTCCTGCGTGGCGATGCGCTCTACGACGCGGTTCGCCCCGGCATTGCGATCTTCGGGGCCTCGCCGGTCTCCATGGGCGGCGCGGCCAGCGAGCTCCGTCCGGTCATGCGTGTGCGCAGCGAGATCGTCGACACGCGCGTCATCGAGCCCGGCGAGAGCGTGGGCTACGGCGCGCTCTTCCGCGCCTCGCGCACGTCGCGCATCGCCACCATCCCCATGGGCTACGCCGATGGGCTCTCGCGCCATCTCTCGAACCGCGGTCACGTGCTCGTGCGCGGTCGCCGCGCGCCGGTGGTCGGCGCGGTGTCGATGGACATGTCGATGATCGACATCACCGACATCCCGGGCACGGCCCTGGGCGACGAGGTGGTGGTCCTCGGCGCGCAGGAAGGCGCGCTCGGCAAGGACGCCATCACCGCCGAGGAAGTTGCGGCCCACGCCGGCACCATCGCGTGGGAGGTCATGACCTCGATCTCGCGCCGGGTGCCGCGCTTCTATCGCGAGCCCTGAACGTCCACGCTCGGCAGCAACGGGTCGGTCCACGGAGGACCCGGCCTGCCAGGCCGCAAAGGCCCGCCTCTACTGCTTCGAGAAGTGAGCCGCGATTCGCGCTAAGGTTCGTCCCTCGTGGCGAACGCAACCACCAAAGAAGCCGGAGACGCGCCCAAGCCGAAGAGCTTCTTCGCCCTGTTCGACGTCGTCCTCGACCCCTTCCTCGGCCTCATGGACGACCTGGGCGGGACCGTCCTCCTCTTCGGCAAGGCGCTCACCTGGCTGGTGCGTCCGCCGCTGCGCGTCTCGCAGATCCTCATCGCGATCGAGTTCATCGGCGCGGGCTCGCTCTTCATCGCGGGCCTCGTCGGGATGTTCACCGGGATGGCGTTCACGGTCAGCGTGATCGTCGGCTTCCGCCAGTTCTCGGCGGAGGGCATGGTGGGCGGCGTCGTCGCGCTCGCGCTGGCCCGTGAGCTCGCGCCGGTGCTGGCCGCGGTCGTCGTCACGGCGCGCGCTGGCAGCACCATGGCCAGCGAGATCGGCAACATGCGCGTCACCGAGCAGATCGACGCCATCACCACGATGGGCGTGAGCCCGGTCCAGTACCTCGTCGTCCCGCGGGTGCTCGCGACGACCCTGGTGCTGCCGCTGCTCGCGCTGTGCTTCGCGATCGCCGGCATGTTCGGCTCCTGGATAGTGGCCGTGCTCTGGCAAGGCATCGACCCTGGCGTCTTCTTCGAGCGCATCCAGACCTTCGTGAAGTTCTCCGACGTGCGGATGCTGCTCGTGAAGAGCGCGCTCTTCGGCATCATCGTCAGCACCATCTGCTGCAAGAAGGGCTTCCACGCCACGGGCGGCGCGCGCGGTGTCGGCGAGGCAACGGCAAAGGCCGTCGTCTCGAGCATCGTCGCCATCTTCGCCGCCGACTACATCGTCACGACGCTGATGACCGACATCTGACCGAGAGTCACGGGAGGCTCCGAGGCTCCCGTGACTCTACGTCGAGAGCTTCAGCATCAGGTCGATCGGGACGCGCGCGGCGCGGAGGAGCGCGGGGTCCATCTCGAGGCGGGGCTCGAGGTCGCGGAGAGAGAGGTAGACTTTCTCCATCGTGTTCTTCTTCATGTGCGGGCACTCGTTGCACGCGCAGCTCGCCTCGGGCGGCGCCGGGATGAAGAGCTTGTCGGGGGAGGCCTTCTGCATCGCGTGGAGGATGCCGGGCTCCGTCGCGACGATCATCTCGCGCGCTTCGCTCTTCGTCGCGAAGGCGAGGATGCCGGTCGTCGAGCCGACGTAATCGGCCATGCGCAGGATGACGTCGTCGCACTCGGGATGCGCGAGCAGCAGCGCCCCGGGATGGCGCTCCTTGAGCCCGGTGATCTTCCGCTCGCTGAACGTGTCGTGCACGATGCAGGTGCCCGGCCAGAGAATCATGCTCCGCCCGAGCTTCTTGTTGAGATACCCGCCGAGGTTCTTGTCCGGCGCGAAGAGCACGGTCTGCTCCGCCGGGATCTGCGCGACGATCCGCTCGGCGTTCGACGACGTGACGATGTAGTCCGAGAGCGCCTTCACGGCCGCCGAGCAGTTGATGTAGCTGACGAGCACCGCGCCGGGATGGCGAGCCTTCCACGCGGCCACCTTCTCGGCGGGCGCGCCGGACGCGAGCGAGCATCCCGCCTCCATGTCGGGGACCACGACGATCCGCTGCGGATTCAGGATCTTCGCGGTCTCGGCCATGAAGTGCACGCCTGCGAAGCAGATGACATCGGCGGGGGTGGTGGCCGCCGCCTGCGCGAGCTGCAGCGAGTCTCCGATGAAGTCGGCGACGTCCTGGATCTCGCCGTCCTGGTAATAGTGCGCGAGGACGACCGCGTTCCGTTCCTTCTTCAGGCGAGCGATCTCGTCCTCGAGGTCGAGCGACGGATCGACGGGCTGCGGGGAGGCGCGCCCTGCAATGGGCAGCGAACGGGTCATCATGTGGGCGAAGGCGAGCGTAGAGCCGCTGGGCGGGCCCGTAAAGTCGCTCTCGGGGCATGCTCCCGTGCCATGATCCGGTGATGCGCCACTCACCACGTTCAGCTCCGACGGTGCAGTGGAGCCCGACGCTGCGACCAGCGCCGACGGGCCGTCCGGAGAGGCGGGGGCGGTCGACTCGTCCTTGCCCGACAGCGCGGCTGGACGCTACCGGGGCTCGGCCTCGCGCCTAACTGCGTCAAACCCGGCGGCCGTGGCTGCGCTGCCGCCGGCCTCTGCGCGTCGGGCTGGCACCTCTGCACGGGCAAGGCCGATGTGGGACCGGATCCCTCGACGAGCGTGACGTGGTGACGAAGGGCGCGCTCGGCGGCGGCGTCCTGTGCTGCAAGAACGGACTTCGCTGACGGAGCTAGCCCTTCGGCTCGCGGCCGAGGAGCTTGCGCGCGAGCGACGGGCCGAGCGCCTCGTTCATCATCGCCTCGACCACCGTCTCGACGGCGAGCCGCTGCGCATCGTCCGCGAAGACGAACTGGATGGCCATCCCGGCCGGGCTCTCGGTCGATGCGGCGCCGTCCGTGATCACCCACTGCACGACGCCCTTCAGCTCCACCTGCACGCCCTCCGGGAGCGCGAGCACGAACTGGAACTCGGTGCCGATCTCGAGCGGCTTGCTCGTGCGGATGAAGGTCCCGCCCTTCGAGATGTTCTTCGTGTAGTCCGCAAAGAACGTGTTCAGGCGCTTGTAATCGACGCGGAGCGTGATCGGCGCGCGGTCGTCTCGGAGGCGGGCGTTCGCACGCTCGTCGTCCTTCGCTTCCGTCATGGTCGTCGAGGATACCTGATAGATTGAGGGCATGTGGGACGTCTTGAGCGCGAGGCTCGGCTCGCTGCGGACGCTCCGGGAAAACCTCCGTGAGGCTCCGGAGCGCGTGCGCACGTCGGCGCGCCTCGGCAGGCAGAGCGGGCTCATGTGGTCGCTCACCACGCCCGGTCTGATGGCGCTCCTCCGCGTGTTCACGAGCGGCTCGCAGAACCCCTCGCAGATCTACCGGATCCACGCGCGGAACTCGCCGAGCAAGCCGGCGCTGATCTGGCGAGGTCGCAGCACGAGCTTCGCCGAGCTCGACGAGCGCATCGATCGCGTCTCGGCCGGGCTCGTGCGGCGCGGCGTCGATCGCAAGAAGAGCATCATCCTCATGATGCGGAACCGTCAGGAGCTCGTGGAGGTCGGCGCTGCCGCCGCGCGGGCTGGTGCGGCGGCGGTCGCGATCTCCTGGCGCTCGACGCCGAAGGAGCTCGTCTACCTCGCCACCCACTCCGGGGCGCGCGGCATCGTGCTCGAGGCGGAGCTGCTGCACGTCCTCGAGGCGGTGAAGGACGAGCTGCCGGCGCTCTTCCTCGAGAACGTCTTCGTGGTGGGAGGTAACGGCGCGGCCTCGAGCGTCTCGACGACGCCGTACGACGCGCTCATCGAGGAGCCCGCGCCGAAGGTCGCGCCAAACCGCGGCGGACTCGAGGACGAGGCGGCGGTCGTCATCTACACGTCGGGCACCACCGGCAAGCCGAAGGGCGCGGTCCGCAAGTTCCCGAAGGACGCGATGCAAGCGGCCTTCCGCTTCATCAACGAGACGCCGCTCCGCGTCGACGACGTGCACCTCGTCACGTGCCCGCTCTACCACTCCAGCGCGTTCGGCTTCATGTCGCTCTCGCACATCCTCGGGCAGACCGTCGTGCTCATGGACGAGTTCAAGCCGGAGACCTTCCTCGAGCTCGTCGATCGCTACGGCGTCACCACCAGCGCGATGGTCCCCACCATGCTCCACCGCGTGATGGATCTGCCCGCGGAGACGCGCCGCAAGTTCGACGCCCGCACGCTGCGCGCGATCTTCTCGGGCGGCGCTCCGCTTCCAGCGCCGGTCGCCATCGACTTCATGGACATGTTCGGCGACGTGCTCTTCAACTTCTACGGTGCCACCGAGACCGGTCTCGTGACGCTCGCGAAGCCCGCCGACCTCCGCGCTGCGCCCGGCACCATCGGCAAGGCGCTGCCCACGAACGAGATCCGCCTCATCGGCGAGGACGGACTCGAGGTCGCGGAGGGCGCCGTCGGCGAGCTCTACGTGAAGAACAAGATGCTCGTGAGCGGCTACCACGACGACGAGGAGGCGACGAAGCAGAGCATGCTCGACGGCTTCTTCAGCGTCGGCGATCTCGCGCGCCGCGACGTCTCGGGGCACTACTTCATCGAGGGCCGCAAGCGAGACATGGTGATCTCAGGCGGCGTCAACGTCTATCCGGCGGAGGTCGAGGGCGTGCTCGAGCAGTACCCCGGCATCCAGGAGGTCGCGGTGGTCGGCGTCCCGGATCGCGAGTGGGGCGAGCGCGTGCGCGCGTTCGTGGTGATGAAGAGCGGTGCCCCCGCCGACGAAGGCGCGCTCAAGCTCTTCGCGCGCGAGCGGCTCGCGGGGCCCAAGGTGCCGCGCGACTTCGTCTTCGTCGAGTCGCTGCCCCGTAACCCGACCGGCAAGGTGCTGAAGCGCGAGCTGCGCGGTGTGGTATGCTGAAACGCACCCTGTGGCTGTCAAACCCGGCGATATCCTGGGGAACAAGTACCGCGTCGACGCGCTGATCGGTCGTGGCGGCATGGGACACGTGTTCGCGGCGACCGACACCTCCGGGCCCGCGCCGCCGGTCGCGATCAAGGTGGTCAGCCGGCTCGTCTTCGACGAGACGCTGATGGCCCGCCTCCACCGCGAGGCCGAGGCTGCCGCCCGCATCCGTAGCGAGTACGTCCCGCGCGTGCTCGAGGTCTCCGATACCGCCGAGCAGGAGATGTTCCTCGTCATGGAACGGCTCGTCGGCGAGCCGCTCTCGCAGCGCATGCGGGACAAGGGACCGCTGCCCTGGTCCGAGGTCGCGCAGATCGGCGAGGACGTCCTGCGTGGCCTCATCGACGCGCACACCGCCGGCGTCGTCCATCGCGACCTCAAGCCGAGCAACGTCTTCCTCGCGCAGAAGGGCGGGCGCGTCCGCGCGATGGTCCTCGACTTCGGCGTCTGCAAGATGGACACGGTCGACACCCAGCATCTGACGGGCACGGGCGAGTCGATCGGCACCGTCGCGTACATGGCGCCCGAGCAGATCCGCGGCGCCTCCAAGGTCGACGACCGCGCCGACCTCTACGCGTTCGGCGTGCTCGTCTTCGAGATGCTGTGCGGACGCCTCCCGCACGACGGACCGAGCCAGATGGCGATCCTTGCCAGCAAGCTCGAGAACGATCCCGGGCGCGTCCGCGATTGCTCGCGGGTCCCCGTGCCGGACGGCCTCGATGCGATCGTCGCCAGGGCGCTCGTGCGCGACCCCACGGCCCGCTTCGCGTCGGCGCAGGAGCTGCTGAAGGCGTGGCGCAAGCTCGGCGCGCCGGACGTCGCCTCCGCGCCCGCCGCGGCGGCCGACACCGAGATCACGATCCACGATCCGCACGACGCGCCGACCACGGTGGGCCACGGCTATCACGAGCCGACGGCGCACGGCAGCGGCGGGATGATCCCGATCGAGGCGCATCCCACGCAGACCGCGCTCACCGGAGGGATCTCGCTCCGCAAAGGGAGCGGGAGCGGGCGCGTGGCGTTCGCGCTCGCCGCGTTCGCGCTCGTGATCGGCGGCGTCTCGGTGGCGGCGTTCTTCGCGCGCGGGCCGGAAGCCGTTCGCGGGGCGGCGGCGGGCCGGGAGGGCGAGAGCCTGGCCCCGAGCCCGAACGTCGCCGGAAGCGCCAGCGCCAGCGTGAACGCGAGCGAGGAGCCGGTCGCGAGCGCGCCCGGCGAGCTGGATGACGCGGGCGCGGTCAAGGTGCGGCCCGCGAGGGGGCGGCGCACCGGAAGGCCTGCTCCGCGGTCGAGTGGACCGCATATCACCTCGCAGCCGCGGTACTGAAGGCACCGCTCGTGACCTCGCGCGGACGGGTACTCGTCGCAACGATCGTGTTCGGGATGGCCCTCGCGGTCGCGCCGCGCGCCGCGCACGCGCAGGACAAGCCGTCGCCCGCGGAGGCGGAGGCGCGCGAGAGGTCACGCGCCGCGTTCCGCAAGGGCGTCGCGCAGCTGCGGGCGCAGGACTGGACGTCCGCACGCGCGTCGTTCGAGACGGCGTGGAGCCTCTTCCCGCATCCGAGCATCCTCCTCAACCTTGCCATCGCGCGCCTGCACACCGACGACCCGGTGCGCGCGGAGCAGGATCTGGTGCGCTTCCTCAGCGAGGACGGCGGCGCCTCGCCCGACGAGCTCGCGAGCGCTCGCGAGGCCCTCGCCGACGCGCGCTCGCGGCTCGGGTCGCTGCGCGTGATCGTCTCGCCGCCGATCGCGCGCGTCGCGGTCGACGGTACCGCGGTCGAGACGGTGCGCCGCGCCGATGCCGGCACGGGCGGCGTCGTCGCCGAGATGCGCATCAAGCCTGGTCGTCATGCGGTCAGCGTCGAGGCCGAGGGCTTCGTCGCCGACCGCCGCAACGTGGACGTGGCCGCGAAGGCAGAGGCCGCAGTCACGGTCACGCTGGCGGCGGTCTCGGTGCCGGTGGTGCTGCCCCCCGAGTCGGCGGGCGTGTCTGCGCGCAGCATCGTCGGCTGGTCGCTCGCCGGGCTGGCCGGCGCCGCGCTGGTCACGGGCGGCGTGGCGGCGCTCCGCGCGAAGTCCCTCTCGAGCGACTACGGCGATCCGCACAGCTCGCGCTACCAGGACCCCGATGCGCGCTCCACGGGCATCACCTTCCGCACCGCGGCCGACGTGGCGCTCGGGGTCGCGATCGTCAGTGGTGCCGCGGCGATCCTCTTGTTGGTCACCGACCTCGGCAAGGACGCTCCGGTCACGACGAGCGGGACGTGGAGCACGCATCCGGGAATCGTCACGTGGTGACGCGCTGACGACGATCGCGGGATCGTCTCGCGGGGCTCCGGTGACTCACCTCCCCTGCGCTCCTCGCCCTGGTCGGTGATCGTGCTCTCGCTGATCGGTTGCGGAGGGCGCGACGGACGGCCAAGCCTCCGTGGCCGCGAGGGTCGCCGGGTCCGCACGACGTTGGCCTCGCTCCAGCACGCACGCCGCGATCAGCGCTATCCGTGGGCGCATCCTCATGCGGGTCCGGGCTGACTTGCGGCGGAGACCAAGCGAGGACCGCGCCCGCGCGAGCGAACCGCGGTAGCATCCTCGCGTGGCCGAGCGCGTTCCGCCTGCGTCGATCCCGGCGTCCGTCTCGCTGCCCACCGCCCGCGATCTCCGGGAGCGCGCGAATCGCGTGGGCGAGCGGGCGGCGCTCTCGGGTACGCCGCGCACGCGCTTCCTGCGCGAGCAGCGCCGCCGCGTGGTGGCGCGCCTTCTCCCGACGCTCGCGATGCTCGCCGTGGGCACCGGCGCCGCCGCGCTGACCGATCTTTTCCGCGCTGCGCCCGGTTCGCGCTGGGTGTCACTCGCGCAGGGCCTCACGGCGAGCGCGCTCGCCGGCCTCGCGCTCGCGTCGACCGCCGCGCGCCGCAACCTCACGACGCTGACGGCGATCACCGTCGCCGCCGCCGCGGTGCTCGCCGCCGGCTGGGGCGCGGTCGCGGCGCTCACGGGCGGGATCATGAGCCCCTACGCGCTGTCGGTCCCGCTCGGGATCACGGTGATGGTGGTCGCGCTGCCGCTGCCGCCGCGCATCGCGCCCGTCATCGCTGCGATCGGCGGCGTGGCGATGGCCGTCTCCTGTCCCGGAGCTCCACCCTCGGCGTTCGTGGTGTTCGTGCTCCTCGGCGCGGGCGGCTACGCCATCGCGCGCACGCGCCGGCGGCGCTCGCTCCTCTCGTTTCGCCGCGTCGAGCGTCTCGCGGGGGCGGTGGCGCGCATCCGGCGCGTGCAGGAGCAGCTCGTGATGGTGGAGAAGCTCGAGGCGCTGCGCGTGCTGGTCGGCGGCATGGCGCACGAGATCAACAACGCGCTCGCCATCAGCCTGGCCTCGACCGACCAGGTCATCAAGGTCGCGGAGCGCAACGACCCCGCGGCGGTGATCAAGAATGCCCAGCGCGCGCAGGGCGGCCTGGTGCGCATCCGTGCCACGATCGATCGCCTGCGGCGCTTTGCGATGGCCGAGGAGTCGGTGCTCGAGCCCGCCGACGTGACCGCGATGCTGGATTTCGCGCTCGAGCGCGCGATCGGTCGCGCGCGGAGCGGCGTCATCGTCGATCGCTTCTACGAGGACGGCCTGGCGCCGGTGGAGTGCCACGTCGGCGCGCTCGCCGAGGCGCTGTTCCAGGTGGCGAAGAACGCCATCGAGTCGATGCCGAAGGGCGGCACCGTCCGCGCCTCGGCGCGGCGCGATGGCGAGCGCGTGGTGCTCGCTGTCGCCGACGAGGGCAACGGGATCCCCCCTGCGCGCCTCGCGAAGGTCTTCGATCCCTTCTACGCGCGCGACACCGTGGACACGCTCACCGGCGGCCGCCTCCTGCCACCGCTCCCGGGCCGCAGCGGCCTCGGCCTCTCTGCGGTGTACGGGCTCGTGGCCTCGATGGGAGGCAAGGTCGACATCAAGAGCGAGGTGGGGAAGGGGACGGAGGTGGCGATCAGCCTCCCCCTCCGGAGGAGCCGATGATCGCGCCGCCCAGCACCACCGTGAGACCGCCTCCCGGTCCGCCGCCGCGCAAGGGCCTCGCGTGGACACGGCGTTACCACGCCTCGCTTGCGCTCGATCCGGTCGGCTTCGTGGCGGGCCGCTCCCGCGCCTTCGGCGCGCTGCAGTGCCTGCCCAAGCGAGGAGGCAGGCGCGCCGGCGTGGCGCTCAGCCGATGACGTGAACGCGGATCGAGTTCGTGCTGCCGCTGACGCCGATCGGCGCCCCGAACACGATGACCACGCGCTCGCCGGGTGAGGCGAGCCCGTTCGCCATCAGATCGCCCGAGACCCAGTCGACGAGCGCGTCGGTGTCGCTGAGCGATGGCAGCTCGCGCGGGATGACGCCCCAGAGCAGCGCCATGCGGCGGCGGGTCTGCGGGTTCGGCGAGAACGCGACGATCGGCACGGGCGGCCGCGCGAGGCTCACGTTCGTGGCCGACGAGCCCGACTCCGTGAAGGCCACCAGGAACTTCGCGCCGATCTCGCGCGCCGTGTTGACCGCGCCGCGCGCCACCGCCTCGGCGACGCTCGTGGCGCGCGTGGCGTAAGGCTGGTGCTCGAAGAAGGGGCTGCTCTCCGCTTCCATCGCGATCTTGTTCATCATGCTCGCGGCGAGCGTGGGGTGAGCGCCGTTCGCGGTCTCGCCGGAGAGCATGACGCAGTCGGCGCCGGCGAAGACGGCGTTCGCGACGTCGCTCGCCTCGGCGCGGGTGGGGCGCGTGCTGGTCGTCATCGACTGGAGCATCTCGGTGGCGACGATGACGGGCCGGCGCACGCGCCGCGCGACCAGCAGGATCTGCCGCTGGATGACCGGCACGCGCTCGGGCGGAAACTCGACGCCGAGATCGCCGCGCGCCACCATCACGCCGTCGGAGGCGGCGACGACGCTCTCGAGGTTCTCGACCGCGTCGGGCGTCTCGATCTTCGCGATCACCGGCGTGGGCTTGCCCCACGCCTGACAGATCTCGCGCACCAGGCGCAGGTCCTCGGCGCGGCGCACGAACGAGAGCGCGACGTAGTCGACGCCCTGCGAGAGGCCGAAGCCGAGGTCTTCCTTGTCCTTCTCGGTCAGCGCGCTGATGCGCAGCGTGCGCGTCGGCAGGTAGACGCCGATCTTGCTGCGCATCCCGCCGCCCTGCGTGACCTTGACGATGACCTTGTCGTCCTCGATGCGCGTCACCTGGAGGACGATGCGCCCGTCGTCGAACATGATGCGGTCGTTGAGGCGCACGTCGGCGGCGAGGCCCTCGTAGGTGATCGGAATGCGATCCTGCGAGCCCTTGGTCGTGATGTCGCCCTCGACGAGGACGATCTCGGCGCCGGTCCTCAGGTCGAACGGCGCGTCGAAGGTGCCGGTGCGGATCTTGGGGCCGCAGAGATCCTGGAGGACCGCGACCGTCTTCTTCATCTCGGAGCACGCCTGGCGCAGCCGTGCCATGCGCTCACCGTGCTCGGCGTGCGAGCCGTGCGAGAAGTTGAAGCGCGCCACGTCCATGCCGGAGTCGATGAGGGCCTTCAGCCCTTCCACCGAGTCGCATGCGGGTCCGAGCGTACAAATGAGCTTCGTCCGCCTGATCGTCATGCCGCGCGGAGCATCAGACAACGACGCAGCGAAGGCAAGCCTGGCGCGCGGGATGGTCCGGCGGCGACGTCACCAATTGCGCCTTGCGCTTGGGGTCAGCGTGACCTAATTCCCTGCTCCGGCATGCCCGCTTCACGACGTCCGGACGGAGTGCTTGCGCTCGGTGGCGTTTCCCTGGCCGAGATCGCGCGCGACCCGCGCTTCGGCACCCCGAGCTACGTCTACGATCTCGACGCCATCACCGCCGAGGCGCGGGATCTGCAAGCGGGCTTCGGTAGCGCTCCTCATCTCGTCGCGTACGCGGTGAAGGCGAACTCGGCCGGGCCGATCGTGCAGGCGCTCGCCGCCGAGCGTTGCGGTGCGGACGTGGTGAGCGGCGCCGAGCTGACGCTGGCGCTGCGCTGCGGAGTCAAGCCCGAGGGCATCGTGTTCAGCGGGGTCGCCAAGACCGACGCCGAGATCGACCTCGCGATCGGCTCCGGCGGCGGCGGCATCGGCGCGATCCAGATCGAGAGCGCGGAGGAGATCCCGCGCATCGCCGCGCGCGCGCGCGCGGTCGGCCGGGCGGCGCGCGTTTCGCTCCGCATCAATCCCGCGGTCGACGTCGGCGCGCTCGACACGCACAGCTACATCGCGACCGGTCATGACGAGGCGAAGTTCGGCGTGCCGCTGGCGAGCGTCGGTCGCGCGCTCGATGCGCTCACGCACGCGCCCGAGCTCGCGCTGGTCGGGGTCGGCTCACACGTCGGCTCGCAGCTCACCGCCACCGAGGGCTACCTCGCCTCGGCGCGCGCCGTGTTCACGTTCGCCCGCGAGGTGCGCTCGCGCTTCGCGCTCGAGTTCGTCGACGGCGGCGGCGGCTTCGGCATCGACTACGGCGAAGGCTGCGCGGTTCGTCCGGCCGACTTCATACGGGCGACGCTCGTGATCAAGAAGGAGATGGGCCTCGAGGACCTCTCCTTCTACTGCGAGCCCGGTCGGTCGCTCGTGGGCGCGCACGGCGTCCTCGTCGCGCGCGTCATCCAGCGCAAGGTGGCCGAGCCACGTCGCTGGACGATGATCGACGCCGGCATGAACGACCTCATGCGCCCGGCGCTCTACCAGGCACGGCATCGCATCGTCGCGGTCGCGCTGGATGCCGCGGCGGGCACCGGCTCGTACCGCGTGGTGGGTCCGGTCTGCGAGAGCTCGGACGACTTCGGGATCCACGAGCTGCCCGACATCGAGGGCGGCGAGGTCGCGATCCTCGACGCCGGTGCGTACGGCTACTCCATGGCGAGCCGCTACAACGGCCGCGCGCTGCCCGCCGAGGTGTTCGTGCGCGGCGGCAAGGTCGTGCTCTACACCGCGCGCCGCCCCGCCGACGACTGGATCACGGACCGTCTGCGTTCCGAGCGGGCGACCTGATAGACTCGCACCGATGCGTCTGCTTCCGGCCTTGCTCGTCGTCGTGGCCTCGGTCCTCGCAGGATGCTCGAACGAAGGGCCCTCGACCATCTCGAGCGGCGGGCCGGCGAGCGGGAGCACCATCGGAACGCCGGCGGGGGAGCCGCGCTCGTACCGCAAGGACGTGCTGCCCATCCTCACCGGCTCGTGCGCGCTCAGCGCGTGCCATGGCGATCGCAGCGGCAACCCGGGCGTGGGGATCTACCTTCCTCTCGGCGATCCGGACGGCATCTACCGCGATCTCATGGGCGACAGTCGCACCGCGCGGGGCCGCAAGTTCGTGGTCCCGCGCGATCCCGCAAAGAGCTTCCTCTACGCGAAGGTGGCCGGCGATCTGACGGACTTCATCCCGTCGTGCCCGAACGGCGTGTGCGGCGACCGCATGCCCCCCGCGGGCCGCCTGAGCGACGCCGAGCTCGACACGCTGAAGCTGTGGATCACGGAAGGCGCCGCGAACAACTAGCCGCGGTCTCGTCTCGAGCCTACTCGCTCGCTTTGTCGATCTTCGGCATGCGCGTCGACGAGGACTTGCGGTGGGCGCCCGACGTGCTCGACGCCGGAGGAGGGAGCGAGCGCGCGCGGAGCACCTGCCCGTCGGTGACGATCTCGACGCCCACGGTGCGGCAGCGCCGGACGAGGCGATCGAGATCGACGGCTGCCGAGACCAGCAGGCCGCCCGTCGGTGATGGCTCGAGGAACAGCTCCGAGGTGGAGCGGCGCGTGCGTAGCAGCTCGCGCACGTTCCCGTCGTCCACCCAGAGAAAGCCGTTCGCCGGGACGTACGTGCCGCGTCCCACCACGACGCTCGCCGCGGCGAGGGTGCGCGAGAGCGTCTCGGGCAGCGGCGCGAGGGCCTCGATGCGCTGGCGCAGCGAGTCCGCCTCGTAGCCGGCCGAGAGGGCGCGCGCGAGGGTCTGCGGGGCGACCACGAGATCGAGCGTCTCCGCGGCGCGACCCACGTCGACGAAGCCGAAGATGCCAAAGATCGAGCTGACCTTCGCGGTCGGTCCGAGCCGGAGCACGTGCGTGTCGAGGAACTTCGAGGGCGTGCCGTCGTGCGTGGGCGCCTTGTCGGCGACGAGCGCGCGGCCGCGCGGCGTGAGGCGGATCGCGACCTGGGCGTCGCCCTCGGTCGCGTCGTCCTCGCCGACATCGAGGATGCCGAGCGAGGGGAGGCTCTCGAGGATCACGCGGCGCGCGACCTCCATCGGCGGCACCGGCTCGACGCCCACGCGCTCCGCCCAGCGCCGCAGCAGGCGCTCGACGCCCGGGATGCGGTGGTCGGTGCGGAGGTAGCCCTCGAGGCTCGCCCACGGGATCCAGCGGCTCTCGCCGAGATCGCGCAGCGCCTCGAGCACGAGATCGCGGACCACGCCGCTCGCGCTCGAGTCGCGCTGGTCGGCGGGGAGGCGGAGCATCTCGGGCTCGCTGCGCGCTTCGTCCCACGCGCCGCCGCGCTTCCACGCGAGAAAGAGGAGGCGCGAGAGCTCGTGCAGAATGAGCGAGCCAGGGGGCGCGCTGGCGCTGATCGCCGAGGCATCCCACAGACCGACCGCGCGCGAGAGCGCGACGATCAGCGCGACCTGCGTGGGCTCGCGCCCGAAGCGCGTGGCGAGCTTCGAGACCATCGACTTCGGAGTACCGATGCCGGGGCGCACCTCGTTGCCGGGCTCACGGATGGCGAGCGCGAGCGCCATCGCGAACGCGCCCGAGTCCATGGAGAAGCGCGCGCGGCGGGGCGCGTGATCGCCGGACAGCACGAAGGTCTTCACCTGCTCGCGGCGCGCCTCGCGCGCGGCGTTGCGCGCATGGCCGATGATCTTCGCGACCTCGGTGGGCACGACGTGCCGGTTCGGATGCATCGGGATGAGCAGGCCGCGCCGCTCGAGCGAGAACCCGACGCCGCGCCGCGAAGGCGTGGCGCCCGAGGCGGTGCGCAGGCGCAGCGGCTCGCGCTCCAGCTCGAGGAGCTCCTCGGTGTCGACCTCGCCGCCGAGCATCTCCACGCCCTCGAGCACGCGGCGCTCGGTGGCGGAGAGCTTCTCGATCTCCTCCGCGAGCTTTTCGGGATCACCGAGCAGCTCCCAGGCGGTCTCGAGCGAGAGCGCGATCGGCGGGGTGGCGGGGCGTCCGAGGTAGTGTCCCGCGATCGCGCTGACCGTCTCGAAGGGCGCCTGCGCGAGCAGCGCGCGGATGCCCCGCGGATCCTCGCCCTCCCACGAACGCAGCTGCACGAGATAGGCGGCGGGGAGCAGGAGCTCGACCTGCCCCTTGCTCTCGGAGCGCGCGAACACGATGCCGCGTTCGATGAGCGGCTGGAGCGCGGGCGGTACCGCGCTGACGATGAGCGTGCCGCGTGCCTCGGCGACGCGATGGAGCAGCTCCACGCTCGCGGGCGGGAGGCGGCTCGGATCGCGCACGTCGGGCAGCGCGACGAGCGCACGCGCGATCTGTTGCGGCGGGTCGAGACGCTTCGCCGGATCGATGCGGACTCCGAGACGCGAGACGAGCGAGCTGAGCTCGGCATCGGGCAACGCCTTGAGGATGTCCACGAGCCTCAGTGGTTTTAGTGCGCGTCCCCCCACGATAATCACGGGACTCTACCGCAATCCGGAGGTCAGTGCACACGAGCGGGGTGGTAAGGTCGCGATCCATGTCGGCGTCTCGTCACGTTGCCCCACCGCGCAGTCGTTCTCGCTCCGCGGTGGGCCAGGTGGGCAACGCGCGCGGCCAGCGCGGCGAGGGGATCCGCCTCGAATGGCCGGGTCGGAGCTGGCGCACGGGCGATCAGGTGGGTGAGAGTGGTGCACCGCAGTCCGGACCTCGTACGGTCCCGCGCCTCTTCGATGTGACACCTGCGCGCGGCGGCACCGGCAGCGAGGCGCGGCTCCTCCACGGGGACGTGCTCGATCTCACGCGCACGCTCGCGATCGAGGGTCTCCGCGGCAAGGTCGATCTCGTCTACGTGGACCCGCCGTACGCCTCCGATCGCGACTACGTCGCCGAGTCCCGGCTCGACGGGCCGGCCGACGGTCGCGTGGTCCGCACGCCGGCGTACGAGGACACCTGGACATCGAAGGCGGGCGGCCTCGGCTCGTACCTCGAGATGCTGGCGCCGCGGCTCGATGCGCTCGTCGACCTCCTCTCGCCGAAGGGCACCATCTGGGTGCACGTCGACTGGCGCGCTTCGTACCTGGTGCGCGCGCTGCTCGACGAGGTGCTGGGCCGCGAGCAGTTCCTGAACGAGATCGTCTGGCGCCGCGCGCCGAACCTCGGCCGGCAGGCGACCAGCGGGCAATTCGGCCGCACGCTCGACACCATCGTCGTCTATGGCCGTCCGGGCGCGAAGATCCTCCCGCCCACGCGCCTCGAGCCGATCGAGGGGTCGTCGATCCGCACCGACGAGCAGGGACGCCCCTTCACCAGCGCGCCGCGCGGCGACTACACCGACGCCTCGATCGAGAAGCTGGACCAGCTGGGGCGCGTGCACCGCACCGCGAGCGGCCGCGTCTACATCAAGTACTTCCTCGTGAAGAACGCCGAGGGCGTGTGGTGCCGCGAGCGCCGGGTCGATGCGCTGTGGACCGACGTGCCGCCGCTCCGCCACGCCGTCTCCTCGGAGCGGACCGGCTATCCGACGCAGAAGCCGCGCGCGTTGCTCGAGCGCATCATCGCGTGCTCGACGCCGCCGGGCGGGCTCGTGGTCGATGCCTTCGCGGGCAGCGGCACCACCGCGGTCGCAGCGCATGCGCTGGGGCGACGCGCGATGATCTCCGACCGGAGCCCGGTCGCCATCGCCACCGCGCGCGCGCGGCTCCTGCGTGAAGGCGTGGGCGTGACCATCGAGCGCGCCGCGGGCGTCACGGAGCTGCTGGGGCCCGAGGTCGACGTGAGCGCGCGCAGCGCGGCGGGCCTGACCACGGCCACGCTCGCGGCCGCCGCCGAGCCGATGGCCTGGGCCGTCGGCACGATGGAGAAGGAGGTCTTCCGCGCCTCCTGGCATGCCGAGCGCGTGCTCGGCGCCAAGGCGGTCGCCGCCGAGCGCACCGCGGTGGTCCCGACCGAGGCGGCGTCGTTCGTGCGCATCTGGTCGGACGACGGCGGCATCCGAACCTTCGCCATGCCCAGAATAGCCGGAACCAGCCCATGATCCTCCGCGACGCCGTGCACGGTCTCGTCTCCTTCGAAAGTGACGAGGAGCTGGTGATCCCCCGCCTCATGGACACGCCGGAGATGCAGCGCCTGCGGCGCATCCGCCAGCTGGGCGTCGCCTCGGTGGCGTTCCCGGGCGCGGAGCACACGCGCTTCTCGCACGCGATCGGCGCGGCGCACGTGATGAAGCTGCTGCTTGCGCGGCTCCGGCAGATCCACGGCGAGCTCCCGTTCTGGCAGCAGGTCACGAGCGAGCGCGCGCAGGACGCGCTCGCCGCCGCCTTCCTCCACGACGCAGGGCACGGGCCGCTCTCGCACCTCTTCGAGGACGCGATCCCCGGCACGGCGCACCACGAGGAGTGGACCGAGAAGATCATCCTCGACCCGTCGACGGGCGTTCACCAGGTGCTGATCAGCATCGACCCCCACATGCCGGAGCGCGTGGCGGCGCTGGTCCGCGGCGAGCATCCGCTGCCGTATCTCGCGCGCGCCGTCAGCGGCACGCTCGACGTCGATCGCTGCGACTATCTCCTGCGCGACGCGCACTCCACGGGGGTGCGTTACGGCGTCTTCGATCTCGACTGGCTCTTCCGGAGCCTGCGCTTCCAGCCGATCGAGGTGCGGCGGTCCGTTCCGCCCGGCGGCATGCCCTCGGGCATGGCGCAGGCGCCGGGCCTCGCCATCGACGGCGCGAAGGGGCTCCCCGCGATCGAGGCGTTCATCCTCGCCCGCCTCTTCATGTTCCAGCAGGTCTATCTCCACAAGGCCACGCGCTCGGCGGAGTGGATGATCCGCACCGTGCTCGGGCGCGCGAGCGCGCTCATCGCCGACGGGCAGCGCCTCGTCGGGACGCCGCGCGGTATCGAGCTCACGGCGCATGGCGCGCCCCCCTCGCTCGCCGACTACCTCGAGCTCGACGACGCGGCGCTCACCGTGGCGATGCACGCGTGGGAGTCCTCGCAGGACGCGCCGCTCGCCGATCTCTGCAAGCGGGTGCGCGCGCGCTCGCTGTTCAAGACCTACGAGCTCCACGGCGAGCAGGCGCTGCCCGAAGGGCGCGAGCGGGCGCTCGAGATCGCGCGTGACGTCGCAAAGCAGCGAGGCCTCCCGCCCGACCTGTACGTCGCGCTGGACGTGGCGAGCGACACGCCGTTCGGCGGCGAGGCCGAGCCGCTGATGGTCGTGTACGCGAAGGGCCCGGCCCGCCCCCTGAGCGACGTCTCGTTCCTGCTCGCGCGCCTCGCCGGGCAGGTGATGTCGCGCACGCGTCTCATCGTCGCGCCCGAGCTGCGCGACGACATCACGAGGGCGCTCGGGACGTAGGATGCGCCTCTCCGCCGTACTCCTCGCGCTCGCGACGACGTCGATCGCGAGCACGGCCAGCGCGCTCGACGGTCCGGACACCTCGCACGGGCGCATCGACGGCGACCTCTCCGCGTCGCTCGCGCTCGGCGCGACGTTCAGCGCGAACGTCGGCGCGCCGCGCGCCGCGCTCGACCTGCGTCTCCGCTACCTGTGGACCGCAGGCGTGTTCGCGACGTACGAGGACGGACCGCTGGTGGGCAGTAGCTCCGAGCCGCGCCGCGCGTTCGCGGGCGGCATCGAGCTGCGTCCGCTCTTCCTCGCGAAGTGGCTGCAGGGCAAGGAGACAGGAAACGCCTACCTCGATCTCACGATCGACTCGCTCGGCCTCGAGCTCGGCGCGCTGTTCCTCCAGCCGGTCGGCACGAGCTTCGGGAGCAAGCCGGGCCTCCAGGCGGGGCTCGGCCTCCAGGTGCCGATCTTCCCGCGCGCGACGGGGCCGGTGATCGGCTTGCACGGCGGGGCGCGCTGGAGCGACGCGATGCTCGCGGGTGGCGACGCCGAGACCCCGTCGGATCGCTCCCTCTTCTTCCTCCTCACGGTGGGGTGGCAGCAGGTCTTCGGCGCGCACATCGTCGATCTCGGCGATCGGGGTCCGTGATGAAGCGGGCGGACCTCGCGCGGCTGCTCACCCGGGCGCTCGGCGAGCTCGATCTCGCAGAGCGCGTGGAGGCTGCGCTCGATCCCGCGGCCGGCGGTCCGGCGCGCGTGGTGGCGATCGGCAAGGCCGCCCCGGCGATGGCGGCGGGCGCGATCGCGCGCTGGGGGAGCGCCATCGAACGTTGTCTCGTCGTCGCGCCGGACGCGACCTCCGTCGTGGCCCTGCACCGGGCGGCCGAGCGCGCGGGGATCGCCGGGCGTCTGCGGGTGCTGCGCGCCGCGCATCCTTTGCCCGATGCGCGCAGCGTGCGTGCGGGGCGCGCGTGCCTCGAGGCGGTGGCCGCCCCCGCGGCGAGCCGCGTCCTCGTGCTCGTCTCGGGTGGCGCCTCGGCGCTCGTCTGCGCGCCCGCGGCGCAGGTCACGCTGGCGCACAAGCGCGCCGTGACGCGCGCGCTCCTCGCCTCGGGCGCGTCGGTGCAGGAGCTGAACGTGGTCCGCAAGCACCTCTCGCGCATCAAGGGCGGCGGGCTCGCGCGCGCTGCGGGCCGGAGCTCGCTGGAGACGCTCATCGCGAGCGACGTGATCGGCGGCTCCGCGGCGGACGTCGGCTCGGGGCCGACCGTGCCCGATCTCTCCACCGTCGCCGAGGCGCGGCGCATCCTCCGGCGCTTCGCCCCCGACCTCGCGTCCCCGCCGCTGCGGCGATCGCCCTCGCGCCGCGCCGCGCTCGCTGCGCGACCGCGCCTGCAGATCGTGGCCTCGCCGGAGGCGCTCGCGGTGGCGGTGGGGCGCCTGCTGCGCGAGGCCGGCGAGAGCGTGCACGTGCTCGGGCCGTCGCAAGCGAGCGCCGACGAGCTCGCCACCGAGTATCTCGCGCGGGCGACGCGCGCGCCCGGCGTGTTCGTGCGCGTCGCGGAGCCTTCGCTCGCGGTGCCGGCGCGCGCGGGCAGCGGAGGGCGCTCGACGCATCTGGCCACGCTCGTGGGGCGCGGGCTCTCGCCGCTCCGCCGCGTGCTCTTCGCGGCGTTCGCGAGCGACGGCGTCGACGGGCAGAGCGGCACCGGCGGCGCCATCGTCGACGAGCGCTTCGGCTCCCGCGCCGCGCGCGCGCTGGGGCCGGCGGCCGTCGACGAAGCGCTCGCGCGCTTCGACACTGGAGCGCTCCAGCGCGCGCTCGGCTGCGCTCTGCCCGAGGCGCCCTCGGGCCACAACCTCGTGGACGTCCACGTGCTCGTCGTGACCTGAAGAGCGCGGATGGCGCGCATTGCGCAAGTTTACGGACGCGCCCGACG
>JAYTHX010000191.1:0-15471 GCA_043732195.1 Polyangiaceae bacterium
CGTGGAAGTCGTGCGGGTTGATGCTGCAGCCGTGGGTCATGTTCTTGAGCTGACCGGTGTAGCCGCAGATCGAGTGATCCTTGATGAGCGCGAAGTTGATCGCCGCGGTGGCCTCGGTGAGGTAGCGCGTGAACTTCGTGCTGGTACCGGTGCCGGGGATGAGCCGGTACTCCATGGTCGCGTTGCCGTTGCCGTGCGTGACGACCTTGATGCCGGCGGGGACGTTCGCGGGCGTGATGCGCGTGCCGGCGAGGAAGTCGCCGTACTGCTCGAGGACGGTGATGTTCGCGGCGGGGATGCCGGCGGCGAGCATGCCCTCGAGGAACGGCAGCACGAGCTCCTTGTTGGTGCCCATGTTCTGCTTCGCGATGCCGTTGACCTTCACGACGACGACGTCGTCCTTGTGGAGGAACTGCTGGATCGCGGTCGGGAGGTCGGCCTTGCCGGTGAGCTCGGTGAGCGCACGCGTGAGCATCTCCTTGGCCGCCTCGGGCTTCGGGTAGAGCTGGTTCGCCTGGAGACAGTCCTTCTTCGTCACCTTGACGACGCGGCCGGGCGCGGCGAACGGAGAGAAGCCGGCGGGGGGCGTGGCGGCGAGGCCCTTCGCCGCGGGGGCGGGCGGCCCGGCGAAGGCGCTCCTGGAGACGAGCGACGCAGCGGCGGCCGTGGCAGCGGCCGTTCCGAGAAACGCGCGGCGACCCATGCCGTTGGCGGAGGGCGTGAGCTCCTCTTCGATGCGTGCAATCTGCAGTTCTTCGTCGCGACGATCGGCCATGAAATCCTCCGCTCCGTTACCCTCCTACGCCTAGCACGGGCGCGGACTTCCCGACAAACCTCGCGTCTTTCGGGGGTTAGGCGCGATCGAGCCCTGCATCGAGCGCGAGCGTGGCGAGGGTGGCCCAGGCCACCCTCGGATCTGGCCGGGCCAGGGGGTCACGGGCGCGAACTCCGCGGAATCGTGGAGATGTGCTCATGGCGCAGCGCTCGCAATCGGCGCGCGCATGGCCCCCTGGAAGACCCCGCCGCCCCTCCCCTCCTCTACTACCGCTCCTTCCGTGCTCGCACGGCTACGGGCGTCCACCTGGCTCCCCGTCGCGCTGCGCATCGTCGCGGTCGCGGTCGCGCTGGTCGTGCTCGCCTGGGTGGGCCGCAGCGCGGCGGCCGGTCCGAGCACGGCAGCCATCGCCGCCGCGGCCGACTCTCGCGATACCGCGCCGACCACCGCGCCCGTGGGCGTGCCCGTCGCGGCGGACGCCGCGTCGTCCGCCACGCCACCGCCGCTCGATCCGCTCGCGACTGTGCTCGCCGGCCCGGCGCCGGCGCCCGCCACGCGCGGGCGCGCGAGCGCGACCGACCCCGTCTACCTGAATCACGCCACGGTCGACGAGCTGCGACGCCTGCCCGGCGTCGGGCCGAAGCGCGCGGAGGCGATCATGGTGCTCCGACAGCGGCTCGGGCGCTTCTCGCGCGTCGAGGATCTCCTGCGCGTGAAGGGCGTGGGCCGCGGGGCGGTGAAGAAGTGGCGGCCGCTCGTGCGGCTCGACACGCCCAGCGCCGACGGCGCCGACGGCGGTCTACGTTGACGGCGATGCGAGGGCGCTGCGCAGCGCTGCGACCAGCGGACCGAGCACGACCGAGCGAAGCTTGTAGGACGCACGGTTCGCCACGAGCATCGTGGAGATCGCGAGGATCTCCTCCTTCACCTCGAGGCCGTTCTCCGCGAGCGTCGTCCCGGTCTCGACGAGGTCGACGATGACGTCGGCGAGCCCCGTCAGCGGCGCGAGCTCCACCGAGCCCTGGACATTGACGATCTCGACCTGCACGCCGCGGCGCGCGAAGTGCGCGGCGGCGGCGCGCGGGTACTTCGTGGCCACGCGCGGCATGCGTCCCGGCTCGGCCGAGGTGACGTCGACGCGCCCGGCGACGACGAGCCGGCAGCGCCCGATGCCGAGATCGAGGGGCTGGTACACATCGACCTCGCGCTCGTACAGGACGTCACGCCCGCAGACACCGAGATCGGCGGTGCCGTACTCGACGTACGTGGGAACGTCGTCGGGCTTGAGGAGGAGCAGCTCGAGCGCGTGCTCGCCGAAGCGGGCCCGGCGCACGAGCGCGCGGCTCTCGCCCTCGAGCGCCTCGGCGAGCGAGCGCGCGGGGCCGTCCTCCGTGCCGTCTCCGGCGATCACGCCCGCGCGAGCGAGCAGCGCCGCGACCGGCTTGATGGTGCGGCCCTTGGGCAGCGCGATGGTCAGCGGCCGTGCGCTCACGGCGGCAGCGGCCGCGGGCGCGGCGGCGGTCACGCTTCGGCTCCCTTCACGCGCTGTACGTCGGCGCCGAGCCCGTGGAGCTTTTCCTCGATGCGCTCGTAGCCGCGATCGAGGTGGTAGATGCGGCGCACCTCGGTCTCGTCGTCGGCGACCATGCCAGCGATCACGAGCGAGGCGCTGGCGCGGAGGTCCGTGGCCATGACGGCGGCGCCGTACAGCCGCCCCACGCCCTGCACGACCGCGGTGTTGCCGCGCAGCGCGACGCTCGCGCCCATGCGCTGGAGCTCGGGCACGTGCATGAAGCGGTTCTCGAAGATCGTCTCGGTGATCACGCTCTCGCCCTTGGCCATCGACATGAGCGCGAGGAACTGCGCCTGCATGTCCGTGGGGAAGCCGGGATGGGGCGCGGTGGTGACGTTCACGCCGCGCAGCGGACCGTTGCGGCGCACGCGGACGTTGTGACCCTCGCTCGTGATCTCGACGCCCGCAGCACGCATCTTCATCGCGAGCGACTCGAGATCGCTGAGCTCGGCGCCTTCGACGAGGACGTCCCCGCCGTCGATCATGGCGGCGGCCACCATGTACGTGCCGGCCTCGATGCGGTCGGGGATGATCGCGTGATCGAACGGGGCGAGCTCGCCGCGGTCGGTGCCCACGATGTGCATGACGTCGGTGCCGGCGCCGTTCACCTCGGCGCCCATCTTGTTGAGGATGCGACCGAGCTCCTCGACCTCCGGCTCTCGCGCGCAGTTCACGAGCGTGGTGCGGCCCTTCGCGAGCGCCGCGGCCATCATGAGGTTCTCGGTGCCGGTGACGGTGGGGAGATCGAAGATGACCTCGGCGCCGCGCAGGCGGCCGCCGCCGTTCGGGCCCTCGGCCATCACGTACCCGCGCTCGAGGCGGATGGTGCAGCCCATGGCCTCGAGCCCCTTGAGGTGCTGGTCGATGGGCCGCGCGCCGATCGCGCAGCCGCCGGGGAGCGAGACCTTCGCGCGGCCGAAGCGGGCGACGAGGGGGCCGAGCACCAGGACGCTCGCGCGCATCTGCTTGACGAGCTCGTACGGCGCCTCGGGCCGGACGTCGGACCCGGCGGCGACGAGCACCTCGGGGGCGTCGACCTTCACGTCACGCCCGAGGAAGCGGAGAAGCGCAGCGGTGGTGTCGATGTCGCGGAGCGCGGGCACGTTCCGGAGCCGGCTCGCGCCGTCGGAGAGGAGCGTGGCGCAGAGGATCGGCAAGGCGGCGTTCTTCGCCCCGCTGATCCGAACGTTGCCCTTGAGCGGCTTACCGGTGCTGCGAATGCGAAGCGCGTCCATGGTCCTTCCGTTCTGCCCGAAACGAGCCCCCGCCGCCCACAAAACGACTGTGAGCCCATCCGTTTGCGCGCGCGGGTCAGACGTCCGCTTTCTTCTTCGCGGCTGCGGCTTCTTTTTGCGCCTTCAGCTTGCCGCGGAGGCGGGAGGCGTAGCCCTCCTTGTTCTCCTGCTTCATGCGGCCGATGGCCAGCGCGTCGGCCGGGACGTCCCTCGTCACCGTCGTGCCCGTGCCGACGTACGCGCCGTCACCGATGGTGACCGGCGCGATCAGCTGCGAGTCGGAGCCGATGAACGCGCCCTTGCCGATGCGCGTGATCTGCTTCGAGAAGCCGTCGTAGTTGCAGAAGATGGTGCCGGCGCCGATGTTCGCGTTCTCGCCGACGAAGCCGTCCCCCAGGTACGCGAGGTGGTTCGCCTTCGCGCCGCGATCCAGCCGCGTCTTCTTCGTCTCGACGAAGTTGCCGACGTGCGCCTCCTCACCGATGTCGCTCTCGGGACGGAGGTGCGAGAACGGGCCGATCTGCGCGCGCGCGCGCACGATGGCGTCGGTCACGATGCTGTACGGCTTCAGGACCACGCCCTCGCCGATGTCCGCGTTCGTCAGCACGCAGCCGACGTCGACGAGGGAGCCGCTGCCCACGCGCGTGAAGCCGCGCAGCACCGCGAAGCTCTCGACGATCGCGTCCTTCTCCACCACCACCGGGTCCTCGATGCGGGCGCCCTCGCGCACCGTCACGCCGGCCACGCGGTGCTTGCGGACGAGGCGCTCGGCCATCGTGCGGTCGGCCATCGCGAGCTGGGCGCGGTCGTTCACGCCGTCCATGACCTCGGGCCGCGAGGGCACGCCCACCACGCGCTCGCCGCGCGCAGTGGCGAAGCTCACGATGTCCGTGAGGTAGTACTCGCCCTGCGCGTTGTTCGGCTTCAGCGAAGCGAGCGCCTCGTTCAGGAACTTCACGCTCGCCGCGTAGATGCCAGGGTTCCACTCCTTGATCGCGCGCTCGGCGTCGGACTTCAGATCCTTCTGCTCGCGGATCTCGAGGATCTGCCCGAGCGCGTCGCGCATCACGCGGCCGTAGCCGAACGGATCGTCCGTCGTGCAGGTCGCCAGCGCGACGGCCGCAGCGATGTCCTCGTCGAGGAGCTTCGCGACGTTCGCGACGTCGTCGGCGGTGAGCAGCGGGACGTCGCCGTAGAAGACCAGGACGCGCTCGGCGTCCGCGCCCACCGCCTCGAGGCCGGAGCGCGCGGCGTCTCCCGTTCCTCGCTGCTCCTCCTGCACCGCGGTCTTGACGCGCTGCGCCCACGCTTGCGGTATCCGGCCCGCGGCGGCGGCGCTGGCGCCGAATGTTTCGCCCAGATATCGTTCGAGGTGTTCACGGCCGTGGCCCACCACCACGACCACTTCTCCGCAACCGGCCTCGAGCGCGGCGCGGACGGGGTAATGGACCAGCGGTCGGCCGGCGATGGTGTGGAGCACCTTGGGCAAGGCGCTCTTCATCCGGGTCCCCTGACCGGCTGCAAGGATGACGGCGGTGGTCTTAGCGAGGCCTTCCGACATGGCGCACCTTTCGCAGAACGATGAAATGGAGAGGGAGGCGGTCATGCGACAAAGTCGCAGTTTTACAACGCGGACAGCGCCGGATGTGCAGTCTAGACGATCGGACGTGGATCCCAAGGGATCCTCCAGCCGCTTTCCTCCGTCGCGCTGCGTCAATTCGAGTCCGTCGGCCGTCGGCCGAGCGAAGCGAGGGAGAGCCGTACATTTGCTGGGCCTCGTGGGGCTCGTCGCGCTCGCCGCCTTCGGACCGGGCTGCGCGCCCGAGCTCGACACCGCGCGCGTGCATCCGCCGCGCGGCACCGTCGGCGAGGAGATGTACGGCGTCATCTGCGACCGCGTCGGCGCGCAGGCCCTCCGCGAGGACATGACCGGCGCCTCGTTCCGGAACCTCTGTCACAAGCCGACGAACGGCGAGTACCTCGACAAGGTCGACGAGGCGCTCCTTCCCCCGCTCGATTCCGTCGGAGCCAAGGCGAACGGGGATCTCGTCACCCTCGAGGACCAGCGCGCCACCCGCGACGCTGCGATCGGGCGCATCCAGGCGCTCGCGCGCCGCCGCACCGATCTGATCCGCGCGCTCGACGCGACGTTTCCCGAGACGAAGATCGCGATCAAGGACATCGGCAATGCCGACGACACGAAGTCGTGCGACGCGCCGCAGAAGAGCGGTGAAGGCCTCCTCACCGATCAGATCGCCGACATGCTCGGCCGCATGGGCGACCTCTACAACGACGGCACGCTCCCACAGTCGACCGAGTCGCTCGCGCGCGTCATGGACGCGTTCCAGAAGAGCGACGACGCGCAGGCCGCGTGGGCGCGCCTCAGCGCCCGTCAGGGCTATCGTCCCATCGGCACCGCGCTCGGCGCCGCGCGCCCGCTCGTCGCCTACCCGCGCCTCCGCGATCTCTCGAACGCGAGCCTCCGCCTCCTCTCCGCCGACTCCAACCCGTACGAGCTCGACCCCAAGCGCGACGACGACGGGAACCGCATTCCCGTCCCCGGCCCCGGCAACGCGGCGCTGAACAAGATGCTCGAGGCCGGCCACGAGGAGATGCTCGCCGCCAAGGCCGATCCCAAGACCGCCGCGCTCACCGTGCGCGCGAAGGATACGGCCGGCCGCGTCGTCATCACCCGCCCGCGCGACAACGTCGAGATGCTCCAGGAGCTCCTCTTCGCCAACGACCCCGCGTTCGGCGGCGGCTCGCCGAGCTACATCGTCAAGCGCGACGCCCGCGGCTACGCGGCGATCGCCGGCGGCGCCGTGCCCGCGCCCTTCCTCGACGCCGACAAGGACGGGCTCCCCGACGTCGACGAGTCCGGCCGCTTCAGGACCACTGACAAGTCGCTCGCCCCGTCGCCGTTCCCCTTCCCCGGCGCGGCCGGCGGCAAGGTCACGCGCGACAGCTCGGGCCGCGCGATGGCCGGCTCGCAGCTCCTCTACGACTACCTCGACACGAGCCACACCTTCGCCGCGCAGATGATGACGGACATGAAGGTCCTCGTGAATCCGAACGTCGAGGCGAAGCACGAGACGCTGATGGACACGCTGGGCGGGCTCGACGTCCTGGTCGGACCGCGCGGCGCCAGGACCAAGAAGTACGCGAACGGCGAGTCCGTCGCGTACCAGGGCATCGACACGAATTCGCCGATGCTCGACCTCATCAACGCGATGAGCGTCATCCTGAGCGACCGCAGCACCGACACCACGCTCTCCCTCGCTCGTGAGCTCTTCACGTCGAAGCAGAAGGAGATGGCGCGCGTCACCGGCTCGATGAGCAAGGCCTTCGACATCGCGCAGCAGCACCCCGAGGCGAAGATCCCGCGCGAGGTCACGTTCTGGGACGAGAACCTCGATGCCATCTCGGCGATCGCGCGCGAGCCCGGTCTGCTGGAGGACCTCATGAAGGCGCTCGCCACCCCCGAGACCGCGCAGCTCGGCACCATCTTCTCGCGCTATGCGCAGTTCCGCGACGACATCGGCTACGACAAGAACGACATCAACGGCGGGCCGTTCAACGTCACGACGAACTCGAAGGGCGAGATGAACACGCCCGTCGATCGGAGCAAGCCCGAGACCGGCAAGAACCGCAGCGCGCTCTACCGCTTCCTCGGTCTGATCAGCGACACCACCAACGTGACGGCGTGCAACAAGCCGAACGCGAAGGTGCACGCGAAGGCCTTCGGTCTCAACGTCGACATGCCGATCGGCGGCGGCACGTACTCCGAGTGCGAGGCCTTCAAGATCGACAACCTCGCGGCGTTCTACCTCGACGCCATCGCCAACGCGGCGCAGTACGAGCCCCCGGGCAAGGCGAACAAGCGCGGCACGTTCTATCTGCGGCCCGATCTCCTCCGCACCGGCGTCGTCGGCATCGGCGCTGCCACCGTCAGCCTCATGGAGAACTCGAGCGGTCTCACCGGCTTCTGGAACGAAGGCGGCTCGAAGGTCCTCGCCCCCAAGCCGGCGTGGCTCAACCGGCTCGTGTTCTTCGACCTCAAGGGTGACACGGTCAACGCGACCACGAACCGGTTCATCGCCGACCTCCAGGGCGAGTTCATGGGCACCTCGGTGTGCCCCGAGCGCATCATCGGCGATCCCAACCCCGGCGCCCCCGACGCCGCCGCCGACGGCAAGATCCGCGGCCTACGCAACTGCCCGAGCGGGCAGTGGCTCCAGCAGCGCGGCGCCTACACGCTCTTCACGTGGGAGAACTTCGGCTTCTACAACGCCATCGCGCCGCTCCTCGGCGCGTTCGTGAAGCACGGCCGCGAGGACCTCTTCCTCCAGCTCTCCAACGCCACCTACAAGAACTGGCCCGGCCCCGAGGCCTCGGCCGACGAGTGCCGCCTCGCCGGCAACAAGCAGTGCCCGAAGTCGGGCATGAACAGCTACGAGCCGCTCATCGCCGAGGCGTTCGCCGGCGACGTGCTGCCCGCGATCGTCGAGCTGATGAAGGCGCTCGAGAACCTCCCCATCCAGCGCTGCGACGCGGTCGACCCCATCAGCAAGGCCTGCACCAAGACCACGACCATCACCGGCATCGACGCCGCGGCCGCCGCCACGCGCGCGATGGTCGACGCCGACTACGCGAAGAACACCCTCCAGCTGAAGGACCGCAAGGGCCTCGCCACCGCGAAGCGCAACGACGGCACCACCACCCCGCAGGTCACGCCGGCGTACCTGCTCACGAACGCGCTCACGAGCATCGACCTCGCGTTCGACACGTTCGAGAAGCAGAACCCGGACGACAAGGGAGAGCGCCGCGCCAGCTGGCGGCGCGCTCGCTCGCAGCTCGTCGACCAGTTCATGGGCGTCACGGGCGCGCAGTCGAGCTCGGCGTTCTCGAACCCGACGATGCCGAAGATGATTCCCGTCATCATCGACCTCCTCCGCTCCCAGCTGAACGCGCGCTGCCCGCAGTCGTTCACGCCGCCCTACGCGAAGTGCACCTGGGCGCGTGACGAGCTGACGAAGAAGGCCGAGGAGACCCTCACCGGTCCTCTCGCCTCCGCGGGGCTCGACATGATGAACGCCGTCCGCGCCGACCAGGAGGGTCGCGTGCAGATGGAGAAGCTGATGCAGTACCTGCTCGACGCCGCGTCGAAGAACGAGGCGCTGGCGAGCATCCTCGCGTCCTCGAACGACATCGTGCAGATCCTGCGGGACGACGACAACCTCGTCCCGCTCTTCCACGTACTCGCCTCGGCGATGGACGCCTCCAAGGTCGACGACAAGGGCCGCGTCACCGAGAAGAGCATGGTCGATGCCCAGATGGCGCTGCTCGCGCGGGTGAGCGGCCGGTACTTCGACAAGGACAACGTCGAGATCTGCAAGCGCGAGATCGACCCGAACCAGGTCCTCGCGGTGGCGCTCGGCAACCTCGTGACCCCCATCAACGACGGTGACTTCAAGGGTCAGACGCCCCTCGAGGTCGTCATCGACGTCATCGCCGACGTGAACCGCAAGGACCCCACGCAGACGTACGAGGGCACGCTGAACCGCTCCGACTACGCCTCGGTGAGCGCGAACGTGGTCGACTTCCTCGTCAACAAGGAGCGGGGCCTCGAGCAGTTCTACGAGGTCATTCGCCTGGGCACGCAATGACCTATCGACAGCGGCTGTCGATCGGCGGTTCACTCGCTTCCGAGTGACGTTGCGCGCCCCATACCTCGGCCTCGCTGGCCTGCTCGCATCGCTCGTCGCCCTCTCGGCGACCGAGGCGAGCGCGGCTGGCCTCTACACCGCCGATCGCGGCGTACGCCCGCTCGGGCGCGGCGGCGCGTTCGTGGCCGGCGCCGACGACCTGGGCGCCATCTGGTACAACCCGGCCGGCCTCGCCGACGCGGGGTCGACGATCTTCATCGACCTCGCGTGGGTGAACTTCTCCTCGGAGTTCACGCGCAAGTCGCAGGTCACGGACGCGAGCGGCGTGGTCCGCACGTACGACTACCCCAAGGTCGACGGCACCACGCCCTTCCTCCCCATCCCCACGCTCGGGGCCTCCTACAACTTCGGAGAGAAGAAGGAGTTCACGATCGCCGCGGGGATCATGGCGCCGTACGCGTCGATCGCGAGCTACCCGCTCACCGTCAACGGGCAGCCCTCTCCATCGCGCTACTCGCTCGTCTCGCTCGACGGCTCGACGCTCCTGCTGACGGGCGTGTACTTCGCGTACAAGCCGATCGAGCAGATCCGCATCGGGATCGGCCTCCAGGCGCTCGTCGGCAACTTCGCCTCGCGCGTGGTCTTCAGCGCGAGCCCGCAGGATCGGCTCATCAGCTCACCCGAGGATCCGCAGTACGACTCGCTGAGCCAGCTCAAGGTCGGGCCCATCGTCTCGCCGACCGGCAACCTGGGCTTCACGATCGTCCCGACCGAGAACCTGCGCTTCGGGCTCTCCGCGCAGGCGCCCGCGTGGATCAACGCGCCCGCCACCATCAACGTCCGCCTCCCCAACGCCGCGGTGTTCGACAAGGCGTACCAGGACGGGGACGAGGCGCGCGTGCGCTTCAAGCTCCCGCCGATCCTGCGCGCGGGCGCCGAGTACCGCACCGCTCTCGGGAGCGACAGCTCGCTGCGGGTCGAGGCCTCGTACGTGCGCGAGCTCTGGAGCCTCCACGAGTCGATCGACGTCCGGCCCGAGAACGTGAAGCTCTACAACATCACCGGCTTCCCGAGCCCGTTCGGGGTCGCGGGGATCTCGCTTCCGCGGCACTTCCAGGACTCGAACTCGGTGCGTCTCGGCGGCGAGTACTCGACGAAGGCGCTCTTCAAGTCGATCCGCTCCGACTTCCGCGCGGGCGTCTCCTACGAGACCAGCGCTATCCCCAACGAGTGGGTCTCGGCGCTCACGTACGACTCGAACAAGGTCACCATCGGCGCCGGCGCGAGCCTGCACCCGGGCGAGCACTGGCGCCTCGACGCGGTGGCGGCGCTGGTGCTCCTGGGCAGCGAGACTGTCGACCCCGCGAACGCAAGGGTCCCGCGCGTGAACCCGGTCGCGGGCAACCCGACCGACACCGAGGCCATCAACGGCGGCACGTACAGCGCACGCGCGATCATCCTGGGCACGGGCGCGCAGTACAAGTTCTGAGCGACCCGAGATTCGCAGGAGGCTCGGAGAGTACCTTCGAGCCGCCGTGTGAATCTCGTTGCGCTACGCCAGAAGCGGGAGGGCGCTGTCGGTGGCGGGGAGCGGAAAGTCCTTGATGAAGTCGGCCTTGTCGACGCCCAGCACGCGCCGGAGCTCGCGATGGATGTGTGAAGCATGGATGCGGACGCCCGCGTCGTCCGAGTCGGGCAGCACCCGCGTGACGTCGCCGGTGGCGACGCGCAGCGACTTCTGACCCGCGTCGCTCTTGCCGATGGCGCGGCCGCCGCGGATGCCCGGGCCGGCGAGGAGCGTCGAGGTCACGTTCCAGTGATCCTTGCCGTTGCCGGTGTTGTAGCGGGGCGTGCGGCCGAAGTCGGACGTCACCATCACGTACAGCTTGTCCTTCAGGCCCATCTGCGCGGCGCGCAGCATCACGTAGCGGATGCGCGCCACGAACTCGCCCATCGCCGCCTGCTGGTTCACGTCGTGATTCGAGTGCGTATCGAAGCCGCCCTGCGCGAACGTCGCCGAGGCGCTGACGCCCGCCTGGAAGCAGCGCAGGACGTTCTCGAGCGGCGCGCCGAGGTCGAGGAACGGCGCGCGGCCGCCCATGTTCTGCGGCACCGTGAGGTAGGGACGCGTCTCGGGCGCGAGGTCGTTCGTGAACGTCTCGATGCCCGGCGCGGGGGCCGAGGCCACCTGCTTCAGCAGGTTCACGGCGGCGCCGCCGCGCATCGCGTCGCGCATCGCATTCAACGTGCGCTTGTTGCGCGGCAGCGTGGCCTTCGACTGGAGCGAGGCCATGCGCTCGTTGCGGAGCGCGAGGATGCGCTGGCTCGCGACCTCGGAGATGAGCGGCTTCTCGTCGTTCGCCTGCGCGCGGAAGGGATCCACGAGCAGCGCGACCTTGTCGCCGGGGAAGCGCGAGACGCCGATGACGTCACCCGTGCGGTTGTACTGACCGCCCGCGAGGAAGGCCATCGGCACGTCGCGATCCTTCGCCGCCATGCCCGCAAAGAGCGCGGCGAGCGCGGGCAGCTCGATGTCATTGTGGCCGCACGCGAGCCCCTGCACGCCGGTGTCGTGGTTGTTCGTCTGCGTGTCGACGCCGTTGAACACGAGAAAATCGCGGCCCGCGTTCTTGAAGAAGTGCGTGGGGTCTTCCACGATCGCCGCGTTGTCGCGCAGGAAGAACTTGCCCGCGGTGGAGGCCGACGGGACCGGGATTCCGTTGACCTCGGTGACGGCGGTGACGAGGCGGTTCTCGTACTCGGGCGTCGTGCCGGGCGCGGTGAGCTTGCCGTCGCAGAACAGCGTGGGGTCCCAGCCGCCGCTCGCGTGCATGTGGAGGAAGTAGGGACCGCCCCACGTCGTCTGGCCGGCGCGTGCCTGTGACGAGGTCGCCCACGGCAGGAACATCGACATCCCGGTGAGCGTGGCCAGCTTTACGAAGTCGCGACGTTGCATCGTGTGCTCCCTGACCTATTCGTGCGTGAAGCGGTAGTCGGTGAGCAGGTAGGTCATGACCGCCTGCCACGAACGCACCGTGAAGTTCTCGTCGCGATCCAGCTTCATGCCGGGCTCGTACGGCGCCTTCTCGGGGCGGTCGCGGAGCTGCTCGAACGTGGCCTGCTGGCGGCCGTCCATCGTGACGAAGCGGACGCCCTTGTCGTAGTCGTTCTGCGCGACGCAGCGGTAGTTCGACATCCCGGTGTTGTTGCCCTTGTCGAACTGGGTCTGCTCGAGGTCCTTCCAGACGTCGACGAACAGGCCATAGGCCTTCGTCACGTCGTCGGAGGCGACGTCGACGCTCTCGCCGAGGAGGCGGAAGAACAGGTGCTTGATGTTCTCGCGGATCTTCGGCTCGGCGTCCGGGATGGCCACGAGCTGCGAGTCCTTGGTGGCGCGCACGGTGAAGGGCGTGGTGTTGAGGTCGACCTTGCGGAAGAGGCGGCGCTCACCCTGCGGCTTCGTGAAGTCGTAGCTGGTGGCGCGGCACGCCACGATCGACGCCGTGTACTGGCTCGTCGCCAGCATGATCGGGCTCATGCTGTCGGTGCGCTTCGTCACGTCACCGGAGTCGATGCCGCCGTAGGTGAGGCGCCAGTCGCGGTCCTCGATGAGATCGCTGCGCAGGTAGCCGTCGCGCGCGCGGGTCTCGTCCTTCGAGGCCGCGTCGTTGGCGAAGAAGTAGAGCCCGGTGGTCGCGCGGAACTTGCGGCCGAGCATCTCGGGCGTGAGGAGGCGTCCGGGGCCGAGCGCGTCGTGCAGGGCGTCCTGGTTGGCGTCGCCCGACTTCGCGCGGAAGTAGGCGCTCTTCACGATGGCGACCACGAGCTTGCGGAGGTCGTACTTCGAGGCCTGGAACTCCTGGCCGATCTTCACGAACCAGTCGTTCTGGATGCTGTAGCTGCGGACGTGCTCCTTGAAGTTGGGCGCTTCGCGGTCCTGCGGGAACGAGAGCGGCTCGTCGCCCACCAGGCCGCGGTACATGACCTGCGCCACCGAGATGCCGAAGCGCGCGTCCTGCGGGATCTGCGCGCCGAGCCACATCAGCGCGTTGCCGTAGTTCTGCGGCGGCATCTGCACGCCGTTGATGCCCGGCGGGAGCATGTCGTCGTGCCACGCGTCCGCGGCGGTGAAGCGCGCGAGGTTGTTGTTCTCGTCGAACCCGCGGAAGCCGCCGGCGACGGGATCGAGGACGGTGTGACAGACCGAGCACTGCGCCGAGTTCTGGGTCGGGTTCTGGACCGACGTGAGCGCCGTCGAGTCGACGGGCCGCTGCGCGAACTTGAGGATGTCGGTGGCGAGGAAGTTCTTGAGCACGATGCGCGCGCGCTTGCGGCCGCGGTTCGTGCGCGTCGTCTCCCAGCGATTGATGAACGCCGGCGTGGAGAGCACACCCGCCACCGGCACGCCGGCGGTGCTGACCTTGCCCGCGTTCGAGACCGCGTTCTGCACGGGCGAGAAGTCGACGCGCTTCCACGCGAGGTAGTTCTCGGGGGAGAGCGGCTTGTCGTGCGGCACGCCGTACAGCTTCGCGGTGTACGGGTTCGCGACGAGGTAGTTGCCGGCCACGATATCCGAGAACGGCTGGTCGTTCCGCACGACGTAGTCGATGAAGCGCATCGGCTCCTCGGTCACCGAGGCCGAGGTCCACTGCCGGTTCTCACCGGTGTAGCCGGGGTACTTGTCGTCGTAGAGCATCGGCGCGTTGTCGAACGTCGCGCCCACGCCGGCGTCGAGGCCGCGGTCGGTGAGCAGCGCGTCGTTCCAGATCTCGCGCAGGCGGTCGTAGAAGAGCTCCTCGTGCGTGAAGGCGAGCACGAGCTTGTCGAGATCGTCGTCGGAGGCGTTCGCGGTGGCGAGCTCTTCGTCGGTCGGCATGCGGCCCGCGAGCACGATGCCGACCTTGCGCGCGGTCTCCAGGCGATCGAGGTACTCGACGCCGAGCTGCGCGTTGCCGTCGCACGTCTTCTCGTTGCCGGAGCGGAGATCCTTCACCATCGCGGCGAGGATCTTGAACTCCTCGGAGTCCTCGGTGAGGACCGGGCCGCCGCCGTGGCTCCGCTCGCCGAGCGGCTTCAGGAGGAGGAGCGGCTTGCCGTCGTAGTCGAGCTTCGCGTAGTCGCGGATGCCGTCGAGATTCGCGGACACGAAGTCCGGGTAGGTCTCGGGGAACATCTTGAACTTCGCGCCGCGCTGGTCGGCCTGGCCGCCCGGCGTGTGGCAGCCGGCGCAGGTCCTGAGCGCCTTGCCGTAGACGGAGTTCGTGAAGAACTCGCGCGTGCTGACGCAGCTCGGAGAGGCGGCGTCGTCCTCGGCCGTGGTGCTGCAGCCCGCGGTCGAGCCCGCGAACGCGCTCACTCCCGCGAGGACGCCGAGGGTCCACGCGCGCGCTCCGCCGAATCTGCGTGAGATGCTCATCTTCAGGCGCTCCTCCGAGTCCTCGCGAGGATGATGGGCCGCGGCGACGGGGTCAACGAAACAAGATGTCACGAGAACAAATGCGTCGGAGAGCAGAGGGCAACCTGCGGCCGCGTGCGCGTCCGGTGCGCGCGTGCGCGGGCGAGCCCCGGTGTGCGCCATGCTTGTACATTCCACGTTCGTGATGGCCCTGATAACGTCAGCGAGATGGCTTCGTCGAAGACCCTGCGCGGCGCGTCCGTGGTCGCCGCCCTCTCGCTCGTGTGCTCCGCCACCGCCTTCCTCGCCTGCGGGAGCGGCGACGACGAAGGCGCGAGCGGCAGGGGCGCCTCGAACGTGACGGGCAGCCAGTACACGCCGGTCGAGGCCGCGGCCCAGCCGCCGATCCCACCGGGCGCGGGCCCTGCGCCGCCCGGCCCCGAGCAGCCCGACCCGGTGGACGCTGCCGTTCCGCCGAAGGACGCCGCGCCGGATGCGCCGATCGTCGACGCCGCCGGACAATGAACCGAGACCGTGACAGAGACACTGGAGGATGGATGACCGCGGGACGTAGCGTGACGAAGTCGGTGGCCCTGGTGATCGCCGGGCTCGCTCTTACGATGACGATGGCGTGCAGCTCCTCGGACGATCCGAGCCCGATCAAGTCGACCGACGGCGGCTCGACCTCCGCGGCGCTCTCCTCCGCGTTCGGCGCGAAGTGCGCGCGCTGCCATGGAGCCGGCGGCCTCGGCGCAGGAAAGTATCCGAGGCTGCCCGGCAAGCCCGACGCCGACAGCTACGTGGCGTTCGTGCGCGCGGGCAAGGGC
>JAYTHX010000192.1:0-15452 GCA_043732195.1 Polyangiaceae bacterium
CCCGTGGATCATGTCGGCGGTCGCGGTCGTGTTCTTCGACCCGAGCTGGCCGCGGCGCCTGCTGGAGCGGGCGCGCGTGCTCGCGCCCATTGCCGCCGACGCGCGGCCGCCTTCGTTCCCGCCTCTGCCACGGTGGGGAAGGGCGCTCGCGATCGCGTACCTCGGCGGGCATGTGCTCTTTCCGTTCCGCCACCTCGTCTACCGCGGCAACGTGCTGTGGACGGAGCAGGGCTTTCGCTTTGCGTGGAACGTGATGCTGATCGAGAAGAACGGCGTCGTCGAGCTGAGCGTGGTCGACCGGGCGACGGGCGCGCGCTCGCTGGTAGACGCGAGCGACTACCTGACGCCCTACCAGATCAAGATGATGTCCACGCAGCCCGACATGATCCTCGAGCTCGCGCACGTGATCGCCCACGACTACGCGCGCCGCGGCCGCTCGGTGGAGGTGCACGCCGACGCCCAGGTCACGCTGAACGGCCGGCGCCTGCACCCGCTGATCGACCCGTCGGTCGACCTCGCTGCGGTGCCGGAGGGCGTGGGGCGGAAGCCGTGGATCCTGCCGGCGCCGACCGAGGGGCCCGAATTCTGAGCGTTTGGGAGTACAGTGGCGCCGTGCTCACCGCTGCGCTCCTGCTCGTTCATCTCGTCTGCTTCGCCGCCTATCTCGGAGCGGGGTTCGCCCAGCTCCAGATCATGAAGCTCTCCGCGCGCGAGGGGACCGCCGCCGAGGTCCGCAACGCGTACGAGAAGCTCTCGGCGACCATCCTCACGAAGATCGAGGTGCCGGCGATGTTCGGGTCGCTGTTCAGCGGGATGGCCTTCATCGTGCAGAACGGCGCGCTGATGAAGCAGGGCTGGCTGCACGGCAAGCTGCTCTGCGTGCTGATCCTCCTCGTGCTCAGCCACCTCGAGATGTTCAACGCGCGCGCCATCGTCCGCATCCGCGCGGACGGCGGCAAGGGCGCGGACGACGAGATCAAGGCCCGCAAAGCGCGCCACACCCTGTTCGGTACCGCCGGCAGCGTCGTCGTGGTGGTGCTGCTGGTGTTCGTCACGTTCGTGCGCCTCGGCGCGTTCCACGGCGGGTGAAGCGCCTCGCGCTCGCGACCGCGCTCCTCGGGGCGCTCGCCATCGCGCTCGGCTTCTTCTTCGGCGAGACCTACATCCCGCGCCTGCCGCAGCATCGCGGCTTCTACCTGGTGCCGGTCGACGACGTCGCAGCAGCCGCGCCTCCGCCGCGCCCGCGGCACACCGTGGTGATCGTGGTCGACGGTCTCCGCCGCGCGGCGGCCGAGACGCTGAAGGTCACGGCGACGTTGCAGCGCCACGGTCAATGCCGCGTCATGGACGTGGGCCCCCTCACCGTCTCCCGGCCCGTCTACGCCATCCTCTCCACGGGCCTCGAGGCGGACCGCACCGGTTCGCGCAACAACGACGAGACCACGCCGCTCGCCGCGGAGTCGATCTGGGACGTCGCGCACGGAGCCGGCCTCGACGTCGAAGGCGCGAGCCATCTCCCCTGGTTCGGCCAGCTCTTCCCCGACGGCTTCACGCACTACCAGCGCACCGAGCCGATCGCCGACGACCTCTTCGCGCGCGCGCCGCTCGGCGATCTCGCGCTGTTCCACCCCATCTACGTCGACGAGATGGGCCACTCCTTCGGCGGCGCGTCCGCGCAATACGCCGCGGCGGTGACGCGGGCCGACCGCGAGATCGAAGGGCTCCTCGCACGCCTCGATCTCGCGCAAGACGTCGTGGTCCTCACCGCCGACCACGGGCACACCGATCGCGGCGGCCACGGGTCGAGCCAGCCCGAGGTCGAGCACGTGCTCACCTGCTTCGCCGGGCCGGGTATCGTGCGCAGCGACGCGCGCGCCCCGCTCGACGGCCGCTCGCTCGCGCCGGCGCTGGCGCTGCGCCTCGGCCTTCGCTTCCCGAGGACGATGCGCGCCGGCGAGGACGACCTCGACCGACTCTTCGAGATCGTGGACCTCACCGCCTACGCCGCCTACGCCGTTGATCGCAACGCGGCGATCGCGCGCTTCCGCGCGGCGAACGAGCAGCAGCTGGGCGCATGGCTCGGGACGACCATTGGCTCCTGGAGCGCGCTCTATGCGCGGGAGCGCTCCCGGCGCCTGTTCCGGCTTGGTCTCGGGCTCGCTCTCCTCGCGGCGATGGTGGTGGTCGCGTCGCGGCGGCGCGGGATCGCCTGGCGGTCGATCGCGACGAGCTCGCTCTGGGTGCTCGCGCTCCACGGCGCAGCGGTGCTCCTCCACGTCATCGTGCGCGGCAGCTTCGACTTCACGGCCGTCAACTCGCGCGCGTCGTACGTGCCCTCGTGCCTGGCCATCGGCCTCCTCGCGGGCGTCTCCGCGGCGGCGCTTCATCGCGCGCTCTGGCGCGATCGGCCGCGCCTCCTCCGCGATCAGCTCACTGCGCTCGGGGTGCTGCTCGGCGCGAACGTCCTGCACCCGATCGCGTTCGGCTGGCCCGTCGGCTTCCCGCTTCCCGCGGCGCCGTTCCTGCTCTTTCCGTTCTTCGGTGCGATCCTCCTCGCGGCGGGAGGCCTCGTTGCGCTCGCGATCGCTGCGCTGGCGCTGAGGGCCGCCCCGCCGCGCCCGTGACCCACCTGGCATGGATCCGTCGCACGGAGCCCGCACGCACGGAATGCGCGCGCGCGAAGGACGTGCGCGCCGCGCGGCGCGATCCCCGCGCGATCGCGCGCGCGCCGCTTGGCACGCTCGTTGCGGCGGCGCCGCTCATGCGAACGCGAGCCGCCACGAAGAAGAAGAAGAAGACGCCCGCTCAGGTACTCGGCGCGTTGACCACCACCACCGACCGTCATCTCCACGAGGCCGGCGGAGCAGCGGGGGGCGCGATCGCCGGCGCCGCGCTGGGCTTCGCCGCGGGCCCGGTCGGCGCCGCCGCGGGCGCGCTCATCGGCGGCGCGATCGGCGCGTTCGTCGCGAAGATCGGGGACGAGGAGTCCGAGCGCGTCTCGCTCCACGACGGCGAGCTCGATGCCGCCATCGGCGTGAACGGCGGCGACCTCGGAGCGCCGAACCTCGAGCACCCGCCGGCCACGCGCGGGACCTACTCGGCCGCGGCCGCGGGCGGCTCCAGCAGCGCAGGCGGGACCGCCGCTGGCCCGATGCAGACGCCGGAGGACTGACGGCGTCGCAGGCTCCGCGGTCGCTTGCTAGGCTCGGCGCCATGCCGCTCGTCTCGCTCGCCCCCGCCATGCACGTCATGCTCCGCGCGACAGCGCTCGCGCTGATCGTCGGCTGCGCCGCTCCTCCGCCCCCACACGACGCGTCGCCTCCGGCCAGCTCCGACGTCGATGCGAAGCTCGCCGAGGTGGCGCGCGCGCACGGCGGCGCCGGCCCGTGGGCGGTCGCGGGCTACCGTATGGGCGCCCACGCGCTGACCACGCTCGGCCTGCCGCGCGGGAGCTTCGACCTCGAGGTCGTGCACTACACGCCGCACGAGGTGCAGTATGCATGCATCGCGGACGGCGCCTCCGCGGCCACCGGCGCGAGCGTGGGGAAGCTCAACCTCTCCCTGAAGGACGCTCCCGCGCCGGACACGCGCACCACCTACCGCAGCAAGAGGAGCGGCAACGCCGTGACGCTGCGCATCACGAGCGCGTTCGCGAAGCGCTTCCTCGAGGTGCCGCGCGACCAGCTCGGCGCGGCGGGTCGCGAGGCGATGCAGCTGCCCGATGCGCAGGTGTTCGAGGTCGTGCCCGTCGCGAACTGACGGGCGTGCTAGCGAGGTGGGCATGCACCTCTTCGAACCGCTCACGCTCCGCGGCGTCACGCTGAAGAACCGGATCCTCGTCTCGCCGATGTGTCAGTACTCGGCGAACGAGGGGCACCCGACCCCGTGGCACCTCGTCCACCTGGGTAGCCGTGCGGTGGGCGGCGCGGCGCTCGTCTTCACCGAGGCGGCCGCGGTCGAGGCGCGCGGGCGCATCTCCCCGGCCGACGCCGGGATCTGGCTCGACTCGCAGGCAGAGGCGTGGGCACCGATCGCGCGCTTCATCGCGGAGCAGGGGGCCGTTCCCGCGATGCAGCTCGCTCACGCCGGACGCAAGGCCAGCACCGCGAGGCCGTGGGAAGGCGGCAAGGGCCTGAACGTCGAGCAGGGCGGATGGCGCCCGACCATCGCGCCGAGCTCGCTCGCCTTCGATCACGACTACCCGCTGCCCGACGCGATGACGACTGCCGACATCGACGACGTGGTCACCGCCTTCGCCGACGCTGCGCAGCGCGCGGTCGCGGCCGGCTTCCAGGTCCTCGAGATCCACGCCGCGCACGGCTACTTGCTCCACGAGTTTCTCTCCCCGATCGCCAACCACCGCACCGACGCGTACGGCGGCTCCCTCGAGAACCGCGCGCGCCTCCTGCAGCGGGTCATCGAGGCGACGCGCAAGGTGATCGCCGATTCGGTCCCGCTCTTCGTTCGCATCTCCGCCACCGACTGGGCCGACGGCGGCTGGGACCTCGAGCAATCGTGCGCGCTCGTGGAGTCCTTCGCGGGCGTCGATCTCGTCGACGTGTCGAGCGGGGGAATGGTCGCGCATCCGAAGATCCCCGTGGGCGCCGGCTACCAGACGCGCTTCGCCTCGGAGATCCGCCGGCGCACCGGCCGGAAGACCGGCGCGGTCGGCATGATCACCTCGCCCGAGCAGGCCGATCACGTGGTGCGCAGCGAGCAGGCCGACGCGGTGCTCCTCGCGCGCGAGCTGCTCCGCGAGCCTTACTGGCCCGTCCGCGCGGCGCGCACGCTGGGCGTGAAGCTCGAGACGCCGCCCCAGTACGCACGCGCCTGGTAGGCTCGACCTCGGCCGCTCGGACCGCGCGAGGCGTGAGCCGGCGCGCCCGGCGTCGTCAGCGCAGGCGGAACTGTACCGACCAGGGCATGCGCACGCGGACCGCGTGACCGTCGCGCTGCGCCGGCGAGAAGCGGTAGCGGCGAATCGCGGTGAGCGCCGCGTCGTCGAAGCCGTGGCCTGCGGCCCGCGCGACGCGCGCCTCGATGACCCGCCCCGAGCGGTCGACCACGAACTCGACGCCCACGTCGCCCTCGACATCGTCGGACCGGGCCGCCGCGGGATAGACGGCCACCACCGAGGAGACGAGCTTCGCGGCGACGTGCACACCCGATGCGGGCACGACCACGTCGTCCGAACCGGAGGCGCCCGCGACGACCGTCGCGTCACCACCACTGCCGGTGCCGGTGGCGCTCACGCGCCCGCTCGTCGCGACGAGACCCGCGCCCGAGGGGATGCTGAACGTGGGCAGCGCAGCGGGCGCCGCCTCGGCGACGGCCGCGGCGGGAGCGGAGGCGGCCTCGTGCGCGTGCTCGTCGGCCGCGGGAGCGGGAGCGGGAGCGGGCGGAGACGCGTCGTGATGCAGCGCAGGGTCGTGCGGGTGCGCATCGTGCGACGGCGCGACGGGGTACGCGTGGGTGTGCGTCGCCACGTGCGGGTCATGGTCGTGATCGGGCTCTTCGACCGGCGGCGCGGGAGGCACCGCCTCGAGCAGCGGCGCCTCGATCGGCGCGACGTCGACCTCGAGCGAGGCCACCGGTAGGCTCACGCTCGCCCCGGCGTGCCCGCCCCCGTTGGCCACGAGCGACAGCGCCAGCCCCGCATGCATCACGACCGAGCCCACCACCACCGGCGAGGTGCGGGCGAGACGGCGAAGGAAGCTACGAAGCGACACCATGGGAAGCTTACCCGACCTACGCGTCACGCTCCGTGTCGGATCTGCGGCGATTCACCGCCTCGCCGCCGCAGCGACCGCCGATCGATCCATGAACGCGTCCGTGACGTAGCACCGGAGGTCGATCGCTCCCTCGCGTCGTCGCCACGAAAAACGCGTAGCACGATTTTACACGTTCGTGTTACCACCGACATCCTTCCCACGAACATGCGATCCATCTCTTCCCGTCTCGCCGCCGCCAGCCTGCTGTTCCTCTCGACCCAGGCACCGCGCCTCGCCCTCGCCCAGGTCGCCGATCAAGACGCCGGGGCACCGGCACCTCCCGCCGCGCTCTCGCCTCCATCGCTCAAGACGCGCACCGAGGCGACCTACCCGGAGGATGCACGGAAGCTCGGGCTCGAAGGCAATGTCGGTCTCGAGCTGGTGGTCGGCGCGGACGGCCGCGTGGCGGAAGCGAAGGTCACCTCGGCGGCGGGACATGGATTCGATGAGGCAGCGCTCGAGGCGGTGAAGAGCTTCGTCTTCGAGCCCGCGCGTCAGGGCGGCGCCGAGATTCGCTCCGCGGTCCAGTTCACGTACGAGTTTCATCTCCCGCCGGCGCCGCCGCCGGTCATGGAAGCGCCCCCGGTGGTCACGCCGACGGCTCCGGTCCCGGCGGACGTTCGGCAGGCCGATCCCGACCAGTCGACGCTCGTTCTCGCGCAGCGCCCCATCAGCGCGGCGTCGTCGTTCGCGGTGCGTGATCGCGAGTTCCAGCTCCGTCCCATCGGCAGCGTCCAGGACATCCTGCGCGTGACGCCGGGCCTCGTGCTCGTGCAGCATTCGGGCGGAGGGAAGGCCAATCAGTATTTCCTCCGCGGCTTCGACGCCGACCACGGAACGGACCTCGCGCTGTCGATCGACGGCGTTCCGATCAACATGGTCTCCCATGCGCACGGACAGGGCTTCGCCGACACCAACTTCATCATCCCGGAGGTCGTGGAGCGGGTGGAGATCACGAAAGGTCCCTACTTTGCAAACCAGGGTGACTTCGCGACGGCCGGAGCGGTCAACATGCTCTCGCGTGACAACTTCGAGCACAGCTCGCTCGGCCTCGGGGTCACCGGCTCTCCCGGGCACGGTGCGCCGGGCTACCGTGGCCTCTTGATCGCGAGCCCGAAGTTCGACAACGGCCTGCGAGCCACCTTCGCCGCTGAAGTGGGCCGGCAAAACGGCCCCTTCGACAACCCCGAGAACTGGGACAAGTACAAACTCTTCAACAAGCTCTCGTACGATCTCAGCCCCACGTCGACACTGAGCGTGACGCAGATGAGCTACGGGGGGGCCTGGCACGGCTCGGGACAGATCCCCGCGCGCGCCGTGGAGCGCGGAGAGATCTCGCGCTTCGGGTCGATCGACCCGGACGAAGGCGGTTACACGAGCCGCCACCAGGTGGCCGCTCAGTACAAGCTCCGGCCCACGGAAAATAGCGAGCTGAAGGCGATGGCGTATGTCGCTGCGTACCGCTTCAATCTGTTCTCGAATTTCTCGCTCTACATCCGTGACCCGGACAACGGCGACGAGATCCAGCAGAAGGATCGGCGCACGTTCTATGGCGGACGACTCAGCTACCGGGTCGTTCACGAGCTCGACCAGGTGCGCTTCGACACCAGCATTGGCGCGGACGGCCGCAACGACGACATCCACGAGGAGCTCTGGAGCTCCGTGCAACGGCGAGAGACCGCGGCGGTGCGGAACAACGACGTCCACCAGACATTCATCGGGGCGTTCGTGAACGAGGAGATCACGCCGTTCAAGTGGCTTCGCGCCAACGGCGGCCTGCGCGCCGACATGCTTTCCTTCGCGGTCGACAACCGTACGGCGCCCGCTGGCGACACCAACGCGCCGGCGAGCGGCGTCGACAGCGCCCATCAGTTCAGCCCCAAGACGAGCCTGATCCTCTCGCCCCTCCGGGCGGCGCCTGCGGAGGTCGACGTGTACGTCAATTACGGGCACGGATTCCACTCCAACGACGTCCGCGGCGCGTTCTCCAAGCCTGCCGTGAGCCCTCTTACCCGGGCCATCGGCGAGGAGGTCGGCTCGCGCGCTCGGCTCTTCGAGCGCTGGGATCTCGCGGTCGCGTTCTGGCAGCTCGACCTCGCGAACGAGACGGTCTGGAGCGGAGACAAGGGCACCACCGAGGTAGGTGAAGCAACCCGGCGCCAGGGCATCGAGTTGGAGACCCGCTTCGAGTTCACGAAATGGCTCGCTGCGGACCTCGATCTGACGTTCACCGACTCTCAGTTCAAAGCTAACGCTGGAAATGGCAATGGACTGGCGCTGGCGCCGAAGCAGACCTACTCGGGAGGCATCTCGGTGCGTCACGCTCTCGGCCCCGGGGTCCTTCGCGGAGGCATTCGCTTCTACGGAATCACCGATCGACCCGCCAACGACGAGGGTGACATCATCGCAAAGGGCTTCACCATCTTCGATCTGCACGCGGGCTACCGGATGCGACGCTTCGACCTGGCCTTCGATGTGGAGAACCTCTTCAATCAGCGCTCCCGCGCAGCGCAGTTCGACACCGTCGGTCGGCTGCGCAACGAACCGGCGATCGGCGCGGCGGTCCCCGGTGGATTCAACTGCGGAAGCGGCGGCAAGCTCGCCGCGGGTGGCGCAGCGGGCCGCTTCAACGGCTGCGAGGATGTCCACTTCACGCCCCAGTACCCCATCACCCTGCGCGTGATGGGCACGCTCTACCTCGACTGATGAGGAGCACCACCACCATGCACCTGTCCCGAGCCTTCGCCTCACTGTTCTGTGTTGCCACGCTCTGCGCAGGGACGTCGCTCGTCGTCACCGCCTGTGACACCGAGACCGCGACCTATGCCGCTGTCGAGAATGGCTTCGCAGAGCTGCCCGATGGAGGCAATCTCGCCACCCGGATCATCGTCTACAAGACGTGGTGGGAGACGACGCTGTTCACGGAGCCCGTGCTCCCGACGGCCACTTCGGGCGAGCTTCGTACCGTACCCGAGCGAGACACGGCTTACGCGCTGCTCGCGCCAGGCTGGGACCCGGAGAGCGGCGGTCCGCCAACGACGCTGATTCCCGTACGCTCGAAGGAGCTCCTCGCGGTGGGCCGCGGCGAGGTATTGCGGATCCTCGTCTCCGACGCGACCTTCAGCGGGAACTGCGCAGCGAACCAGGCGCTCTCCCAGGAGGACGCCGACTTCATCACGCAGCGAATCTTCCCCGGTGAGTTCGCCGAGCTCACCTACGACGCGAAGACGTGCACGGCAGCCTCCGTCAAGGAGGGCAAGGACGGAGGCGTCGACGCGGCGGAAGCAGAGACGGGCGTGGACGCAGGACCGGATGCCGCGGACGCCGGGCCTGGCTGACCGATCCGAGCGTGCGTTCAGAACGTAGACCGAGCGGAGGACGAACGATGCCCGCGTGGATTCGCGATGCTTGGCTGAGCGGCCTCGTCCTGTCGACCCTCGTTGTCGCGGGCTGCGCGATGCCGAGCACCGCGCCGTCCGCCCCGCCAGCACACGCTCACGTCCCGGGCGACCACAACCACGCCAAGGGCAAGATGCCCATGGCGACGGACGGGACGTACGACGCGCTGCTCACCGCGCACCTCTCTGCAAAGGATGGCAACGAGCCCGACATCTTCGTGGAAAACAAGGACGGCCCGTTCGCGCTGAGGGCTATCACGATGGAGGCGACGGCGCGCGGCGCAGCCAGCCAGCACACCGCCAGCTTCGCGTGCGCGCCCGCGAACGAGCGGCCCGCCGGCGAGACGAGCGGCACGTGCTCGCACTTCGTGGCGAAGGCGCCGTGGCTGCGCGTGGGCGAGCTCCTGCGCGCGGAGGCGATGCTCCCCGCCGACAAGCCCGTCCTGATGACCTGGCGCGACTTCGAGGCCCGCACGTACGCGCACCACGAGGAGTGAGCGCGGCGCTCAGCGAGCGGGTCGGGACCGGCGGCGCTTCCGGGGGACGAGGGCGGCCGGAAGGAGACCCGCCTCGCGCAGCAGCTCGAGATCGAGAAGGTCCTTCGGTCGTCCGCAAGCAGTCTTGGTCGTCACGAACTCCGCGAGCCAGAGGAAGCCAATCGGCCGGCTGTCGATCGTCAGCCGTGTGCGACCTCGCCACGCCTCGAGGAAGGAGACGCCGGGGGTGCTGCTGAGGAGTTCGATCGCGACCGGCGGGTGACCGAGCGTCGCCATTCGTTCGGGCTCCGCGAAGCGATTGGGCGTCTGCTTCGCGAGCTCGGGGTAGCCGAAGGCGTGGAGCGCGGCTGCGAGGCGAGCCGCATTCGCCTTCGTCGGCTCGACGAGGACGTCGAGCGCATCGGTGGAGCGAGGGCCTACCCAGCGTCGCGAGAACGTGCCCGCCGAGCACCACGAAGCGGACGCGATGGTCGTGAAGACAGCACAAAAACGCGCTCAAGTCGGGGTGGAGCTTCGGGGTCGTCATAGGTCATGGCGCGGAGCTCCTCGAGCACGCTGAGCCCTTCCCGGGCGTGAGCGCCAGCGCACGCTCCCGGATGAAGCGGGCGTTGTCCGAAGCGGCACCGATCTTCCACATCGACAGCCCGATCGTACCTCAGAAGTCCACGCCGAGGCTCGCCCGGAGCACCACCTGCCCACCGAGCGGAGACGCGCAGCGAGTCGCCGGAGTGCGCGCCTTCGCGCACCGACACGGGGACGAGCATCGACGACACGGTCCTCGTGAGTGGAGGCAGCCCGGCCGTTTCACGAAAATCGTGCGCTTTCCTAAGCCCCCGCGGCGTGCAACAAACAAGGGCGAATGCGGGTGAGCAGCAGGCATCGTCAGTGGCTCTCCGGCATCGCGCTGCCGCTCTTCGCGGGCGCGGTGGTCCTCGCCGCCTGCTCGCCGTCGGAGTCCGATCCGCCGGTCATGCTGACCACCGCGCAGCTCCAGGATCCGAACAGCTGCCTGCCCTGCCATGCGGATGCGTTCCGCGAGTGGGCGGGCAGCATGCACGCATACGCCAGCGAGGACCCGGTCTTCGTCGCGATGAACAAGCGCATGCAGCGCGAGACGAGCGGCGCGGCGGGCTCCCTCTGCGTCGGCTGCCACGCGCCGCTCGCGCTGCGCCTCGGCCTCACGAAGGACGGCCTCAATCTCGCCGACCTGTCGCCCTCGGTGAAGGGCGTCACCTGCTACTTCTGTCACTCCGTCGATGCCGTCGAGGGCACGCACAACAACCCGCTCCGCCTCGCGGGCGACGGGATCATGCGCGGCGGCATCGGCGATCCCATGCCCGCGCCGCACGGCGCCGCCTACTCGGACCTCCACGACCGCGAGCAGCAGAAGTCGGCCTCGATGTGCGGCACCTGCCACGACATCGTGACCGCCGCCGGCTCGCACATCGAGCGCACGTTCGACGAGTGGCAGGCCTCGCTCTACGCGAAGCCCGGGCAGCTCTCGTGCGGCAAGTGCCACATGGACGGCCGCGACGGACCGGCCGCGAAGGTCGACGGCGCCCCCGTCCGCCGCCTGCACGACCACTCGATGGCCGCGGTCGACGTCGCGCTCACGCCGTTCACCGATGCCGAAGCGCAGCGCGGCGCGGTGCAGAAGCTCCTCGACGCGACGCTCCTCACCAAGCTGTGCGTGAAGCAGAGCCCGCTGGGCGTGGTCGCCGAGGTCACGCTCGACAACGCCTTCGCAGGCCACAGCTTCCCGAGCGGCGCCGCCGCCGAGCGGCGCGTATGGCTCGAGCTGATCGGCTACCGCGCGGGCGCGCAGGTCTACGCCACGGGCGTCGTGCCCGACCGGAAGGCGGTCGTGAGCGTCACCGATCCGAACCTCTGGCTCCTGCGCGACAAGCTGTTCGACGTTGCCGGCAAGGAGACCCACCTCTTCTGGCAGGCCGCGCGCTACGAGACCGAGCACCTCACCGCGGCGGTCACCGCCGACCCCTCGGACCCCGCGTTCTTCCACTCGGTCACGAAGACATTCGTGCTCCCGGTGCCCGCGCCCGACCGCGTCACGATGCGCGTTCGGATGCGCGCCATGGACTTCGATCTCCTCGACGATCTCGTCGCCACCAAGGATCTCGAACCTGCGGTGCTCGACCGGCTGCCGACCTACGAGCTCGGCGGCGCGACGCGCGAGTGGACGAGCGCGGGCGGCTTCCGCTGCCTCGAGTGATCGACGCTCAGCCGTCGATGCAGAACGAGAACGCCACGTCCTGCGGGGCCGCGTTCGGCAGCTGGATCGTGACGGTGACGCGCCAGAGGCCCGGCATCGGGTAGTAGAGCTTCGTCACGTCGTAGACGCCGCCGCCCTTGGGGATGACGGTCGGCTTCACGGCGCTGCCGTGACCGTGGTCGGGCATGAACGGCACCACCGAGAGCGTCGCGTCCTCGAGCGGCTGCCCCGACGCGTCGAGCAGCTGGAGCGAGAGCTCGTTCGAGAGCTTGGCGGGCGGCGCCGGCGTGGCGCTCATGATCTTCACCGACAGCGCGGCGGCGGTCTGCTTGGAGAGGCCCGCGGTGTAGACGTCCTTGCGGGTGTCCTGCGCGCAGGCGCTCGTGGTGCTGCCGCTCGTTCCGGGCTCGCTACCGCCGTCGCTGGTGCTGCAGGCCGCGACGCCCGCCGCAACGAGAGCGAGGACCGCGGCGAGGATGGCTGGGGATCGGGCGAAGAAGGTCATGGGGCTTCCGCGAAGACAGTACGGCCGAGCCGTCGACAATTTGGAAGATAGCACTCAGTCGTTCTTCGCGCCGCACACCAGCCACGCGATCAGAGCCTTGCGGGCGTCCGCGGCGAGCGCCGTGCCCTCGCGCGGCGGCATGCGGCACGCATTCACCTGCGAGAGGATCGCGCCACGCTGCGCGTAGACCTGGTCGTAGGTGACGAGCTGCTGGCCCGGCACGCGGCCCCCGGGCGCGTGGCACACCGCGCACGATCCCTGGATGATCGGGCCGATGTCCTTCGCGTACGTCGGAGCCCCCGCGGGGCACGCGGCCGGAACGTCGTCCGGGCAATCGACGATTCCGCCGCCGTCCACGGCTCCCGAGGAGGAGCTCGCATCCTTGCCGTTGCTGCAGGCGAAGCCCGAGGCGGCCGTCGCGACGGCGAGCGCGGCGAGCGCGGCGAGCGCGGCGAGCGAGCGCCCGGCGAGCGTGCGGATGCTCACAGGACGTTGACGAAGAACGCGACGTGCCCGTGCGGCGACGTCTCGCCGTCCGCGCAGTCGGCGGAGAAGTGGAAGCGCACCGTCCACTTGCCGGGCTTGCTGAAACGCACGGGACCGATCGTGTAGTTGCCAGGCGAGGTCTCGGCGGTGGTGACGGGCGTGTTGGGGCCGGGCGTCGTGTCGTCGAGGAAGATCTCCGCGTAGGGCTTGGCAGCCGCGACCGGCGACGAGTCCTTGCGGTAGGTGGCGACGACGGCGAGCGTCACGTCGCCGTTCGCGGTGACGGGCGAGGAGGTCCACCTGACGTGGTACTTGCACTCGTCGTCCTCACCTTCCGAGCCGTGGAGCGTGGTGCCGTGCTCGCCTCCGCCCTCCTCCGCGCCGCCGTCGTGCTCGCCCGCGTCCTCGTCGTGCGCGTGGCCCGCGTCGGTCTTGCTCGCCGTGCAGGCCGCGGGGTCGACGACCACCACAGGCTTGCCCGCGCAGTGCGTGTCGGCCGCGCCCGCCACCGCCGCCGCCGTCGACTGAGCACCGGTGGGAGTGGTGCCGCCGCTCGTGCTGCCCGTGCTGGAGGAGCAGGCGATGAAGACCGACGAGCCGAGGACGAGGAGCGCGCTGAGGCCGAGCGTCGTGCGATTCATGGATCCGAGCATGAACGATCCGTCTCGCGGGAGGTCCGTGGTGTTTTGACGCACCGCCGCGGTCACCGCTTCTGGAGCGCGCAGCCCAGCGCCTTGCCCTCGGAGACGCGCGGCTCACGGCCCGCGAGCAGGTCGTCGAGCGCGTCCTTCAGGAAGGGCGAGGCGTCGTCGTGCAGCACGTTCTTGTCGGTGTCGATGCCGCCGCGGTAGCGGACCTTGCCGGCTCCGTCGAGGACCACCGTGTACGTCGCGTACTCGGCATCGAGCGCGTCGGCGAGCCTGGCGCCCGGGTCGAGCGCGATGGCGGGCAGGCGGCGCTCGCTTGCCGCCTGGGCATCTCCCGCAGGCGTGGCCGAGACCTCGGAGTCGACGACGAGGACCTTCACCCCCTGTGGGCCGTACACGCGCACGATCTCGCGGATGCGCTCCTGGTGGACGCGGAAGCACGGGCAATGGTCGGCGTAGAACACGATCACCGTGAGCCTCGCGCGGGCGAGGTCGTCGGGGAACGCGGTGCGCTGGCCCGCGGTGTCCACCAGCGTGACCGCGGGCAGCGCCGCGGCGGTCTTTGCGGCCGGCGCCGCGCACGATGTGACCAATGGATACATCGCAAAAAGCCAGCAAATGGCGCGATTCAGTACCATGCGTAGAGCCCCGTGATGGAGAACGCGAGGTTCGCGATCTGGTTCTTCCCGAGTTCGGGGATTGGCGGGTTGCCGGAGAAGCCGCCCTGGAAGCGGAAGTGATCGCTCAACGGGACGACGCCGCTGACGCCGAGGATCGGGATGCGCCGCGAGCTCCGCGAGGCCTCGACGCCGCCCACCTCGGCGTTGCCCTCGCCGGTGTACGACCCCGAGACCGCCACCGCGCAGTCCCGCGGGAGCGAGTACGCCACCGCGAGGAGCGCCGTCCATTGCGTGCCGAGCGTCGTGCTCACGCCGTTCGCGGTGCGGGCGGCGCGCTTGGCGACGATCCCGTAGGCGGTCACGAGGAACGACCCGAAGAGCTGCTCGGCGGAGAGGCCCACGTTGCCCTGGAACGCGCCGATGCCCGTGGCCGCGGTAGCGAGCGGGCGGCCAGCGTCCTCGGGCGGACGGCCGGTGGGGAACGTGAGGCCGGCGAGGATCGCGATCCCGGGCACGTAGCGATTCTGCCCCGCGTAGAGGAAGTCGTAGCGCCCGCTGAAGTTCGCGTCCCCGAGGCCACCGCCAGACTCGCTGAGGCCCTTCGCGCTGCGCCGCGTCTCGACCAGCGGCACGAGCAGCGCGAGCTGCCCTCGCGAGGCGACGCCCGGGAGCCGCAACGCGCCGATCGCGTCCTGCTCGAAGTCCTGCTCGGAGTCGCCGGAACGCGGCGTCGCGTAGTTGCCGTACCCATCGAACGAGCCGAACACGTGCGCGGCGCGCGCCTGCAGCGCCACGAGCGCATCCTCGTGCATCCCCAGGCGCCCCGGTGTCACCGCCCCCGAGCCCGCGCAGCACGCCTGCGCCGCCGCCGCGCGGGGCACGAGCACCAGCGCCGCGACGGCCAGCCCGTACGCGAACGCAGCGACGCGCGGGCTACTGGACTTCGAACTGCGCGGTCGCATGGTCAGGCTGGGCCGCGCCGCCGATGGTGGCGCGGATCTCCCACAGCCCCGGCATGAAGAGATTCACGTTGTCGACGATGTACACCCCGGGCTCGATGCCCGGCGTGACCGACGGCTTGACCGACGCGCCGTGGCCCATCGCCGGCATCCATGGCACGACGTCGACCTGGAGGCCCACGGCGGGCGTCCCGTCCGCCACCTTCGTCACCACGAGGCGCAGCGCGTTGACGCCGCGCGAGGGCTGCGCGTCCGGAGCGCTGTGCATCGCGATACGGAAGCTCCCTGCGTTGCTGGTGAGGACGGTGGCAGGCGTGGTCGCGAACGTCCCGGTGTCCG
>JAYTHX010000193.1:0-5115 GCA_043732195.1 Polyangiaceae bacterium
CGACATCGCGGGCGGTAGCTGCCAGCTCGCCGGGGGCGGCGCAGGCGGATCCAGGGCCAACATCAACGTACTCACTTCGGCCTCCTCACACGGTCACGTCCGCCGGGGTGTCACTCGGCGGTGAAGATTGGTTGCTGCTCTTGCTCTTGCGGAGCTCGCGGGCCCAGAAGAGCCCCAGGAATCCGAACAGCACGATCGCGACGGCGCCGCCGCCGACCTGCATCACGCGCTGGGCCACCACGACGTATTTTCCGCCCTGCGGATCGTAGTGGTAGCAGTAGAGAATGATCTGCTCGATGGTCGAGATGCTGCGTCCCTGGGACGCCTCGAGCAGGCCGAGCTTGATGTCGGCCGACGGGAACTCGAGACCGTACAGATAGCGCGCCATGCGGCCGTCCGGCTTCGTGATCATCACGACCGACGGGTGGCCCCACTGCTTGATCTCGGGGTCGTACTCGTATTCGAAGCCGGCAGCGGCCGCGACCTTCGCGATCGAGGCCTTGTCGCCGACGAGAAAATGCCAGCCCTTGCCGTCGTGACCGCGCGATGCGCCGTACTCGTGGAGGATGGACGCGCGCTTCGCGGCGGTCTTCTCCAGGGTCTCGTCAGGATCGATGCTGATGGTGACGACGTCGTATTCCTTGCCGACCGTCCATCCGACGCCGCGCAGCCCGGCGGCCACATTGTTCAGCACCATCCCGCAAAGCACGGGGCACGAGTGGTACGCGAACGTCAGCACGACGGGACGCTTGCCGTCGAAGTAGTCGCCGAGCTTCACGGCCTTGCCCGTGTGATCGCGGAACGGCGTGTCGAGCGGGAGCGGCGGATCGGAGGCGCCGAGGTGCTCGTTGACCCCGACGTGCGCGAGGGCCGGCGGCATCGCCGACACCTGCGCCGCCGCGCTGCGCGGCAGCGCGACGAGGAGCCCCACGAGCACGCAGAGCGCCACGGCCGCGCGCGCGAGGCGGCGGTGCGTGGAGCGAGCGTGTTCGAGGAGGTTCTTCATCACGTATCGGGTCAGGGATGTGCGGGCTTCGTGCCGGCGTCGGTGGAGGTGGTAGCGCGTGCGTCCGTCATCGCGGCGCCGCCGTCGGTGATGGCGCCGCCGTCGCCGGTGGCCAGCACGCCTGCGTCGGTCGAGGCGGGGATGGCCCCGCGGATATCATTGGGGCCGGGCGGCGGGTTCGGCGTCTGTTTCGGCATCTTATTCCAGCCCGTGAGGGCCGCGAGGTCATCCGAGGGCTTCGGATCGATGAGCTCGGGGCGCGTGCCCTTGGCGATCTGGCTCATCGCCTGGTCGATCGGGAGCTTTGCGCCGCCAAACGCCTCTTTCTCGGCCTTGATCTGCGCGAGGAGGGCCGTCTTGGGCGCGGTCTTCTCGAGCTTCGCCTCGTCGGTCATGAACGCGAAGTAGCTCTTGAACACGAACTCGAGGCTGACGAGCGTGATCACCACGATCACGGCGATCGTGATGATGAGGCGGAGTCGCGGCGGTGTGTTGTCGATGGCCATGCGTGCCTCAGGCGTTCTGGAAGTGCAGCGAGCGCTCGAGGCGCGGGTCGCCGACCGGGACGAGGGAGAACTTGGTCATGCGGTGGAAGACCAGCGCACCGTAGGTGCCGGCGACCGCGCAGAGACACGCGAGGTCGATCCAGCTGAACGTGAAGCCGTCCTTACCGAGGAGGTAGTTGGGCATCACGAACCAGTACATGTCGACGACGTGCATCACGAGCAGGATCGCGGCGCCGATCTTGAGACGACCAAGGTTGCGCTTGAAGGTGCGCGAGATCGTCCAGAAGAACGGCACCACGAAGTGCCCGAAGAGCAGGACCATGCTGACCGTGGCCCACGGGTCGTGGTCCCAGCGGTTGTGGTACCAGGTCGTCTCCTCCGGCAGCGCCGCGTACCAGATCAGCATGAACTGGGAGAAGCCGATGTACGCCCAGAAGACGAGGAAGCCGAACATGAGCTTCCCGAGATCGTGGAAGTGCTCGACCGTGACCGCGCCCTCGAGCGGGCCCGCCTTGCGGAGGGCCATCGTGACGAGGATGAGGACCGCGTAGCTCGAGACAACGCCGGTGGCGAAGAAGTAGACGCCGAAGATGGTGGAGAACCACGTCGGCTCGAGCGACATGATCCAATCGAACGCCGCAAACGTGAGGCTCAGCGCGAAGAGCATCGTGGCGGGCGGCGCGAAGGCCTGGGCTCGCAGCGTGAGGCCGGGGTCCTTCGAGACGTCCTGCGCGGCCGAATAGCCGAAGAGGCGGACCGCGAGGACCGTCCAGATCAGGAAGTAGAGGAAGGCGCGGAAGTAGAAGAAGTTCTTGTTGAGGTAGGCGCTCTTCTTCGCCATCACGTCGTCGTGAATGAGCGCGTGCGCCTGGTGCTGCGCCTGCTCCGCGGCGCTCGCGCCGTGCGCGGCGGGGTCGCCCTCGAAGCCCGCGGGCGTCGCCGGGGCCGACGCGCCGTGGCCGGTCGGGGCGGTGGCCTCCTGCGCGTACGCAGGCGTGACCGGGTTGATCGAGCCGTGCACCGCGGCGGGGGTCTCGTGCTCGGCACCGGGGTTCGCGTTGAGCCACGGGAAGAGGTGCCCCATCGACATGAGGACCGGGATGAAGAGCGGGATGAGCGCGAGGATGCCGTAGCTGAAGAACTCCGCCGTGCGCCGCACCGTGACGCTCCAGTGCGCCGAGGTCAGGCGCTGGATGAGCACGAAGAAGATCGACCCGAGGGCGATCGAGAGGCACGTGACGTAGGCGAACATCCAGGAGAAGGCAAAGCGCCGCGGATCCATGGTGAAGCCGGCGCCCGCGGCGAGAACGCCGAGGAAGCCGATGGTCGCGAAGACCTTCCACGCGCTGGCCCACGGCCCCGTGAGCTTCCACGTCGCGGTGTGGAGCGCGAGCGGTTTCGTATCTTTCTGGGTGCCGCTCACTGGGTCATCTCCGCGCCCTTGGGCTGTGCGATCTGCAACGCGCGTACGTACGAGACGATTGCCCAGCGATCGCTGACGGGCACCTGGGTGTACGACGGCATGTTGTTTTTGCCGTTCGCGATCGTGGCGTACAGCTGGCCGTCCGGCATGTGGCGGAGGCGGTCCTGGTGGAACGAGGGCGGCACGAAGGCCGTCGCGCCGCCGGCGACGGCGCGCTGCTTGACCAGCCCGTTGCCGTTGCCGCTGCCGTCATGGCAGGGCGCGCAGTAGATGCCGTAGCGGGCGCGCCCGCGCACGAGCATGGCTTCGGCGCCGCCCATGCGGGTGACGACCTCGTTGGGGACGGTGAGCACGTAGCCGCTCTGGTCCTCGAGGCGTCCCTGCGCGATGCGCGGATCGACGTCTTGTTCGCGAGAGACGACGCCCTCGACGAGCGGCCGCATCGCGCGGTGGTCGGCGAAGAAGGCCGACTCCTCCTGGATGTCGTACTTCGGCTGGTCGTACATGTTCCGGATGCCGACGATCGGGCTGTCCTTCGACGTCTGGCCGCGGCAGGAGAGCGCGAACAACGACAGGGAAAGAGCGCCGAGCTGGCAGATGCGAAGAGAGGAGATCATGCGTGCGCTCCGCTCGCGTGGGCTGAATCGTCTTCCAGGTCCTCGCCGCCCTCTTCGTCGTCGTAGACGAGCTCGAGGGATGCGGGATGGAGATCCTCGAGCAGCTTGCGAGTCTTGTCGGTGCTCCACTTCGGATCAGTCGACTCGACCGAGACGAAGAACTTGTCGTTCGAGAACTCCTTGAACCGCTCGGAGTTGAAGATCGGATGGTGGTGGCGCGGGAGCTTGTTGAGGCCGAGCATCCCGAACACCGCGGCGAAGGCGGAGAGGAGGACCGTGAGCTCGAACATGATCGGGATCATCGAGGGCAGCGACGCGATCGACGCCGGCTTGCCGCCGATGATGATCCGGTAGTCGATGTTGTTCATCCAGTGCATCATGGCGAACGCGAGGGTCGTCCCCAGGATGCCGATGGGGAACACGATCAGCCCGAGCTTGCTGTCGGCCATGCCCATCGCCGCGTCCATCCCGTGGACGGGGAACGGCGTGTGCGCGTCGAAGTCCTTGTAGCCGGCGTCGCGCAGGGCTTCGGCGGCGTGGAGGCAATCGGCGGGGGTGTTGAACTCGGCGAGCAGAAGCGCGGGCGCTTGTCCGTCGGCCGGCTTGTCGTCGCGGTGTGCGGTGTCACTCATCACTCGGCCTCGGCAGCGGCGGGGACGTTCATCGGGTCGTGAGCGGGTGCCGCGTGCGCGTCTTCGTGGTGGTGCGGGTCGGCCTCGGGCAGGACGCCCTTGACCTCGGCGATGGCGATCATCGGGATCCAGCGGATGAAGAGGAGGAACGCGGTGAAGAAGAGGCCGAGCGTTCCCAGGTACGTGAAGATGTCGATCAGCGTGGGGCGGAAGTAGCCCCACGAGGACGGCAGAAAGTCACGGTGCAGCGACGTCACGATGATGACGAAGCGCTCGAACCACATGCCAATGTTGATGAGGATCGACACCACGAACATCACCGGAATGCTGGTGCGGAAGCGCTTGAACCAGAAGACCTGCGGGCTGAGGACGTTGCAGGAGATCATCGTCCAGTAGGCCCAGGCGTAGGGGCCGCCCGCGCGGTTCTTGAAGACGAACCACTCGTAGTCGTTGCCGCCATACCAGGCGATGAAGAACTCCATCGCGTACGCGTAGCCAACGAGCGACCCCGTCACGAGCATGATCTTGTTCATCAGCTCGAGGTGCTTCATGAGCACGAGGCTGCGCAGGCCGTACACCGCGCGGGTGATGAGCATGAGCGTCATGACCATCGCGAAGCCGGAGAAGACGGCGCCGGCGACGAAGTACGGGGGGAAGATCGTGGTGTGCCAGCCGGGCATGAGCGACGTCGCGAAGTCGAAGGAGACGACGCTGTGCACGGACAAGACGAGCGGCGTGGAGAGCGCCGCGAGGATCAGGTACGCGCGCTCGTAGTTCGACCAGTGACGGTTCGAGCCGCGCCAGCCAAAGGCCACCGCGCCGTAGGCGAGGCGACGCCACTTCGTCTTCGAGCGGTCCCGGAGCGTGGCGAAGTCGGGGATGAGGCCCACCAGCCAGAACATCGTGGAGACCGTGAAGTAGGTGCTGACCG